>DAHVAJ010000088.1 GCA_027314705.1 Acidimicrobiaceae bacterium
GGCTCCAAGTACCCGCTGCTCGGATCGGTGCGGGCCTCGGCCCAGATGATCTCCTACGAGGCGGCCCTGGGCATGACCGTGGTCATGGTCGTCCTGGTCACGGGATCGCTCAGCACCCGGGCCATCGTGGACGCCCAGGCCCCCCACCTCTGGCAGTGGAACGCCATCCGCCTGGTCGTGGTCCCCTTCCTCATCTTCTTCACGGCGGTGGTGGCCGAGACCAACCGCCCGCCCTTCGACCTCGTCGAGGCCGACTCGGAGCTGGTCGGCGGCTTCGTGACCGAGTACTCGTCGATCCGCTTCGCCCTCTTCTTCCTGGCCGAGTTCATGAACACCATCACCATGTCGGCCATCACCGTGACCCTCTTCTTCGGAGGCCCGGACGGGCCGGTGCCCCACATCCCCCACACCGAGTGGCTCTGGCCCATCCTGTGGTTCCTGGGCAAGACCATCGTGTTCCTCTTCGTCTTCGTCTGGCTCCGGGCCGCCCTGCCCCGGCTGCGCTACGACCAGCTGATGGATCTCGGGTGGAAGCGTCTGATCCCGCTCTCCCTCGGGTGGCTGCTCGTCGTGGCCGGCTTCCTGGTCGACGGGTGGTGGGGCGTGGCCATGACGGCCGCCGTCGCGGTCGGAGCCGTCCTGCTGGCCCGGGCCTTCGGCATCGGCGCCGAGCGCGAGGCCACCCGGGCCATCGTGCCCCCGGTCGGCCGGCGCCTGTGGACCCGGCCGGCCGCCCCGTCACCCGCCCCCGGCAGGGGTGACCGCTGATGGCCTTCCCCGAACCGCCCCGCAGCCGCCAGAACTTCCTCGGCGGCTTCAAGCTCACCCTCGAGCACCTCGGCCGCCCGCCCGTCACGAGGCAGTACCCCGAGGAGAAGCGACCGAAGCAGCCCCGCCAGCACGGCCGTCACGTCCTGAACCGGTACGAGGACGGCATGGAGAAGTGCATCGGCTGCGAGCTGTGCGCCGGGGTGTGCCCGGCCGACTGCATCTACGTCCGCGGCCTCGACAACCCACCCGACCACCCGGTCTCTCCCGGCGAGAGGTACGGGTACGTCTACGAGATCAACTTCCTCCGCTGCATCCACTGCGACCTGTGCGTCGAGGCCTGCCCGACCGAGGCCATCACCGAGTCGAAGCTCATGGAGTTCTCCTTCACCAACCGGTCGGACGCCATCTACACCAAAGAGGAGCTCCTGGTCGACGACGAGGGTCGTCCGCGGCGGCAACGCTGGGAGGACTGGCGCGAGGGCGACGACCTCCACACGTCGGGCTGGATGCGGGCGACGTCGCCCGCCGGCGACGCCGCCTTCGAGGGCCAGGTCCAGTGGTCGGGGGAGCTCGGGTACGGCACGCGCACGCCCGAGGGCGGCCAGAGCGGCCGGCGGGACGACGCCGCCACCGGCAGCCTCCGGCTCCGCGACACCCTCGAGCGCCACCTGCGTCCGGCCGACCTGCCGAAGGAGAAGCGCGGGCCCCGTGGCGCCGTCGGCCGGGTGCTCGAGAAGATCGAGCGCTTCGCCCCCGGCGCCGGCCGCAAGCACCGCGAGCGTGCCGACGCCGCCTACGCCGACGCCGTCGCCGCCGGGGACGTGGCCGGCCTGGCCCGCCCGCCGGCCCCGGCGGACGAGGACACCTGGTTGCCGGCCCCGGGCGGCGAGGAGGACGCGTGACCGGCGCCGTCCCGCTGCTCCTCGCCGTCACCACCCACCCCTCGTGGGTGGACGTGAGCGTCTTCTCGGTGGCGGCCGCCCTGGTACTGGCCGGGGCGGTGGGGGTGGTCGTGGCCCGCAACCCCGTCCACTCGGCCCTCATGCTGATCATGACCCTGTTTGGGGTGGCGGTGCTCTTCGTGCTCCAGCGGGCGTCGTTCCTGGCCGCCGTCCAGGTCATCGTCTACGCCGGTGCCATCGTGGTGCTCTTCCTGTTCGTCATCATGTTCCTCGGCGTCGACCGCGAGGAGGACGTGGCCCGGGACCCCCTGCGCGGCCAGCGGCCGCTCGCCGTGGGCCTGGTCCTGCTGGGCGCCACCGGGCTCCTGCTCCTCGGCCAGGTCTCCCACTGGGTGACCGGAGCCTCGCACGTGGCCGGCGTGGACACCGGGAAGCCCAACGTCGAGCTCCTCGGCACCTCGCTCTACACCACCTACCTCTTCCCCTTCGAGGCCACCGCCGCCCTCCTCATCATCGCCGTGGTGGGCGCCGTGGTCCTGGCCCGCCGACCGCCGTCGGGCGCCGACCCCGAGGCCGCCGACGGCGCCGAGGAGGGCGCCCCGGCGACCGGCGCCGCCGACGGCGCGACCGGGGCGGCCACCGGGGCGCCGGACCGGGCGGACGGGAGCGCCACCGCCGGGCCGGCCACCGCCGGGCCGGCCACCGGATCGACCGGCCCGCTCGCCGGGGAGAGGCACCCGTGACCATCACGGCCGGCTGGTACCTCGGGTTGAGCACCGTCCTCTTCGCCATCGGCGCGCTCGGCGTCCTGGTGCGCCGCAACGTCCTCATCATGTTCATGTGCGTCGAGCTCATGCTCAACGCGGCCAACCTGGCCTTCGTCACCTTCGCCCGCGAGCTCCACGACATCGGCGGCCAGGTGCTGGTCTTCTTCGTGCTGGTGGTGGCGGCCGCCGAGGTGGTCGTGGGTCTCGGCATCGTCGTGGCCATCTTCCGGCGGCGGGCCAGCGCCAACGCCGACGACCTCCACCTGATGAAGGGCTGACCGGCCGATGCTCCACGTGACCTACCTGATCATCCTGCTGCCCCTGGTCGGCGTCGGGGTGCAACTGGTGGCCGGTCGCCGGCTGGGCGACCCGGTGGCCGGCTGGATCGGGACCGCGTTCGTGGGTGCCTCGTTCCTGGTGTCCGTCGGTGTCTACCTCGACCTGCTCACCGTGCACGCGCCGGTGCGCACCTTCACCCAGGACCTCTGGACGTGGATCCCGGTGGACCGCCTGCAGGTCCGCGCCGCCCTGTACGTCGACCCGCTGGCCATGACCATGGTGCTGTTCGTCACCGGCATCAGCGCCCTCATCCACCTGTACTCGATCGGGTACATGCACGGCGACCGCGACTTCTCCAAGTTCTTCCTCTACCTCAACCTCTTCGTGGCCTCGATGCTGATCCTGGTGCTCGGGAACAACCTGGTCATGACCTTCGTCGGCTGGGAGGGGGTGGGGACGTGCTCGTACTTGCTCGTGGCCTTCTGGTTCACCCGCGACTCGGCGGCCAGTGCCGGCAAGAAGGCGTTCGTCTACAACCGGATCGGCGACGCCGGCTTCCTGGTCGCCATCTTCCTCGCCTACGCCACCGTGCACACGACCGACTACCAGGTCATCTTCGCCCACCTCTCCGAGATCGGCTCGGCCAACATCACCGCCATCTGCCTCCTGCTGCTGGTGGGGGTCATGGGCAAGTCGGCCCAGATCCCGCTCTTCCCCTGGCTGGCCGACGCCATGGAGGGCCCGACCCCGGTGTCCGCCCTGATCCACGCCGCCACCATGGTGACGGCCGGCGTCTACCTCCTGTGCCGGGTGAACCCGCTGCTCCACGCCTCCCCGTCGGCCGCCCTCACCGTGGCCATCATCGGGGCGGCCACCGCCTTCGTGGCCGCCACCATCGCCTGCGCCCAGCAGGACATCAAGAAGGTGCTCGCCTACTCGACCGTCTCGCAGCTCGGGTACATGTTCCTGGCCATCGGCTCGGGGGCCTACACCGCGGCCATCTTCCTCATGGTGGCCCACGCCTTCTTCAAGGGCCTCCTCTTCCTGGGGTCCGGCTCGGTGATCCACGGCCTCCACGACGAGCAGGACCTGAAGCGCATGGGCAACCTGCGGCGCTACCTGCCGGTGACCTTCCTCACCTTCGCCGTGGGCTGGCTGTGCCTGGCCGCCGTGCCCCCCCTCTCGGGCTTTTGGGCCAAGGGGGACGTGCTCGACAACACCTGGGCCGCCCACCCGGCCCTGTGGGTGGTGGGGATCGTGACGGCCGGTCTGACCGCCTACTACATGAGCCGCCTCACGGCCCTGGCCTTCTTCGGGTCCGACCGGTGGAAGGCGGCCGTGCCGGTCGACGCCCACCACGACGAGCCGGGCGCCCACCACGCCGAGGGCCCCGTCGGTGAGCCGCACGAGTCCCCCTGGGTCATGACCCTCCCGCTCTGGATCCTCGCCGCCTTCGCCGCCGTGGCCGGGGTCATGGCCATCCCCAACGGCCAGTTCAACCTCGGGCGGTGGGTGGACCCCGTCTTCGGGGCCAACCTCTATGCCAACCACCTGAGCGGGACCGCCCTGTGGGTGCTGGGCGTCGTCGACGCCGTCGTGGCCGTCACGTTCGTGGCCGTCGGCTTCCACCTGTGGTCGAGGACGGCCGAGCGCCCGCCGCTCGAGGGCACCTTCCTCCGCCGGTCGTGGTACGTCAACGAGCTCTACGACGCCGTGCTCGGCCGGCCCGCCCAACGGCTGGCCGCCTTCTGCTCCGACGTCGTCGACTCCAAGGTCGTCGACGGAGCGGTGAACGGCGTGGCCGGTCTGGTCAAGGGCTCGGGGTCGCTCCTCCGACGCACCCAGACCGGCTACGTGCGCAATTACGTCCTGGGCATCGTCCTCGGCACCGTGTTCGTCGTGGGCTTCATGCTGACCCGGCTGTGGTGGGCCTGATGGCGTCGTCCTTCCCCTACCTGACCGTCCTGGTCCTGGTGCCCGCGGTGGGGGCGGCGGCGGTGGCCCTGGTGCCGTCCCGACGGGTGGCGTCCTGGTTCCACGAGGCCCTCGGCCTGGCCGTCACCGCCGTCACCCTGGCCGTGGCCGCCGCCGTCACCGTGGCCTTCAAGGCCCACGACGGCGGCTACCAGATGGTGAGCTCGCACGTGTGGGCCACCCAGCTCGGGATCCGCTGGGCGGTGGGCATCGACGGCATCTCGCTCTTCCTCGTCCTCCTGACCGCGGTGCTCTTCCCCCTCACCATGCTCGGCGCCCGGGCCCGTCGGGACCCTCGGTCGTTCGTGGGGTGGATGCTGCTGCTCGAGGCGGCCTGCATGGGGAGCTTCATCGCCCTCGACCTCATCCTCTTCTTCCTCTTCTTCGAGCTCACCCTGGTGCCCGCCTACTTCCTCATCGGCGGGTGGGGGTACGCCCGTCGGGGGTACGCGGCCATCAAGTTCTTCGTGTACACCTTCGCCGGGTCGGCCTTCCTGCTGGTGGGCATCGTGGCGGTCGCCTTCCTCCACCGGTCCCAGACCCACGTCCTGACCTTCTACCTGCCGGCCCTGGTGCACACCCACGTCTCGGGCACCGAGGGCGTCCTCCTCTTCCTGGCCTTCACCGCCGCCTTCGCCGTCAAGGCGCCGCTCTTCCCGTTCCACACCTGGTCGCCGGACGCCTACAGCCAGGCCCCGACGGCCGGCGCCGTCCTGCTCGTGGCCGTCCTGGCCAAGCTCGGCACCTACGGGATCATCCGGTTCGACCTCAACCTGTTCCCGCAGGCATCGCGGACCCTGGCCCCGCTGCTGCTGACCCTGGCCGTGGTCGGCATCGTCTACGGGGCCCTGGTGGCCTGCGTCCAACGGGACCTCAAGCGCCTCCTTGCCTACTCCTCGCTGGCCCAGATCGGATTCATCGCCCTCGGCACCTTCGCGCTCAACAGCCAGGGGCTGTCCGGCGGCGTCCTCCAGATGGTCAACCACGGTCTGGTCGTGGCCACCCTCTTCATCCTGGTGGGGTGGATCTACGAGCGCCGCCGGACCTGGCAGGTCAGCTCGCTGCGCGGCCTCCAGTCGCCCGCCCCGGTGCTGGCCGGCGTGTTCACGGTGGCCATGCTGGCCTCCATCGGCGTGCCCGGTCTCAACGGCTTCGTCGGCGAGTTCCTCATCCTCGTCGGCACCTTCGTGGCCCACCGGTGGTGGGCCGTGGCCGCCACGGCCGGGATCATCGTGGCCGCGGTCTACCTGCTCTGGGCCTACCAGCAGGTCTTCCACGGCGAGCCGGCCGAGGAGGACCTGGGCACCACCGACCTCTCGACCGGCGAGCGCCTGGTCGTGGCCCCGCTCATCGTGCTCATCGTGCTGCTGGGCGTCTTCCCCAAGCCGGTCCTCGACCGCATCACGCCCTCGGTCGACCGGCTGGTGATCCACGTCGACACCGTGACCCACACCCCCGTCCCGGCCGGCCTCGCCCGCACCCAGGTGGCCGCCCCGGCCAAGCGTCCGTCCACCGGGGGTGTCCCGTGACCGCCCTGTTCGCCTCGGCCGCGACCACCATCGACGTGCCCCATGTCGACTACCTGAGCATCCTGCCGATGGTCATCATGCTCGGCGGCGCGGTGGTGCTCATGGTCGCCTCCTCGCTGGTCCGCCGCATCCTCGGCGTGTCGATCGGCACCTGGGTGGCCATGGCCACCTCGCTGGCCGCCCTGGTGGCCGCCCTGGTGCAGTGGGACCACGTCCGCACCCACGGGCCCTCGGTGACGGTCGCCGGCGCCATCGCCTTCGACGGGTTCGCCGTCTTCGTCCAGGTGACCGTGGCCGCGGCCATGCTGCTCACCGCCCTCGTGGGCGACGGCTACCTGAAGCGGGAGGGCGTCGAAGGTCCGGAGTTCCACGTGCTGGCCATGGTGTCGGCGTCCGGCGCCATGATGATGGGGGCGGCCAACGATCTCATCGTCGTCTTCCTCGGCCTCGAGATCCTCTCCATCGCCCTCTACGTGCTCGCCGCCTTCAACCACCGGCGGCCGCAGTCGGGGGAAGGCGCCCTCAAGTACTTCGTGCTCGGGGGCTTCTCCTCCGCGGTGTTCGTCTACGGCATCGCTCTCACCTACGGGGCCACCGGCACCACCAACCTGCCGCAGATCGCCGACTTCCTCTCGCGCAACGTGGTCGCCTCCAACGGCGTCCTCCTCGGGGGGATGGCCCTCCTGCTCGTCGGCTTCGCCTTCAAGGTCGCGGCCGTGCCCTTCCACATGTGGTCGCCCGACGTCTACGAGGGGTCGCCCTCCCCGGTGACGGGGTTCATGGCCGCCGTGGCCAAGGCGGGCGCCTTCGCCGCCCTCCTCAGGGTCTTCGTGTCCTCCCTGGTCACGGTGCGGGTCGACTGGCAGCCGGTGGTGTGGATGCTGGCCCTGCTCAGCCTGGTCCTCGGCGCCGTCGTCGCCCTCACCCAGCGCGACGTCAAGCGCATGATGGCCTACTCGTCGATCAACCACGTGGGGTTCATCCTCCTCGGCGTGGTGGCCGCCTCCCCCCGCGGCGTCTCGGCCTCCCTCTACTACCTCTTCACCTACACCTTCCTCGTCGTCGGCACCTTCGCCGTCATCTCCGTGATGGGTCGGCCGGGCGACACCGGCAACCGGATCACCGACTACCGGGGTCTGGCCCGCAGGCAGCCCGTGATGGCCCTGGCCTTCGCCGTGCTCCTGCTCGGGCAGGCCGGCATGCCGTTCACCACCGGGTTCCTGGCCAAGCTCGAGGTCATCGAGGCGTCCGTCGCCGACCAGGGGTACACCCTGGCCGCCGTGGCCATGCTGTCCGCCGCCGTCGCCGCCTTCTTCTACCTGCGCCTGGCCGTGACCATGTTCTCGCCCGTGGGCATGGAGGGCGACCTGGCCGACGTGGGGACGGCCGCCGCGCCCGGGTCGGCCAACCTGCCCCCGGTCCCGGTGGCGGGGCCGGCCGACGGGGTGGCCAGCCTCCAGGTCCTGACCGACGCCCCGCCCGAGGCCGCTGTCGCCGCCCGCGGCCGGGTGCCCGTGCCCGGGCTCACGGCCGTGGCCATCGGCACCTGCGTGGCCTTCAGCGTCGTCTTCGGCATCTTCCCGGGCCCCGTCCTCGACTTCGCCCGCCAGGCCACCCTGCTCCTGGCCTGAGCCCGCGGCGCCGACGCTCCGTCCCGGCCGGCCCCGACAGGGGTACTGTCGCCCGGGCGGGTGCGTCGCACGGGAGCCGCCGAGGAGGAGCCATGGCCACCACTCCGGGATCACCCGGTCCGAAGTCGACCGGCAAGCAGCGCAACACCCGGGACATCGTCCGCCTGGTGGTGAGCGGCATCGGCCTGGTCCTGCTCGTCGCCTTCGTCATCGACAACTCCGAGACGGTCCCGGTCGGCTTCGTGGTGACGACCACCAGGGTCAGCCTCATCTGGGTCATCCTCATCGCCGCCGTGCTCGGGGCCGTGGTCGACCGCCTGGTGATCTACCTCGGCCAGCGCCGCCGGAGATCCAAGGGCTGAGCGGGCCCGAGGGCGCGGTCCGGCGTGACAGTGCGATGATGGCCCGATGGCCCGCCTGACCCCAGCCGAGCGCGCCGCCTACGGTCGCCGGGCGCGCTCGCTCGTCCCGCGCTCGCGCCACGCCGGGTGGCGGCCGCCGCAGGACCGGACCGACCCGCTCGAGATCCTCGCCCTCCAGGGGCTGACCCGGGTGCCCGACCTCGTGCCCATCCGGACGGGACGGATGGCCGCCTCGCCCTTCGCCTTCTTCCGGGGTGCGGCCGCGGTCATGGCCGCCGACCTGGCCCACGAGCCCCACACCCATCTCGACGTCCAACTGTGCGGCGACGCCCACCTGGTCAACTTCGGCGGGTTCGCCTCCCCCGAGCGCGAGATCCTCTTCGACGTCAACGACTTCGACGAGACGATCCCGGGGCCCTTCGAGTGGGACGTGAAGCGCCTCTGCGCCAGCTTCGAGGTGGCCGTCCGGAGCCGGGGCGACGACCGGGCACGCTGTGCCGAACTGGTGGCCCTGGCCGCCCGGTCCTACCGCGAGGCGACCCACGAGTTCGCCGGCATGCGCAACATCGAGATCTTCTACGCCAAGCTGGGGGCGGCCGAGCTGGTGGCCCGATGGGGCGACGCGGCCGGATCCAAGGTGCTGGCCGGCTTCGCCCGCAACATCGCCAAGGGCCGGAGCAAGGACCACCTCCGGGCCATGGCCAAGCTCACCGAGCGGGTCGACGGGTCGCTCCGCTTCGTGGCCGACCCGCCCCTGCTGATCCCGGCCGCGGAGGTCTTCGCCGGCGCCGACCCGCCCCGCATCATCGAGAGCCTTCTGGCCGGCTTCTCCGAGTACCGGGACACCCTCACCGGCGACCGCCAGCACCTCCTCAGCCGGTACGAGTTCGTGGACCTGGCCCGCAAGGTCGTGGGTGTCGGCTCGGTGGGCACCCGTTGCTGGGTCGCCCTCCTGGTCGGCCGGGACGGCGGCGATCCGCTGGTGCTCCAGGTGAAAGAGGCCGAGCACGCGGTGGGCGAGCCGTTCCTGCGGCCGAGCGTCTACGCCAACCAGGGTCGCCGGGTCGTCGAGGGCCAGCGGCTCATGCAGAGTGCCAGCGACATCCTCCTGGGCTGGGACCGGGTCACCGGCGAGGACGGGGTGCTCCGCGACTTCTACTTCCGCCAGCTGTGGGACGCCAAGATCTCGGCCGATCCCGAGACCATGCGTCCCGAGGCCCTCGCCGTCTACGCCCAGATGTGCGGCTGGACCCTGGCCCGGGCCCACGCCCGCACCGGCGACGCCATCGCCATCGCCGCCTATCTCGGGACGAGCGACCGGTTCGAACGGGCCATGTCCCGCTTCGCCGCCTCCTACGCCGATCAGAACGAGCGGGACTTCGAGGCCCTGCAGCGGGCCATCGCCCTCAACCAGGTGCCCGCCATCAGCGGCGTCTGACCCCCGGGCGCCCACCCGACCGACCCGCCCGGGGCCGCACCCGCGGCGCCCGGGCCGAACGAGGAGACCGACCGTGCCGCTCCACCGCCATCACACACTCGACGAGGCCCTGCTGGACTCGGTCTACGCCGGCCAGGACCTGCGTGCCTCCCTGCCGACCCACCGCTTCCCGACCCCGGAGATGCGGTCGGAGGACGCCTTCCAGGCCATCTCCGACGAGCTCCTGCTCGACGGCAACGCCCGCCAGAACCTGGCCACCTTCTGCCAGACGTGGGAGGAGGACGAGGTCCACCAGCTCATGGACCTGTCCATGAACAAGAACCTCATCGACAAGGACGAGTATCCGCAGACGGCCGAGATCGAGCGCCGGTGCGTCCAGATGCTGGCCGATCTGTGGAACGCCCCGACCTCGGGTGGCGCGGTCGGTTGCTCGGCCATCGGCTCGTCCGAGGCGTGCATGCTCGGGGGCATGGCCGCCAAGTGGCGGTGGCGGGCCCGACGGGCGGCCGAGGGGAAGCCCGTCGACCGACCGAACATGGTCTGCGGCCCGGTCCAGGTGGTCTGGCACAAGTTCGCCCGCTACTGGGACGTGGAGATGCGCGAGGTCCCCATGGCCCCCGGCCGGTACTCCCTGGACGTGGAGCAGATGCTCGAGCGGGTCGACGAGAACACCATCGTCGTCGTCCCGACCTTCGGGGTCACCTACACCGGTGCCTACGAACCCGTGCTCGAGCTGGCCCGGGCCCTCGACGACCTGGAGGAGCGCACCGGGCTCGCCGTGGACGTCCACGTGGACGGGGCGTCGGGTGCCTTCCTCGCGCCGTTCTGCGCGCCCGACGTGGTCTGGGACTTCCGCATCCCGAGGGTCAAGTCCATCAGCACCTCGGGCCACAAGTTCGGGCTCGCCCCCCTCGGTGTGGGGTGGGTGCTGTGGCGGGACGCCGTCGACCTGCCCGACGACCTGATCTTCCACGTGAGCTACCTGGGGGGCGACATGCCCGTCTTCCAGATCAACTTCTCGCGCCCGGCGGGGCAGGTCGTCGCCCAGTACTACGACTTCGTCCGGCTGGGCCGCGACGGGTACCGCAACGTCCACGACGCCTGTTACGCCACGGGCCAGTACCTGGCGGCCGAGATCCCGAAGCTCGGGCCCTTCGAGCTCCTCTGCGACGCCGACCCGGCCACCGGCATCCCGTCGGTGGCCTGGCGCATCCGCGAGGGCGAGGCACCGGGCTACACGCTCTACGACCTCGCCGACCGGCTGCGGGTGCGGGGCTGGCAGGTGCCGGCGTACCCGCTCACCGGGGAGGTGGCCGACGTGGCCGTGCAGCGCATCCTGGTCCGTCAGGGGGTCAGCCAGGACCTCGGTGCCCTGCTCCTCGACGACCTGCGGACGTCGATCGCCCACTTCGACCGGCACCCGGTGAGCGTGGGGATGACCAAGGAGGAGGCCGGCGGGTTCAACCACCTCTAGGCCCGGGCCTGCCGGGCCGGGGCGTCAGCCGGGGCCGGGGTCCCGGGCGGGGGTGCCGGACCGTTCGGCCGGGACCCGCCAGTCGGTCCGGATGGGCCGGTTGGTGACCAGCCGGGGCCGGCCGACCCGGGCGGGCCGGTCGGTGGTCCAGGGCGCCGGCACGGCCGCGGTGAGCCCGGCCAGGCCCCGGAGCCCCCGGTCGTAGGACGACCGGATCCAGGCGAACCGGCGCCAGGCCGCCTCGCGGTCGCCGTCGGCCACGACCAGCACCGCTCCGAGCCGGTCCAGGGCGGTCAGGTACTCCTGGCGGGTGACCGAGATGTCCGGGGGCTCCTCGGCCGTGCGGGCGACGAGGGCCAGGAGGTCGACCGGCGGATCGAGGGGGAGGCCGGCGGCGCGGCCGATGCGGGCGATGGCCGGCGTGCCGTGGGCCAGGACGAGCAGCGGCCCCTGGTTCCCTCGGGCCCGGGACATCCGGGCCCCGATGTCGTCGGTCGAGAGCACCAGGGCCGTGGTGTCGAGGAGCGAGCCGACCGAGGCCACCCACGACTGACCGTCGGCCGACTCGGGGAAGTAGCACAGCGCCGGGAAGGCCCGGTGGGTCTGGTCGAGCTGCATGAGCCAGGCCGCGGCGGTGCGCCAGAAGTCCGTGCTGTCGAGGGTGTGGAGCTGGGCGAGGTTGGCCAGCATGGCGACCGGGTCGGCCGGTGCGCCGGCGAAGGGTCGCAACGTGGTGATGCCCCGCTCGCGCTCGTGGTGGGCGGCGTAGATGGTGGGGAGGTAGCTGATGAGCAGGGCCACGAGGCCGAGCCCGATGATGGCCTCGACGAACGTCACCCAGGTGCGGACCGAGCCTTCCGGGGCGGCGAACCCGAGCGTGGTGAGGGAGGAGCCGCTGACCTCGAACGACCGCTGCCACGTGCCCGAGCGGATCCCCCAGAAGACGAGGGTGAAGCCGAGGAGGACGGAGATCATCCACACCAGGGGGAGGCTGACCAGGGCGACGGGCCCGTAGAGGGCCCGCAGGTTGTCGCGTCGCTTCTCGCTGCGCCAGCGGTGGACGAGGAGGCGGTCGGCGACGGCGAAGGTGGCCCGGGCGATGCGGGTGAAACCGTCCCGGGGGAGCACCACCGTCTCGAGGCCCGAGACCAGGACGCCGCCGACCACGACCACCCCGGCCACGACGGCGACCACGTGGACGACGGCGGTGGTGGCTGCCGACGCGGCCAGGATCCGACCGGTCACGTCCCCGACCCCCCCGGTGCCGGCGGGGGCACCCCGGCGCCGGCGGACCCCGCCTCCCCGGCGGGAGCGGCCGGGGCCGCCGCCGGCCGCCGCCGGCCGAGCTCGTCGGCGGTCTGGGGCAGCCGGGCCGAGACCACGTAGGCCACGACGACGGCCACGATGACGAGCGGGGCGAGGGCGAGGCCGTCGCTGCCCAGCAGCAGGATGGACAGGAGCGTGGCGGTGAGCGGGAGCTTGAGCATGACCGTGGTCATCGCCGCGATGCCCATGGCCACGCCGGGGACGAGCAGCATCCCCGGCAGGTGGGAGGCGGCGACGCCGACGGCCGCCCCGATGAACATGGCCGGGAAGATGGGACCGCCCCGGAAGCCCGAGAGGGAGAGGGTGTAGGCCAGGGACTTGGCCCCGGCCAGCAGCACCAGGGCGCCGACCGTCCAGGTCGAGGCGTGCAGGACCAGCGCGGGCAGGGCGTCCTGTCCGGAGAAGAGCACCACCGAGCTGCCCCGCCCGGTGAGTCCGCCGAAGCCGACGGCCACCGCGGCGACGGCCAGGCCCAGGAGCGGGGTCACCGCCAGGCGGTGGCCGGCCACGGCGGACCGGAGCGCCAGGCCGGCGAGCCGGATGGCCGTGCCGAGGACGGGGAGGAGGGCCCCGAAGGCGACGGCCCAGAGCAAGAGGGCCACCGTCGGGCGGTCGAACGGGGGCAGTCCGGGGATGGCCAGGGAGAAGGTGCCGAACCCGGTGAGGTCGTTGAGTCCGACGAACACCAGGGTGCCGATGCCCGCCGCCAGCAGGCCGGGCACGAGCACCAGGCCGAGCAGCGGTCCTCCGATGCCGACCACCTCCATGAGGAGGAAGGCGCTCACGACGGGCGAGCCGAGCAGGGTGCTCACCGCGGCGAAGGAGCCGGCCGCGGCCATGACCGTCCCGGCCGCGGGCGGCGCGTCGCGGGCGGCGAGCCTGGTGGCCAGCACGCCGAGGCCGCCCCCGAGGGCGATGAGCGGGGCCTCGGGTCCGAGGACCACGCCGAGGGCCAGGGTGGTGAGGGCGGCGAGGAAGATCCCCGGCAGTTCGGCCGCGGCGGCCCCACCGCCGCCGAACTGGAAGCCGTCAGCCGGTTCGTGGCCGCCGCCGCCCGGGAGGCGGACGATGGTGAGGCTGACGAGGACGCCGGCCGCGGCCACGAGCGGGAGGGGCCACCACCACGGCGCACCGGCGAAGCCCAGCGTCCGCGGCAGCGAGGTGAAGGCCCACTCCTGGAGGAGGGCCACCAGTTTGAGGAAGCCGTAGGAGAGGGCCGAGACGGGCGCGCCGACCAGCGCGGCCAGGACCAGGAGCCGCAGGTAGGCCGGCGACCGCAGCAGGGCGACGGGGTCCGGGAGCGTGGCGACGTCGGCGGCGGGGCCCGCCGCCGGACCGGTGGCGTCCGCCGTCACCTCACCCGTCCTCGGGCCACTGGCCGGACCGCCGCCGCCGCTGCACGTAGGCGACGACGAGGACGACGGCCATGGCCGCGAAGAGCATCGTCCCGATGTAGTACACGCCGCGCCTCCGCTCTCCGCCCGGCAACCGTCTGCCGCCAGGGAGACACTACGCCGGGCCCGCACCGGTCGGGCGGTCCGGCCCGTCGTCGGGATGCGCAGGTCTGCGACGTCGCGACGCTAACCTCGGAACGGACCCCTACCAAGGAGCACGATCGGCATGCTTGCGTACACGTACCCGCTGCTCAGCATCTTCTGGACGATGCTCGAGTTCTTCCTCTTCTTCCTCTGGATCTGGCTGCTCATCGTGGTCTTCATGGACATCTTCCGCAGCCACGACATGGGCGGCCTGGCCAAGGCCCTGTGGGTGATCTTCCTCATCATCCTGCCGTTCCTCGGCGTGCTCATCTACCTCATCGCCCGGGGCGGTTCGATGCACGAGCGCGCCGCCCAGGCGGCCCAGGCCCAGCAGAAGGCGTTCGACGAGTACGTCCGCCACACGGCGAGCTCGTCCAGCGGCGCCGACGAGCTGTCCAAGCTGGCCGACCTGAAGGCCAAGGGCGTGATCACCGACGCCGAGTTCGAGGCCCAGAAGGCCAAGCTGCTCAGCTGACGGCGGCCCGGTCCCGGCGCGGGCCGGCACCGTGTCCGACCGTGGCCGTCCCTGCATCCGGGGGCGGCCACGGTCGCGTCCGGCAACCGGTACCCGGGCACCGCAGGAGCCGGACGGTAGGGTGGCTCCATGAGCCAAGGTGGCGGCGGACGCTCCTCAGCCCCGGAGCCGGCCGACCCCGCCGGGCCCCCGCCCGACACCGAGCTCGAGCTCGAACGGCTCCGGCGCGAGAACGAACGGCTCCGGCGCGGCGCCCACGGCCGGCGTCGCCGCTTCTGGAGGGCGCTGGCCTCGTGGGTGCTCCTGGTGCTGGCCTGCCTGCTGGCCGTGGTCTCCGTCGTCGTCGTCTACACCCGCAACGAGCTGCTCAACACCGACACCTTCGTGGCCACGGTCGGGCCCCTGGCCCGGGAGCCCGCCGTCCAGCAGGAGGTGGCCAACCGGGTCAGCGCCCAGCTGGTGGCCCGGACCGACCTGGAGCGACGGGTGAAGGACGCCCTGCCCGCGAAGGCCGGGTTCCTGGCCGCCCCCATCACCTCGGGTGTGCAGACCCTCGCCCACACGGTCACCCTCCAGCTGGTCCAGAGCCCGGCCTTCCAGTCGCTCTGGGACACGGCCGTGCGCCAGGCCCACAAGGAGGTCACCGGGCTGCTCACCGGATCGGGCAACGGGGCCGTCTCCACCAGCAACGGGGAGGTGGCGATCAACCTGGCCCAGGTCGAGAACACCGTGAAGCAGCGCCTGAGCGACCGCGGCCTCACCATGTTCGAGAAGGTGCCGACCACCTCGGCCACCCACTTCGTGCTCTTCCGCTCGACCCAGTTGCAGAAGCTCCAACGCCTGACCAAGGTGGTCAACCGGCTGGCCTACCTCCTGCCCGTCCTCAGCCTGCTCTTCTTCGCCGCCGGCGTCGTCCTCACCGAGAGCCGGCGCCGGGGCCTGGTCCGGGCGGCCACCGGCCTGGCCCTCTCCATGGCCGTGGTGCTCGTCGCCGCCAACGTGGGCGAGAGCCAGTACCTGGCCTCCCTTCTGCCCTCGCAGTCGAAGGACGCAGCCGCCGCGGTGATCGACGACGTGGCCGCCGCCCTCTTGGACTCGGTGCGCACCATCCTGGTGGCGGCGGCCGTCGTGGCCGTGGTGGCACTGCTCTTCGGGAACCGGTGGGTGCGGTCCTGGCTGGCCGACCGCACCCCCCCGTCGTGGGTGACGGGCGGCCCGGTCAAGGCGTTCGTGACCGCGCACCGCGCCGCCCTCCAGTGGGGGCTGGCCGTCGTCGGCATCGTCACCCTCGTGCTCTGGAGCCAGCCCACCATCGTCGTCACCCTGGTGGTGGTGCTCGTGGCCCTGGGCCTGATCGGCCTGGTGGGGCTCTACGCCCGGGGCCCGGCGGTCTTCGACGGGGACCGATCCGGCCCGCCGGCCCTGCCCGACGCCGACCACGGCTGAGCACCGGGGCCCGGGTCGCCGGGTGTGCCGCCGCCCCTCGGGGACGGTCAGCGGTGGCGGTCGACCGGCGTCACGCCCGACGGTTCCTGTCGGGGCGGCCCGGCCCCCGGCGCTCCCGGCCCCTCGGGCCACCCGTCGGGCCCGGCGCCGCCGTGGCCGGCGTCGGGCCCCGGTGCGAGTCCGGCCCGGCGCAGGGCGCCCTCGTCCCACTGCCCGATGGTGGCCAGGAACTCGTCGGTGTCCTGCTGGGCGGCGAGCATGCGCTTCTCCGCCCCGGCGGCCAGCAGGCGGCCCAGCACCGGGATCTCCCACAGCGACTCGGCCCGCAGGATGGCCATGACCACCGGCACGAGGTGCTCGGCCGTGTCGAATACCACGTAGCGCGGCAGCCACTCGGGCTCGTACTTGGCGTTGAACCGCCAGAGGGACTCGATCTGGGCGAAGTTGGACAGCCGCTTGAGGAACCAGCGCTCGGCCCGCTGCACCGTGCCGTCGCCCTTCTCGCCGGCCAGGGTCGACCGCATGGCCGCGAAGTTGAGGCTCAGGCCGTCGTAGCCGCGGGCCCGCAGGTGCTCGATGGTCGAGCACAGGGCGAAGTCGAGGAGACCGTTCGGGTGGTCGCCCGGATCGCGCCGCATGAGGTCGAGGGAGAAGCCGTTGATGCCGGTGGCCGGGACGAACTGGCACATGGCCGCGGCCGTCCCGTCGGGCGTGCGGACGACGGTCAGGAGGAGGCCGGTGTCCCGGGGATCGAACACCCGCCCCAGCATCATCGAGAAGCCGCGTTCGTGCTCGCCCTGTCGGCTCAGCCGCATGAGGGCGGCCAGCTCCTTCTGGAGCTCGGGGCCGAGGGTCGAGGGATCGTGGAAGGAGACCGTGTAGCCGTACTTCTGGATCCGGTTGTGGGCCTGGCGCAGCCCCTTCATGTGCTTGCCGGCCAGCGAGAAGTCCTGCACCCGGACCACGGCCTCGTCGCCCAGGTAGATGTGGTGCATGCCCGAGTCGCGGTAGATGGGGAGCCACTCCTCGCCCGCGCCCATGACCGACGTGGTCCAACCGTGGGCGTCGGCGAACGTCCGGAAGGCCCCCCACACCTGTTCGCGCTCGTTGCGGGGACCGATGGGGTCGGGCGAGATGAGGCAGACCCCGCCGTAGACGGCGTAGGCCACCAGGCTGTCCCGGTGGAAGAACCAGCGCTTGTCCGACCGCAACGCGAAGTAGTCGAGGGTGGTGGCGCCGTGCCGCCGCACGATGTCCCGGGCCCGGTACTCGGCGGCCCGGCCCGAGCCCAGCCGGCGGTCGACCACCGGCCGGGTCAGCAGGTAGAGCGCCACCACCACCAGGGCGATGCCGATGGACACCAGGGCGGGGGTGACGAACCGGTTGGCCCGGCCCGGCAGGTGGACGGTGGTGATGCCCACGAAGCGCTCGGTCACCCCCCAGAAGAGCGTGGGCCACGGCGGCATCCTCATGTGGCGGCGGCCGAGGTGCCCGGCCAGCTCCAGCGAGACGGTGGTGACCACGGCGACGCCCACGGCGGTGCCCCCGAGGGTCAGGAGGACCGACCGCAGGGAGGAGGCGTCGGCGGCGGCCTGGAATTCTCGGCGGTTGAGGACGAGGAAGGCCAGCACGCCGATGGCCACCAGGGACTCCTCGAAGTCGGCCCCGGCCACCAGGTGGAGGAGGATGGTGCCGGCCAGCAGGGCCACGGACACCCGCCATGCCCGGCGCTGGCCCCTCAGGATGCCGCGCCCCACGGCCAGCAGGGCGATGCCGGAGAGGGCGACGAGGGCCCCGGCGGCCACGCTGGCCCGAAGGGGCAGGTACTGCTGCAGGGCGTGGAGCCGGCCCCGCAGGGGCGGCGTGATGGCGTCGAGGACGTCGATGAAGCCGGTGACGAGGATGGCCGCCGCGCCGAGCCGCCGGACCCGCCGGGTGTGCCGGTGGGCGGCCCGCAGGTCGGGGGCCGGGGGCCACGAGTCGCCGACCGGGTAGGAGGCCACCAGCACCGGGTGGAGGGCCCCGGCGGCCCGGCCCCGGGTGATGGCCCGCTCGAGGTGGCTCGGCGAGGCCAACTCGTTGCGACCGAGCAGCATGCGGACGTGGAGCTCGGCCCCGGACTCGAGCTCGACCCAGCTCACGCGCTGGTTGCGGAGGAAGACCGGGGGCAGGCCGAAGCGTCCCGAGTGCTCCTCGACGACCTCACCGGTGGCCCCCACGTTGGCGAAGAATCCGGACCCGAGGTTGGTGAGCTCGGACTGGAAGGTGGCGGCCGTGATGAGGCCGGCGTACCCGCGGGCCACCAGCCGCCGGGCCGCGTCGCGGGCGGTGTCGTTGGCGCCCGACTCGGCCCGGAGCTCGCCCAGGGCCCCGCCGCCGAGGATGGACCACACCCGCCGGCTGAGGAGCCCGAGCACGACGGCCAGGACGATGAGCACGACGGCGGCGACCGAGGCGGCCACCACCAGCTGGTCGGTGAGGTCGGCCTGATGGGCGTGGCGGAGGGCCCGGGCCGCCGGCCCGCTGCCCAGGTGGGTGAGGACCCAGGGGGTGACGGCCACCCGGAGGAGCACCGCCGCGGCGAAGGGCACCAGCAGCCACCAGGCGAAGCGGCCGAAGCGCCGGTAGAGCGTGCGCGAGACGGCGAAGCGGGAGAGCGACGTGGGGTCGCTCAGGCGGGCGATCCCCTCCAACCACGGCGCGTCCTCGGGGGGCTGGGCGGCCAGGGCCTTCCAGTGGCGGCTGGCCGGGGTGGCACCGGCGGCGCCGTCGGGCCGGTCCCCGGCGTCTCGGCCGGGCACCGACTCGGTGGACCCGTCGACCGCTGCGTAGGCGTGCTCGCCCGGCTCCACCCGCACCACTCGGGTGCCGCTGGCCGTGTGCAGGTGCAGGTCGACCGGTCCGAGCTGCTCGACGCCCACCGCGGCCAGGGCGGCGACCGTCTCGGGATCGGTGTCGTAGCCCGGCTCGTGGGTGCCGGACTGGCGGAGGACCCGGCGCTCGCCCACGGCCAGGAAGGTGCCGAGGGCCGCGGCCAGCGCCGGGTGGGCGTCGAGGGCCCGGCGTCCCTCGGCCACCGGCGTGCCCTGTCCGGAGAGGTCGAAGAGGTTGCCGGCGATGATGAGGAGGCCGGGCCCGTCCCACGCCTCGAGGGCCCGGGCCAGCTCACCGGTGGTGGCCAGGGTCGAGGGCGTCGCCTCCGGGGTCAGCAGGAGGTCGCTCACCACCATGATCCGGCGGCCGAGGGGCACGTCGACCCGGGTGCCGCCGGGCTCGGGCCGGAGGGCGTCCGGCGGCGGTCCGTCGGGCCACGGACCGGGAACGGTACCGTCGGGTCGTTCGGAGGTCGTCGTCACGCCCCGCCAGTCTACGGGGCGGCCGGCGTTAGGCTGAGGTCTCGGCCGCGTTCCCGCCGGTGGCCCCGACACCGGGCCCGGCCGGCGTCGGACACCAGCGAAGGGACGGGGGAGTCATGGGCGAGCACGAGCCGGCGAGCGGCGCCGCGGAGGGGTCGGGCGCGGCCATCGAGGACTTCCTGACCGAGGAGCGCACCTTCCCGCCGCCCGACGGCTTCCGGGCCACCGCCCTCGTCACCGACCCGGAGGTCTACGCCGAGGCCGAGGCGCTGGGCCCCGAGTTCTGGGCCCGCCAGGCCGGGGCCCTCGACTGGTTCCGCCCCTGGGACACGGTCCTCGAGTGGGACCTTCCCTTCGCCCGCTGGTTCGACGGCGGGACCCTCAACGTCTCCTACAACTGCCTCGACCGCCACGTGGCCGCCGGCCACGGCGACAAGGTGGCCTTCCACTGGGAGGGCGAGCCGGGCGACACCCGGACGGTCACCTACAGCGAGCTCCTGCTCGAGGTCAGCCGGTTCGCCAACGTGCTCCGCGGGCTCGGGGTCGGCCGCGGCGACCGGGTGGCGGTGTACCTGCCCATGGTGCCCGAGCTGCCGGTGGCCATGCTGGCCTGCACCCGCATCGGGGCCGTGCACTCCGTCGTCTTCGGCGGCTTCTCGTCCGAGGCCCTGCGCGACCGCATCCTCGACGCCGAGGCGCGCGTCGTGGTGACCGCCGACGGTGGCTGGCGGCGGGGCCAGGCGGTGCCCCTCAAGGCCAACGTCGACGCGGCGGTGGCCGGGACACCCGGCGTCGAGCACGTCGTGGTCGTCCGCCGCATCGGTGACGACGGCGCGCCGTCGCTGGCCACCGGGCGGGACCACTGGTGGCACGAGCTGATGAGCGGGGTGGACGGTGCGGCCGGCGGCGCCCCCTCGGACACGTGCGCCCCCGAGCACATGGCGGCCGAGGACCTCCTGTTCATCCTCTACACCTCGGGGACGACGGCGGCGCCCAAGGGGATCATGCACACGACCGGCGGCTACCTCACCCAGGTGGCCTACACCCACCGGGTGGTCTTCGACCTCCACCCCGCGACCGACGTCTACTGGTGCGCGGCCGACATCGGTTGGGTGACGGGCCACAGCTACATCGTCTACGGGCCCCTGGCCAACGGGGCGACGTCGGTGCTCTACGAGGGCACGCCCGACCACCCGGGGCGCGACCGGTGGTGGTCGATCGTCGAGCGCTACGGCGTCACCGCCCTCTACGCCGCGCCCACGGCCATCCGGACCTTCATGAAGTGGGGGGCCGACGAACCGGGCCGCCACGACCTCACCAGTCTCCGCCTGCTCGGCTCGGTGGGCGAGCCCATCAACCCCGAGGCCTGGATGTGGTACGCCACCCACATCGGCGGGGGCCGTTGCCCGGTCGTCGACACGTGGTGGCAGACGGAGACGGGCGCCATCATGATCTCCCCCCTGCCCGGGCTGACCACGACGAAGCCGGGCTCGGCCACCTTCCCCCTCCCGGGCATCGGTGTCGAGGTGGTCGACGAGGAGGGGCGCAGAGTCGAGCGGGGCGGCGGGTACCTGACCCTCGACCGGCCCTGGCCGGCCATGCTCCGCGGGATCTACGGCGATCCGGAGCGGTACCTGGCCACGTACTGGAGCCGGTTCCCGGGCCGCTACTTCGCCGGGGACGGCGCCAAGATCGACGACGACGGCTACCTCTGGCTGCTCGGCCGGGTCGACGACGTGATGAACGTCTCGGGCCACCGCATCTCGACCACCGAGGTCGAGTCCGCCCTCGTCGAGCACCACCTGGTGGCCGAGTCCGCCGTCGTCGGTGCGGTCGACGCCACCACCGGCCAGGCCATCGTGGCCTTCGTGACCCTGGTGGCCGACGCCGGCGAGCCCTCCGACGCCCGGGGCGACGAGCTCCGGTCCCACGTGGCCTCCAAGATCGGGCCCATCGCCCGGCCCCGCACCGTCATCTTCACCGACGAACTGCCGAAGACCCGCAGCGGCAAGATCATGCGCCGGCTGCTCCGTGACGTCGCCGAGGGCCGCGCCCTCGGCGACACCACCACGCTCGCCGACCCCTCCGTCGTCGCCGAGATCCGGCGGTTGGCCTCGACCTCGCCCACCGAGGAGTGAACGGCGGGGTGCCGGGGGCGTCGGACCCGGCCAACTGGGCCTGGAACGGGGGCCGGATCGAGGAGCCGGGCGAGGCGGTCGTGTTCGACGTGGACGGGGTCCTGTCCGACGCCGTCGGCCGGCAGCACTTCATCGAGCGCGGTCGGCGCGACTGGGACGCCTTCTTCGAGGCCTGCGGGGACGACCCGGTCATCGAGGAGCTCGAACGGCTCCTCGAACTGCTCGACCGGCGCCTCCAGATCATCCTGCTCACGGGCCGCCCGATGCGGGTCCAGCCCCAGACGCTGGCCTGGCTCGAGCACTACGGGCTCCGGTGGGACCTGCTCGTGATGCGGGCCCGGGGGGACTACTCGCAGGTCACCTGGTTCAAGCGCGACACCGTGGACGAGCTGCGCACCTTCGGCTTCGAACTGCGGTTGGCCTTCGAGGACGACCCCCACAACACCGTCATGTTCCACAACGCCGGCATCCCCTGCGTCTACATCCACTCCGGCTACTACGAGTAGACCGGCGCCTCCCCGGCGTCCGCCCGGCGGCGCTCCGCCGCGCCCGCCCCCGGCCGACGGGCCGACGCGGCTAGTCCGCCCGCCGGGGGCGCCGGCCGGCCAGCCACCAGGCCACCCCGAGGGCCGCCGCCGCGGCCGCCAGCACCGGGGTGTCGCCCCAGCGCACGTAGAGGGTCCAGCCCGTCCGGCGTCCGAGCACCGCCGGCACCAGCTGGCGGGCACCGAGGACCGAGCGGTCGAGGACCCGGCCCCGGTGGGTGATCCAGGTGCTGTACCCGGTGGGTGCGGCCTGGAGGAGGTCGCGACCCTGCTCGACGGCCTGGACCCTGGCCGCGGCCACCTCCTGGGTGGGCACCTGGGCGGCGGCGTAGGACGAGGTGTTGGTGGGGACGATGAGCACCTGGGCGCCGGCCCGGACCGACGACCGGCCGCGGTCGGCGAAGAAGACCTCGAAGGAGACGAGGGTGCCGAGGGGCGCGGCCGGGGTGGTGAGCAGTCCCGAGCCGGTGCCCGGCACGGCGTCGAGGGGGACGGCCGAGAGGTTGGCCAGGTGCGAGAAGAAGCTGCGGTAGGGGACGTACTCGCCGAACGGCACCCGGTGGACCTTCTCGAACCGGCCGACCAGGGTGCCGTCGGGCCCGAAGGCCACGATCTCGTTCCGGAAGGCGGTGGCCGAGACGGTCTCGGTGACCCCGACCACCAGGGTGGCGTCCAGCGAACGGGCCAGGTCGGCCAGGGCCGCCTTCTCCGGCGACCGGCCGAGGGGGACGGGGAGGGAGACGACGTCCTCGGGCCAGAGCACCAGGCGACCGGGCGGCCCCCCCGACCCGACCAGCGGGGCGGTGGCCGCCACCTGGGCGGCCAGCACCACGGCCGGGTCGACCGCCGACTTGCGGAAGCCGCGCCGGCCTCCCCCCTGGACGGCGACGGCGTGGACGGTGCCGACGGCGGGACCCCCGTCCGGCGCGTAGGCGGCGCCCACGGTGCCGCCCACCAGCAGGGCGAGGCAGACCACCCCGGCGAGCGCCAGCGTCCCGAGGCCCGCCACCGCCCCGCGCCGCACGGCCGCCCGGTCAGCGGGCGCCGCGCCGGCCGGGTCCACCCGGGCGAAGGCCAGGGCCCGGCGCCGGTCTCGCAGGGCCCGCACCGCGGCCTCGCCCAGCGCCCCCGCGGCCACGCCCCCGATCCACACGGCGGCGGTGAGGCCGAGCGGACCGCCGACCCGGGCCACGCCCAGGACCGGGCCGCCGGCCTGTCCGAGGAAGACGCCGCCGAGGGGGAGCCCGCCGAAGGGCCAGCGCTGGCGGGCCGCCTCGGCCAGGGTGAGCGCGCCGGGGAAGGCCAGGGCCCGGGCCACGACCGGCCCCGGCGGGACGAGCAGGCAGCCGACGCCGAAGAAGAGGGCCTCGGCGGCGATCAGGACCAGGGCACCCGGCAGGGTGAAGGCGCGGGCCCAGAACAGGCCGGGGCCGAAGCACCCCAACCCGGCCAGCCACCCGGCCCACAGCCGGGTCCGCGGGCGCACTCCCCCGAGCCGCCACCACAGGAGGCCGGCGGCGGGAAAGGCCAGCACCCAGAAGCCCCACGGCGGCACCGACAGGGCCAGCCCGACCCCGGCGGCGACCGCCGGGAGGGCCACCCCGCCGCGGCGGGGGTCGGCGGTGCCGGCCCGCCGGGTGGTCATCCGCACGCGGGAGGGCCGCCACGGCGGAGGCGGCCGGTCGGCCGGCCCGACGTCCACCCCGACCGGCGGCGACGAGGTCTGACTCATCCCCGGTCCGACCGGGCCGGGGTCGGGTCGAGGGCGGCGAGCACGCCCCGGGCCGCCGTCCGGCCGCTGCCCACGCAGGCCGGGATGCCGACGCCGCGATAGGCGGCGCCGGCCACGGCCAGGCCGGGCAGCTCGGCCACCGACCGCTCGATGCGGTCCACCCGCACCAGGTGGCCCACGGCGTACTGCGGGAAGGCGCCGTCCCACCGGGTGACGAGCGACGCCGTCGGGCGCCCGTCGACCCCGAGGATGCGGGCCAGTTCGGCGAAGGCCGCATCCACCAGCTCGGCGTCGTCCAGGGCGTCCGGCCGGGTGTCGCCGTGGCGGCCGACGGACAGGCGGAGCAGCTCGTCGCCGGGGCGGGCCAGGTGGGGCCACTTGCGCCCGAGGTAGGTGCAGCCGGTCACCAGGGCGGTGCGTCCGTCGACGGGGGCCGCCCGCGGGACGAGGAATCCCGTGCCGGTGAGCGGGGCCCGGACGGCCGCGGCCGGGACGGTGAGGGTCACCACGGCCACCGACGACGTGGTGATCTCGGCCAGGAGGCCGGCGGCCACCGGGGCGTGCTCGGCCAGCAGCCGGGCCGCGCTCCCGGCCGGGACGGCGAGCACCGCCCCGTCGACGGCGAGGGTCGGTCCCCCCCCGATCCCGGCGCCGCCGAGGTCGAGGGCCCACCCCGGCCCGTCGGGACCGGTCCTCCGCAGGGCGTCGACGGCGACGCCGGTGTGGAGGTGCACGCCGCGGGCGGCCAGGGCCTCGGCCAGGGCCCGACCCAGCCGGGCCGTGCTCCCGGCGAGGGACCAGAACAGCGGGGTGGCCGGGGTGGTCGCCGGTGCCGGCGGGCGGGACCGGCCCAGGTTGCGCATGAGGCTGCCCCGCTGCCGGTCGGCGGCCAGCAGCTGGGGGAAGGTGGCGGCCGCACTGAGGTCGTCGACGCCCCCGGCGTGGATGCCGCCGACGAGCGGGTCGACCAGGAGGTCCACCACCTCCCGGCCCAGGCGGGACGCGACGATCTCGCCCACGGCCCGGTCGCCGGTGACCTCCCGGACGCCGCGGTGGGGACGGACCAGGTCGACCGCGGCCTGCGCCACCCCACCGGGGGAGAGGATGCCCGAGCGGGCCAGCGGGCCCCACCGGTCCGGCACCCCGAGGTTGAGGCCGGCGGGCATCGCCCGCAGGCGGCCCCGGGCCCAGAGCGCCGCCCCGCTGGCCCCGACGGCCACCAGCTCGTCGTGGAGACCGAGCTCGTCGCAGAGGCCGGCCGCCTCGGGCCGGCGGGCCAGGAAGGCGTCGGCCCCCAGGTCGACGGTGCGCCCCTCGAACTCGGCCGACTGGAGCTTGCCGCCCAGACGGTCGCCGGACTCCAGGACGTGCACCTCGACGCCGGGCGCGCCGGCGGGCCCGGCCGCGAGCTCCCAGGCCGCGGCCAGCCCGGCTATGCCGCCGCCCACCACGGCCACC
>DAHVAJ010000012.1 GCA_027314705.1 Acidimicrobiaceae bacterium
ACGAAGGCCACGCGGACCATCAAGGGCGTGACCGAGGAGACCACGACGGGCGTGCACCGGCTCTACGAGATGGCCAGGGCCGGGACGCTCCGGTTCCCCGCGATCAACGTGAACGACTCGGTGACCAAGTCCAAGTTCGACAACAAGTACGGGTGCAGGCACAGCCTGGTCGACGGCATCAACCGCGGCACCGACGTGCTGATCGGCGGCAAGGTGGCACTCGTCTGCGGCTACGGTGACGTCGGCAAGGGCTGCGCGGAGAGCCTGCGGGGGCAGGGCGCTCGGGTAATCATCACCGAGGTCGACCCGATCTGCGCGCTGCAGGCGGCGATGGACGGCTACCAGGTCGCCACGATCGGTGGCGTCATCGACACGGTGGACATTTTCGTCACCGCGACTGGCAACAAGGACATCATCACCGCTGACCACATGTCGCGGATGAAGCACCAGGCGATCGTGGGCAACATCGGTCACTTCGACAACGAGATCGACATGGCCGGCCTGGCGGCCACCCCCGGCGTCGAGCGGATCAACGTGAAGCCCCAGGTCGACAAGTGGGTCTTTCCCGACGGGCACGCCGTCATCGTGCTCTCGGAGGGCCGCCTGCTCAACCTGGGCAATGCCACCGGCCACCCGAGCTTCGTGATGTCGAACTCCTTCACGAACCAGACGATGGCCCAGATCGAGCTGTTCACGAACCCGACCGCCTACGGCAACGAGGTCTACGTGCTGCCCAAGCACCTCGACGAGAAGGTAGCCCGCCTCCACCTCGACGCCCTCGGCGTCCGGCTCACCACACTCACGGCCGAGCAGGCCAGCTACATCGGCGTCCCCGTCGACGGGCCCTACAAGGCCGACACCTACCGGTACTAGGGCGCCGGTCGCCACCCGAGGGCGTCCGGACCCCGGAGGCCCTGGACGACCCCATGACGGTCGGGCCGGCCGTCGGCGGCCCCGCCGGACCCGCTCCGGCTCCGGTTTCGTCTTTCCAGAAGGTGCGGGTACCGTTTCGGGATGGCCAGCCCCACCCCCGACCCCGTCACCACCCCCACCGCCGTCACCCTCTCGGCCCCCCACCGGGTCGGCCCCGGGCAGCCCGACGTGGGACCGGACGAGGCCCGGGCCCGCCTGCGCGCCGCCCAAGCGGCGCTCCTCGACGAGGGCCGGCTGCTCACCGGCACCGAGCTCACCGGCTTGGCCGAACTGCCCGATGCCTGGGTGACCTCGCTGGCCGCCCTGGCCCACGAGGTGCGCCTGGCCCGGTGCGGTCCCGAGGTCGAGGTGGAGGGCATCCTCTCGACCAAGACCGGCGGCTGCCCCGAGGACTGCCACTTCTGCTCGCAGTCGTCACGGTTCGACACGCCGGTCCAGGCCACGCCGTTCCTCGACGCCGACGAGGTCCTGCGGGCCGCCGAGGAGACCCGGGCCAGCGGAGCCACGGAGTTCTGCATCGTGCTGGCCGTCCGGGGCCCCGACGAACGCACGCTCCAGCGCATCCTGGCGCTGGTCCCCCTGGTGCGGGACCGGGTGGGCGTCAACGTGGCCGTGAGCGCCGGCCTCCTCACCGACGATCAGGCCCGCCGCCTGGCCGAGGCCGGCGTGCACCGCTACAACCACAACCTGGAGACGGCCCGCTCCTTCTTCCCCCACGTCGTGACCACCCACAGCTGGGAGGAGCGGTGGGAGACCTGCCGCCTGGTGCGGGCCCACGGCATGGAGCTGTGCTGCGGGGCCCTCATCGGCATGGGGGAGACCGCCGCGCAGCGGGTCGAGCTCATCACCGAGCTCCAGGAGCTCGACCCCACCGAGGTGCCACTCAATTTCCTGAACCCCCGCCCGGGGACGCCCCTCGGCGGCGCCACCCCGGTGGCGGCGTGGGAGGCCATCCGCTGGATCGCCCTCTTCCGTCTGGGTCTCCCCGGCGTGATCCTGCGCTATGCCGGCGGGCGCGAGGTCACCCTCCGGGAGCTCCAGTCGATGGGCATGACGGCCGGCATCAACGCCCTCATCGTGGGGAATTATCTGACCACGCTGGGCCGTTCACCCGAGGAGGACCTCCAGATGCTCGCCGACCTGCGCATGCCCGTGGGTGCCCTCACCGGCGTCCTCTGAGCTCGGACGTGGACCGGGTGGCGACCGGGGCCGGGGACCACTGCACGGCCTGCGGGTCGGCGATCTGTCCCGGCTGCGGGCGCGTGCTCGACCCTCCCCGGTTCTGCCGGGTCTGCGGCCGCCGCATGGCCGTGACCGTGACCCCGGGCGGCTTCCGGGCGCGCTGCCGCGACCACGGCGACCTAGGATCGACCTGAGCCTCGAGCAGGGGGTGGCCGCGGAGTGGCGCCTGGAGCTGGTGCGCCTGGAGCTGGTGATGGTCCCCGTGGCCGACCAGGATCAGGCCCGGTCCTTCTGCGTCGGCCGTGTTCGAATTCCACGATCCCGACGGCAACGGCTGGCTCGTGCAGGAAGTCACCGCACGGGGCACCGGAGGACGCCGCCTCCACCGGGTGGGCCGATCGGCTCCGTCGGGGGCCCACCACCGGCGCAGGCCCGGCACGGACCCCTCACCCGGCGGGAACGGACCAGCCTCGGCCCTGGGCGATCTCCTTGCACGTGGGGCAGACCGGGTACCGCCGGGGGTCTCTCCCGGGGACCCAGATCTTCCCGCACAGGGCTCTGACGGCCGTGCCCGTCACCATGCCCTCGACGACGGACGTGCCGGCCGGGACGAACTCCCCCTCCTCGGGGCGGAACCCCTCGAGGACGATGTGGGTCATCCGCTCGTGGTCCCCGTCGAGCTCGGGGTCGGTGGTGGTGGGTGTGACGGCGATGCCGGCGTCGGTCATGTCCCAGAGGATCGCGCAGTTGCCGGCGACGGGTGGCCCGGACCGGTGGCCCGGCCCGGCCCCTACGCTTGACCCATGCCGGCCCGCCTCCTCGTCCTCGCCTCGGCCTCCCCGGCGCGCCTCCGCCTCCTCGTCGACGCCGGCTTCGCCCCCGAGGTCCGGGTCAGCGGGGTCGACGAGGGCGACGTCGACCCGGCCGACACCTCCGGCAGCGTCCTGCGCCTGGCCGAGCGCAAGGCCGGGACGGTGGCCGAGGAGGGGGGCGGGGCCCTCGTCCTCGGGTGCGACTCCCTCCTCGAGTTCGACGGCCGTTCCCACGGAAAACCGTCCGGCCCGGCCGAGGCGCGTGCCTGGCTCGCCGCCATGCGCGGCCGGGAGGGCGTCCTCCACACCGGCCACTGTCTGTTGGACGAGGCCACCGGGCGCCGGGCCTCGGCGGTGGCCTCGACGAGGGTGCGTTTCGGTCGCACCACAGACGCCGAGCTCGACGCCTATCTGGCCCACCCGGACGCGCTGGCCGTCGCCGGGGCCTTCACCCTCGACGGCCGTTCGGCCCCCTTCGTCGACGGTGTCGACGGCGACCCGAGCAACGTGCTCGGCCTCTCCCTCCCCCTGCTCCGTGATCTCCTCGGACGATTCGGGCTTTCGGTGGCCGAGCTGTGGGCGGACGCCCCGTGACCGTGGCCGTCCCCCGCACCCTGTCGCTCGGCCGGCTGTCCGTCGACGTGCCCGTGGTCCTGGCCCCCATGGCGGGGGTCACGACCCGCGCCTTCCGGACCCTGTGCCGGAGCTACGGGGCCGGGCTGTACGTGAGCGAGATGGTCACGGCCCGGGCGCTGGTGGAGGGGAACGCCAAGACGGTGGCCATGGCCTCCTTCGGGCCGGACGAGCCGGTGCGCAGTGTGCAGCTGTCGAGCGTCGATCCAGACGTCATGGGCCGGGCCGTCCGGCGCCTGGTCGGGGAGATCGGCGTCGACCACATCGACCTCAACTTCGGCTGCCCGGCGGCCAAGGTCACCCGCCAGGGGGCGGGCGCGGCCCTGCCCGTCCACCGCCGGCTCTACCGGGCCATCGTCCGAGCGGCGGTGGGCGCCGCCGGCGCCGTGCCGGTCACGGTCAAGCTGCGCATCGGCCTCGACGGAGGACATACCACCTACCTCGAGTCCGGGAGGATCGCCGAGGAGGAGGGCGTGGCCGCCGTCACCCTCCACGCCCGTACGGCCGAGCAGCTGTACTCGGGCGCCGCCGACTGGGCGGCGATCGCCGCGCTGAAGGCGGCCGTCACCACCGTGCCGGTGCTCGGCAACGGCGACCTCTGGGAGGCCGGCGATGCCCTGGCCATGGTCACGGCCACCGGGTGCGACGGCGTGGTCGTCGGCCGGGGCTGCCTCGGCCGGCCGTGGCTCTTCCGCGACCTGGCCGCCGCCTTCCGCGGTGAGGACGTGCCCGGGCCCCCGGACCTGGGCGAGATCCTGGGCATGATGCGCACCCACGTGGGACTGCTCTGCGAGGAGTTCGGCGAGGACCTCGGCGTGCGGCAGTTCCGCAAGCACACCGGGTGGTACCTGACCGGTTTCCCGGTGGGCGCCACCGTCCGGAGGGCCCTGGCCGAGGCCTCGACGTCCGAGGAGGTCGACCGGTTGCTCGACGGCCTCGACCCGGGCCTCCCCTTCCCGGCCGAGGCCCTCCGCCTCCCCCGGGGCCACACCAACGGGCCGCGACCGGTCCCCGTGCCGCCGGGGTGGCTGGCCGCGGCGGACGACCCCGCGCCGCCGGCCGGCGGCGACCTCCTGGTCTCGGGCGGATGACGCCGCCCACCGTCCCCACCCCCGGGCGGGTCGCCGTCACCGGGGCCAACGGATTCGTCGGGGCCCGGCTCGCCTCCCACCTGGGCGGTCGGGGCACCGTCGTGCACGCCGTGGTGCGCGGTGCCCCGACCCTCGACACCGGCCGGGGCGTCGAGGTCCACGTGGCCGACGTGGCCGACGTGGCCGCCACCACCACCGCCCTCTCCGGGTGCGAGGCCGCCTACTACCTGGTCCACGCCATGGCCGGGGGTTCCGGGTTCGCCGCCCGCGACCGGGAGCTGGCCCGGTCCTTTGCCCGGGCCGCGTCCGCCGCCGGGGTGGAGCGCATCGTCTACCTGGGCGGGCTGGGCCAGGGCCACCTCTCGGAGCACCTGGCCAGCCGCCAGGAGGTCGGACGGGTCCTCGGATCGACCGGGGTGCCCGTCGTCGAACTCCGGGCCGCCGTGGTGCTCGGGGCCGGCAGCATCTCCTTCGAGATGGTCCGGTACCTGACCGAGCGGCTGCCGGTGATGGTCTGTCCCCGATGGGTGAGCACCCCCACCCAGCCCATCGGCCTCGGCGACCTGCTGGCCTACCTCACCGAGGCGTCCGGTGCGGCGCCGGGGGTGTACGAGGTGGGCTGCCCCGACGTCACCACCTACCGCGAGATGATGGAGACCTACGCCCGCGTCCGCGGCCTCCGCCGCCGCCTGATCATGAAGGTGCCCGTCCTCACCCCCACCCTCTCGGCCCACTGGGTCGACGTGGTGACGCCCGTCGACCGCGCCGTGAGCCACGCACTGATCGGCAGCCTGACCAACGAGGTGACCGTGCGGGACCGGGCCCGCACCGACGCCGCCTTCACGGTCCGCCCCCTGGGGGTCGAGGCGGCCATCGCCGCCGCCCTGGAGGAGCAGGCCGCCGCAGTCCCGGCAACGCTGTTCGACCGCCGCCACGGGCTCCACGAGGGCGTCTACACCCATCGAGCGGCGGCCCGGGTCCGGACCGGGGCGGGCCCGGACGGCACCGTGCCCGGGCTCGACGAGGACCTCGACGACTGCGGTGGGCGGCTCTCCTGGTACGGGCTGCCGTTGGCCTGGCGCCTGCGCGTCTCGCTCGGTCACCTCTTCGGGGAGGACCTCCGGCTCCACCGTCCCGAGCGCATCGTCGAGGGCGCCACCGTCGACTGGTGGACCGTCGAACGCCGTGCACCCCAACGGCTCGTCCTGAGCGCACGGTCGTGGTTCTGCGGCGACGCCTGGCTGGGCTTCCGGGTCCTCTCCGGTCCGCCCCTCCGGGTCGAGCAGGTGGGGAGCCTGCGGACCAAGGGCGTGGTCGGCTTGGCCTACTGGTGGTTGCTGAGGCCGGTGCACCAGGTGGTGTTCCGGGCCATGGTCCGCCACCGCGTGGCCCGGGCCCGGCGTGCCGCCCGGTGGCGCCCATGATCGTCGGATCGGGCGTCACCATCGAGATCGGCGGCCGCACCCTCCTGCGGGACGCCTCGTTCGTGATCGGCGCGGGCGAGACGGTCGGTCTGGTGGGCCGCAACGGGGCGGGCAAGTCGACGTTCCTCTCGGTCCTCCTCGGCGAGGCCGGTCCCGGCGTGCGGACCTCGGGCAACACCCGCATCCGGGGCACCTTCGGCCACCTCCCCCAGGCACCCGAGCCCCGGGGGCTCGGCCTCGAGCCCATCGGGTTCTCCCACGTGCTCTCCGGGCGCGGGCTCGACGTCCTCGACGATGCCCTGGACAAGGCCCGGATCCAGATGGCCAAGGACCCGTCGGAGGAGAACATCACCCTCTTCGCCGACCTCGAGGAGCAGTACCGCGAGAACGGCGGATACGAGGCCGAATCGGTCATGGCCCGGCTGGCCGACGGCCTCGGCCTCCGCCAGGAACTCCTCATGGAAGACCTCGACGGCCTCTCCGGCGGCCAGCGTCGACGGGTCGACCTCATGCGCATCCTCTTCCAGGGCCCGGACACGATGATCCTCGACGAGCCCACCAACCACCTGGACCGCCCGGCCAAGGCGTGGCTCATGGACGAGCTCGAGCGCTTCCCCGGGGCCATCCTGGTGGTCTCCCACGACCTGCGGCTGCTCGACCGCTCCGTCACCAAGGTGCTCCACCTGGCCGATGAGGGCCTCCACGAGTTCAAGGGCACCTACTCCTCCTACCTCGTCCAGCTCGAGGCCGACCTGTCCCGGCGGGAGCGGGCCGCCGAGCTCGAGGGGCGGGAGATCGACCGCCTGAGCAGGCTGGCCGACTCCATGCGGGGCAGCACCAACCGCCGGGCCCGGGTGGCCCGGACCCTCGACAAGCGGGTCGAACGCCTGGAGTCGTCCCGCACCGAGGTGCGCCGGCGCGAGCGGGCCGGCACCTTGACCCTCCCCACGCCCCCCCGCTCGGGCGAGGTGCCCCTGAGGGTCGAAGGCCTGAGCGTCCGCTACGAGGGGACGACCGTGCTCCGGGGGGTGACCTTCCACTGCCGCCGGGGTGACCGGGTGCTCGTCGTGGGGCGCAACGGGGCGGGCAAGTCGAGCCTGCTGCGCTGCCTGGCCGGCGTGCAGGAGCCCACCGGCGGCACGGTGGCCCTCGGGCCCAACGTGTCCCTCGGCTACTTCGCCCAGGAGCACGAGCAGATCGACCCGTCCCGGACCGCCCTCGACAACGTCGACGACACGGCGCTGGTCACCGAGACGGAGCGTCGGTCGCTGCTCGGGTCCTTCGGGCTCTCCGGCGATGCCGCCCACCAGCTCCCCGGCACGCTCTCGGGAGGCGAGCGGGCCAAGCTCGGTCTGGCCATGGTGGCCGCCGGACGGTCCAACGTGCTCGTCCTCGACGAGCCCACCAACAACCTCGACCCGGCGTCGATCGCCGCGGTCGGGACGATGCTGTCGACCTGGCCGGGTACGATCGTCGTGGTCAGCCACGACCGCAGCTTCGTCGAGGCCCTCGCTCCCACCCACGCGCTGGCCCTGCCCGAAGAGCGCTTCGACCACTGGCGCGACGAGGACCTCGAGCAGGTGGAGGCCAGGTGAGGCCGAGAGGACGGCGTCCGGGGGGCGTCAGCCGGTGGGCTGGGGGGTCTTGCCGTTGCCCGGCGGGGCCTCGGGCCCGGCACCGGCGTCGCGCACCGCGGTGACGAGGGCCTGGGCCGCCCCAACCAACCCGGCGGCCTCGTAGGGCACGACGAGCTTGGCGTTGGGCGAAGCGGCCACCGCCTCGAGGGCCCGCAGCTGGAGGAGGGCGAGGGTGTTGGGCTTGATCACCGCCTGGTCGATCGCCCCGAGTGCGGCAGCCTCGCCCTCACCCCGGAGCCTGGTCGCCTCGCGCTCTCCCTCGGCCCGCAGCTCGAGGACACGCTTCTGCGCCTCGGCGGCCAGGATGGCGGCCTGCTTCTGGCCTTCGGCGTCGAGCACCGACGACTGCTTGCGGCCCTGGGCCATGTTGATGGCGGACTGCTGCTCGCCCTCGGACTTCAGGATCGCCGCCCGCTTGTGCTGCTCGGCCTCCTTCTGCTCGGACATGGCCTCGAGGACGTTGTTCGGGGGCGTGATGTCGAGGATCTCGATGCGGTTGAGTCGGACGCCCCACTTGAGGGTGGCCTCGGCCATGTGGTCCTGCATCTTGGTGTTGATGGTGTCGCGCTCGGACAGGGACTGGTCGAGGGTGAGCTCGCCGAACACGGCGCGCAGCGCCGTGCGGGCCATCTGATCGATGGCCAGACCGAAGTCGTTGACTTCGAAGAGGGCGAGCTTGACGTCGGTCACCTGGCAGAAGATGGTGGCGCTGACCTGCAGCGAGACGTTGTCCTTGGTGATCACCGCCTGCTGGTCGCCCGTCCGCGGGAACTCGCGGACGTCGACCCGGTCCATCCGGTCGGCGAGGGGGATCAACACGTGCAAGCCGGGCTGCTTGATGGCGCGGAACTCGCCGAAACGCTTGACCACGCCCACACACCCCTGCTGGACCACCTTGAGGCCCGAGCGGATAAAGGCCACGACCAGGGCCAGGACGACCGCCCCCACCACCAGTGACTCGACCGCCGTCGCCACAGAACCGAGGACCATGGCCACCACCTCCCGACCCCACTGTAGGCACCGGTGGCGGCCCCCGGCTCGTCGGGGGTCGCTCAGCTCTCGTCGGGAAAGACGACGAGCAACCCCCGATCGACGTCGGCGACCACGACCGTGGTCCCCTTGGGGATCGTCTGACCGGGCAGGAGCGAGACGGCGAACCACTCCTCGCCCCGGGTGAGCACGGCACCGGGCTTGTGGCGACGGTCGCCGACGGGCTTCGTCACCACCGCCGTCTCGCCCACCATGCCCGAGACACCGTTCAGCATCGTCGTCCCCTGCGTCCGCGCCGTGCCCGGGTCGCCCGTGACGCTCCGGGCACGGTCCTTTCGTCCTGAGCGCACCCTACAGGCTCCCCCACGGCCACGGCGTCGGGGCCGCCGGACCGCACAGGGGTACGCTGCGCCATGCGTCCCCGCCACGACAGCCCCCAGCCCGTCTCGCCGCTCACCGCCCACAAGACGTGGCGGACGCTCGAACCGCTCCACGGGCTGGTCTACTTCGCCCCCGAGTCCACCGAGGCGTTCGCCCGCCTCGGCCTCACCGGCCAGCGTGCCTACTTCGCCTCCCGCTCGGCGGCCATGGGACGCGTCGGACCGGGCACGGTGGCCGCCACCTTCTACAATTTCGACCCCGACCTGGTGCGCCGGTCCATGGACGGCGTGTGGGACCTCACCGATCCCGCCACCGTGCTCGAGGCGCGCTCGGTGGCGGCCGGTTCGGCCCTCCGGCGCATCCTGGGGCCCACCGCCGACTCACCCGAGCTGGTCCGGGCGGCGTCCCTGGCCCGGCGGGCGGCCGACCGGGCGGGCACGTGGACGTGCGGCCGGCCCCTGTTCGCCGGTCATGCCGACCAGCCCTGGCCCGAGGAGCACCTCCGGGTGCTGTGGCACGCCCAGACGCTCCTGCGCGAGTTCCGAGGTGACGGCCACATCGCCGTGCTGGTCGGCCACGAACTCGGCCCGGTCGAGGCCCTCGTGCTCCACGAGGCCTTCGACGACCTCCCCACCGCCTTCCTGCGGACCACCCGCGGCTGGCCCGACCACGAGTGGGAAGCGGCCACGGCGCGCCTCGTCGAGCGCGGCTGGCTCCGGCCACCCCCGTCGGCCGGTCCGGCGGTGCTCACCGAGGAGGGCGCCTCGGTCCGGCGCCAGATCGAAGAGGTCACCGACCGGTTGTCGGTGCCGGCCTACGAGGCCCTGGGCGAGGACGGCTGCGCCGAGCTCCGCGCCCTGGTACGACCGGCGTCGCGTGCCGTGGTCGCCTCGCCGGAGTTCCCCGGCTAGTGCCCGGGACCCCGGTGCTCGACTAGGAACGGGGCACCCGCCCGAGGAGGCACCACCGTGAGCCCGCAGCGCCCCAGCGACGTACCGCCCATCGACGACTGGGGCCACCTGCTCGAGGGACGGGTGGCCGTGGTCACCGGAGGCGGAGGCGGCATCGGCGCGGCCGTCTGCCGCTTGTTCGCGGCCCACGGTGCCCGGGTGGAGGTGGCCGAGGTCGACCCCGGGCGAGCCGAGGCCGTGACGGACGAGGTGACCGGGTCCGGGGGGACGGCGAGGGCCCACGTCGTCGACGTGACCCGGCCCGACGAGGTCGACGCCCTGGCCCGGGCCGTCCTCGACGCTCACGGCCGGGTGGACGTCCTCGTCAACAACGTCGGGGACTACCGGCCTCTGGTCCGCTTCGAGGCGTCCACCCCGGCATCGTGGCAGGCCATGTACGAGACCAACCTCCTCCACGTGCTGGCCGTGACCCGGGCCTTCCTCGGGCCCCTGGCCGACGGCTCCGGAGGGTCGGTCGTCAACGTCCACTCCGTCGAGGGGCTGCGCGGCTACCCCGGAGACCCCGTCTACGCGGCCATGAAGGCGGCCGTGGCCCACTTCACCACGGCCCTGGCCGTCTCCGTCGGTCGGCGGGGGGTGCGGGTCAACGGCATCGGTCCCGACCTCACCCAGACCGACCAGGTCGACTACCTGGCCGGATCCGGGGACGACGACCGGCTGTGGCCGGCGTGGGCTCCGGTCGGCCGGGTGGGCTGGCCCGAGGACCAGGCCCGGGTCGCCCTCTTCCTGGCCTCCGACCTCTCGTCCTTCGTCACCGGCCACAACATCCCCGTGGACGGAGGTACCCGGGCCGGCGGAGGATGGTTCTGGTCGCCGAGCGCCGGGCGGTTCGTGAACCGGCCGCGGGGTCTCTGACCGGCGCCGGACGGAGGGGACCGATCAGGCGTCGCGGCGGACCAGGAGCCACGCCCCGAGGGCCACGAACACCCCCGCGTAGAGCACGAGGACGCCGGCGGCCGCCCACGGATCGAGCAGGACCCCGACGAAGTTGTTGTGGGTCCTCGAGACCACCGTCATGGCCACTCCCAGGTTGGACGGCAGGTAGCGCTCGAAGGGCTGGGAGAAGCTCGAGGGGAGGATCTGGACGATGAGCGGGAGCACGAGCAGCACGCCCACGAACACGGAGATGGCGCCGGCCGTGTGCCGCACCAGGAAGCCCATGCCGAAGGCGATGAGGGCCAGCACCAGCAGGTAGACGCCGGCCAGGAAGACCGCCCGGAAGGCCCCGGGGGTGGTCAGGGAGTCGACCGGGATGGTGGGGCTGCGCACCTGGTTGAGCACGGTGCTCCCGGCGGGCAGGGTCTTGCCGCCGTGGGCCAGCAGGATGGCCTGGCTGAGGAAGAACGAGGCGAAGGCCGTGACCTCGGCCACGACCAGCACCACGGCGGACAGGACGAGCCCCTTGGCCGCCAGCACCGTGCCGCGCCGGGGCAGGGCGGCCAGCGTGGTGCGCATGGCCCCCGAGGCGTACTCGGCCGTCACCACGAGGGCCCCGAGGACGCCGACCACGAACTGCGAGAGGAACACCCCGCTCTGGCTGAAGCGGACCGGGTCGAATTGGGCCCGTTCTGCCGCGGTGAGCTGGGCCCACCGTCCGGCCTCCAGGTTCGAGACGAGGGCGGACAGCCCGAGGCCGGCGACCACCACGATGGCCAGGCAGACCCAGGTCGAGCGCACCGAGCGGAGCTTGGTCCACTCCGAGGCGAGGGCCTGACGGAGGCCGGCCCGCCCGCGGTCGAGGGCAGGGAGCGGGGCGGCGACGGTGGTCATCGGGCGCCCCGCTCGGGAGCGAGGCCGTGGAAGTCCACGGCGTCGGAGGTGAGATCCATGAAGACCTCCTCGAGGCTGGCCTGTTGGGGGCTGAGCTCGTGCAAGGGCAGGCCGGCGGCGTGGGCGGCGTCACCGATGGCGGCCAGGTCCATCCGCGTCACCAGCAGGCCGCCGTCGTCCCGGGCCAGTACGCCGGCGCCGGCCGCGGTGAGCACGCCACCCAGCCGGTCGGCCTCGGGCGAGCGCACCAGGACGGTGGCTTCGGTGTTGGAGGCGATGAAGTCCGCGACCGACGTGTCGGCGATGAGGCGGCCGCGTCCGATGACCACGAGGTCGGTGGCGGTGAGGGCCATCTCGCTCATGAGGTGGCTCGAAACGAAGATGGTGCGGCCCTCGGCGGCCAGACCCTTCAGCAGATTGCGCACCCAGAGGATCCCCTCGGGGTCCAGTCCGTTGATGGGCTCGTCGAACAGGAGGACACCCGGGTCGCCGAGGAGCGCGGAGGCGATGCCCAGGCGCTGGCTCATGCCGAGCGAGAACTTGCCCACCTTGCGCTTGGCCACGCTGTCGAGACCGACCATGCCCAGGACCTCGTCGACCCTGGTCCTCGGGAGGGCGTTGCTCTGGGCCAGGCTGAGCAGGTGGTTGTAGGCGGTGCGTCCGGGATGGACCGCCTTGGCCTCGAGCAGGGCGCCCACCTCACGCAGGGGCCAGCGGAGGTCGTGGTAGCGGTGTCCGTCGAGGGTCACCCGCCCGGCGTCGGGCCGGTCGAGGCCCATGATCAACCGCATGGTGGTCGACTTGCCCGAGCCGTTCGGCCCGAGGAAACCGGTCACCACCCCGGGGCGGACCGAGAAGGTCAGACCGTCGACGGCCTTGGTCGAGCCGTAGCTCTTGGCCAGTCCGGACGCCTCGATCACGGCCGGACCTCCCGTGGCGCCCGGCCGCCGGCTCCGTCGTCGGCTGCGTGCATCGCCCGACCGTACCAGGCCGGCCCGGCCGCTCCGGGGGCAGGGACCAGGTCGCCCGCCGGCTCCCGGTCTCCCCGGCGCGCCCCTCAGGCCGACGCGGCCACCGCGTCGGCCAGGAGCTCCTCCTCGCCCGGGAGGACCAGGACCCGGTAGCCGGCCCGGCGCTCCAGCCAGGCCCGATTGCGGCGGTGCAGCTCGCGGGAGTGGTCGTACCGGTCGAGCACGACGACGGCCGCCGGCGGGTCACCCACGGCCGTGGACAGCGCCGCCATGCTCAGGCTCACGCTGTTGATGGTACCCAGCCCGGCGTCCGCCACCAGGACCACCGCGTCGGGACGGAGGGCGCCGCAGAAGTCGACGGCGTCCCCGTCGTCGGCCTGGGGGGAGCGCACCCCACCGGCCGTCTCGACCAGGCCGACGGCGACCGACCTGGTCGGCCAGGCCAGCGCGCCGTACAGGTCGGCCACCGTGAAGGCCGGGAGGCCGAGTGCTTCGGCGGCCATGGGCGGGGCCATGGCCCGCGGGTACCAACGGGAGCGGCGGCAGACCTGGTCGGGCCGCTCGCCCGAGGCCTCCCCCAGCACCTCGGCGTCGGTGGCGCCCCCGAGCACTCCCCCGTCGCCGTCCACCTCGAACGACTGGGCCGGCTTGCGGGCGGCCACGGTGAGGCCCCGCCCCCGCAGCACGGCCAGCAGGCGGGCCCCCACCCACGTCTTGCCCACGTCGGTGGCGGTGCCGCAGACCAGGACGACCCGGTCAGGCCGCACCGGACGATCCCCGGGGAACGACGGCGTCCAGGGCGGCCACCAGCCGGGCGACCTGCTCGTCGGCGTGGGCGGCCGAGAGCGTCACCCGGAGCCGGGACGTGCCCACCGGGACGGTGGGTGGCCGGATGGCCGGCACCCACAGGCCGGCCCCGAGCAGCTGGTCGGCCGCGCCCAGGGCGGCCTCCTCGCTGCCCAGCACCACCGGCAGGATGGGTGACCGGTGGTGGGCCAGGCCGACCGCCCCGGCCACCCGGTCCACGTGGGCGGTCAGGCGGGCACGCAGGACGTCGCCCTCGGGCGAGCGCACCACCTCCAGCGCGGCCAGGGCGGCGGCGGCGGCGGCCGGCGTGGGGGCGGTGGTGAAGACGTAGGGGCGGGCCAGGTTGACCAGCAGGTCGACGGCGTGCCGGGAGCCGGCCACGAACCCGCCCAGCGAGCCGAGCGCCTTCGAGAGGGTCCCGACCCGGAGGACGTCGGGGGCGGCGCCGGGAGCCAGGTCCGGACCGAGGACGGCGTGGGCCTCGTCGAGGACCAGGAGGGCGCCGTACCGGGTGGCCAGGGCGGCCAGCCCCTCGAGGTCGGCGGCGTCGCCGTCCATCGAGAAGACGGCGTCCGTGACGACCACGGCGCGTCCGGGCGTGGCGGCCAGGGCGGCACCGAGGGCGGCGAGGTCGCCGTGGGGGTAGACGCGGACCTCGGCCCGGGCCAACCGGCACCCGTCGATGATGGAGGCGTGGTTGAGCTCGTCCGAGTGGACGGTCACCCCCGGCCCGGCGACGACCGACAGCACCGAGAGGTTGGCGGCGAACCCCGTCGGGAAGACGACCGCGGCCTCGGTGCCCTTCCACTCGGCCAGAGCCGCCTCGAGATCGTGGTGGACCGGCCGGGAGCCGGTCACCAACCGGGAGGCCCCGGCCCCTGCACCCCATCGGTCGAGCGCCGTGTGGGCCGCGGCGACGACGGCCGGATGGGTGGTCAGTCCGAGGTAGTCGTTGGAGGCGAACGAGACGACCGGCCGGGCCGCGCTGGGAGCGGGCACCCCGGGCGGCGCCTCGAGCAGCCCGGCAGGGCCGCTCGCGTCGAACGGGCGCGGCGCCCGCCACCGGCCGACGGCGGCCACGGCCCGACACGACTCCTCGATCCACGCCTCCCAGGTGGTCGGCGGCGTCACCGGGCGTCCTCGGCCCGCACCTCGGCGATCGCGGCGACCAGCACGTCCACCACCCGGTCGAGCTCGTCGGCCGTGCTGGTGAGGGGGGGCATGAGCACGACCACGTCGCCGAGCGGGCGAAGCAGGACGCCTCGGCGCACGGCGCCGGCGCACACGCGGCGGCCCCAGCGGGAGGCGCCGGGGGGCGGATCGAGCTCCACGCCGACCATCAGGCCGCGTCGGCGCACCTCGGCCACCCCCTCGAGCGCGGCCACCTCGGCCAGACGTCCCCCGAGGTGGTCGGCGACGGCTCGCACGTGGGCGAGCACGTCCCACTCCTCGAGGAGCTGCAGGTGCCGCAGGGCCACCGCGCACGCCAGGGCGTTCCCCCCGTAGGAGTGGCCGTGGTAGAAGGTGCGGTCCCCGAGGTCCTCGCCGAGGAACGCCTCGTAGACGGATCCGGCCACCACCGTGGCCGAGAGCGGGAGGTAGCCGCCGCTGATGCCCTTGCCCAGGCAGAGGAGGTCGGGGCGAAACCCGGGACCGGCCCACTCCGACGCGAAGAGCCGCCCCGTCCGGCCGAACCCGGTGGCCACCTCGTCGCAGATCAGGAGGACGCCGTGGGCCCGGCAGGCCTCGCCGAGCCGGGTGAGGTCGGTGGCCTCGGCCACCAGCATGCCCGAGGCCCCCTGGACCAACGGCTCGATCACCACCGCGGCCAGCGTGTCGGCATGGTCCTCGACCGCGGCCACGGCCGTGGCCGCCCAGTCGGCGCTGGCGTACCCGGGGGTGCGCAGGACCGGGAAGCGGAGTGGGTCGAAGACGGTGGTGCCGAAACCGCCGGCGCCCAGGGAGAGCGCGCCGACCGTGTCGCCGTGGTAGGCGCCGTCGAGGGCGAGGAACCGGTGGCGGCGGGGCTCGCCCCGGTTGACCCAGTACTGGAAGGCGACCTTCAGGGCCTGTTCGACGGCCACCGCACCGTCAGAACCGAAGAGCACGTGGGGGGCGTCGACGGGCACCACGGCGCACAGGGCCTCGGCGAATTCGATCACGGACACGCTGCCGTTGCCGAGGAGGGTGGCGTGGGCCACCCGGCCGAGCTGGTCGATCACGGCCGCGTCGAGCTCGGGGAGGCGGTGTCCGAGCGTGGTCACCCAGAGCGACGAGATGGCGTCGAAGTAGCGGTTGCCGTGGACGTCGACCACCTCGCGCCCCTCGGCGGAGGCCACCGTGACCGGGACGTTGCCGGCGTAGGTGGCCATCTGGGTGAACCCGTGCCACACCACCGCGGCGTCGCGGGCCACCCAGGGGTCGGAAGGGGTGGGCGCAGCCATCGCCTGGAGTCTTGCCGACGTCGGCGGGCCGGTCGAACCGGGCCGGGGACCCCGGGGAGGTCGCCGGTAGGATGCCGGCATGGACCGCATCGGCGTCGTCGACACCATGTTCGCCCGCTACGACATGGGCGCCGAGGCCGTCGACGAGCTCGCCTCCTGTCCGGGCCACGGCACCGTCTTCGAGGTGGTGCGCCGCACCGTCCCCGGGTTCAAGGACCTCGGGGTCGAAGCCAAGCGCCTCATCGAGGTCGACGGCTGCCGCATCGTGGTGGCCCTCGGGATGCCCGGGCGGGCCGCCATCGACCAGGTCTGCGCCCACGAGGCCTCGCAGGGGATCATGCTGGCCCAGCTCCTGACCAACACCCACGTCCTGGAAGTCTTCGTGCACGAGACGGAGGAGGACGACCCGTCCCGACTGGCCGGGGTGTGCGCCGACCGCTCCCGCAAACACGCACGCAACGCCTACTGGATGCTCTACGAGCCCGAGCAGCTCACCCGGCGGGCCGGCCTGGGCGTCCGCCAGGGGTACGAGGACGCCGGTCCCCTGGCCCCGTGAGCCCTCCGGCCGCGACCGTCCTCAGACCTGCGGGTCGTGGGGGAGGCCGAGGGCCCGCTCGGCCACGATGTTTCGCTGCACCTCGGCGGTGCCGCCCCCGATGGTGAGGGCCGGCGAGAAGAGAAACCCGTAGCCCCACATGGTCGCCGGCCAGCCGCCGGGCGCGTCCCCGGGCACCGGGCCCGTCCCGTTCAGCATGCCGCCGGCCCCGGCCAGGTCTCGAGCGAGCCCCATCACCTGCCGGCCGTGCTCGTCGGCCAGGGCCTTGCGCACTGAGGCCTCGGGGCCGGGCGGCGCGCCGGCCAGCGCGGCGGAGACGGTCCGGAGCCGGAGGAGGCGGAGGAGCTCCCCTTCGCCCCAGACCCGGGCCAGCCGCTGACGCAGGAGCGGGTCGGTGGTGCCCCCGGCCCGGCGGACGGCCTCGATCAGGTCGTCGGCGGTGGGCCCCTGCCCCCACAGCGACCCCGCCCCCGAGAGCGAGACCCGCTCGTTGCCCAGCGTCACCTTGGCCAGGGCCCACCCCTGCCCCGGCTCGCCCACCAGCTGTCCGGCCGGGAGTCTCACCTCGTCGAGGAAGACCTCGTTGAAGGTATGGGTGCCCGTCATGTCCACCAGGGGCCGCACGGTGACGCCCGGGGCGTCCATGGGGCAGACGAAGTACGAGATGCCCCGGTGGCGGGGGGCGTCGGGGTCGGTGCGGGCCAGCAGGATCCCGAGGTGGGCGACGTGGGCGTACGAGGTCCAGACCTTCTGCCCCGAGACCACCCACTGGTCGCCGTCGCGCACGGCCCGGGTGGTGAGCGAGGCCAGATCGGAGCCGGCGCCGGGCTCGCTGAACAACTGGCACCAGATCTCCTCGCCGGCCAGCAGGGGCAGGAGGTACCGGGACGTCTGGGCCTCGGTGCCGGCGTGGACCAGGGTGGGGCCGGCCCAGCCGATCCCGATCGGGTTGTCCGGCCGGCGCACGCGGGCCCGGCGCAGTTCCTCGTCCACCACCAGCTGGAGGGCCGGATCCGCCCCGAGGCCCCACGGGGCCGGCCAGTGCGGCGCCACGAGCCCCCGCTCCGCCAGCTCCCGCCCGGTCGGGTCCGGGTGGTCGGCGAGCCACGCCCGCAGCTCGGCCCGGCGGGGATCGTCGTCGGCTCGTGCACCGTCCATGGCGGGAAGCGTAGGCTGCTGCACCGATGCCGGCAGCCAGGTGGCCGGCCGGGGGCCGGCGCCGCGCGCGCCGGCCGGGGGACAGGAGGGTGCAGCGTGACCGCGTGGAACTTCGCCGATGTCTGGGAGGCGGTGGCCGACGAGCTCCCGGACGCGCCGGCGCTGACCCACGGAGATCGCACGCTGCGCTGGTCCGAGTTCGACCACCGGGCGGACAACGTCGCCCGCTGGCTCCTGGGTGCCGGGCTGGCCCGACAGGACAAGGTCGCCCTCTACCTCTACAACTGCCCCGAGTACCTCGAAGCCACCTTCGCATCCCACAAGATCGGCCTCGTCCCCATCAACACCAACTACCGGTATGCCGACGACGAGCTCGTCTACCTCTGGGACAACGCTGACGCGGCGGCCGTGGTGTTCCACGGCACCTTCGTCGAGCGCATCGAGGGCGTCCGCCACCGGGTCCCCGCCGTGCGCGGCTGGCTGTGGGTCGACGACGGCACGGCCGCCTGCCCGGCCTGGGCCACCCCGTACGAGGAGGCAGCGGAGACCACGGGCCTGCCGGCCCCGGACGGGGGTCACCGGCGGGTCCGGGCCCCGTGGGACCGCTCCCCCGACGATCTGCACCTGCTCTACACGGGTGGGACCACGGGGATGCCGAAGGGTGTCATGTGGCGCCAAGACGACCTCTTTGCCCGGCTCAACGGCGGCGGGTTCCGGCGCTTCCCGACCGACGGCGGCGTCAGCGACGTCCGCGAGGAGCTCCGGCGCAACGGGCCCGGCATGACACTCCTGCCCGCGTGCCCCCTCATGCACGGGACCGGCGGGTTCACCGCCATGGAGTGCCTGAGCGAGGGCGGCCGGGTGGTCACCCTGGCCTCCCGGCAGTTCGATCCGGTCGAGCTGCTCGACACCGTCGAGCGTGAGCGGGTCAACTCGCTCGTCATCGTGGGCGACGCCTTCGGCAAGCCCATCCTGGCCACCCTCGACGCCCACCCGGGACGGTGGGACCTCACGAGTCTGCTGGCCGTCGTCTCCTCCGGGGTCATGTGGAGCGAGCCGACCAAGCAGGGGCTCCTCAAGCACCACCAGGGCATGCTGCTGGTCGACGCCTTCTCGTCGTCGGAGGCCCTGGGGATGGGGACGTCCGTCTCCTCGGCGTCCGACTCGGCCGAGACCGCCCGGTTCACCCTGGGCCCCGAGGTCCGGGTGATCGACGCCGACGGCCGAGACGTCGAACCCGGCTCCGGGCGTACCGGCGTGCTGGCCCTCGGGGGCCGCATCCCGGTCGGCTACTACAAGGACGAGGCCAAGACGGCGGCCACGTTCCGCACCATCGACGGGAACCGCTACTCGGTGCCCGGCGACTGGGCCGAGGTCCGGGCCGACGGGTCCATCCACCTGCTCGGCCGGGGCTCGGTGTGCATCAACACCGGGGGCGAGAAGGTCTACCCCGAGGAGGTGGAGGAGGTGGTCAAGACGGTCGGCGGCGTCCGTGACGCCGTCGTGGTGGGGGTCCCGAGCGAGCGGTTCGGCGAGGAGATCGTGGCCGTCGTCCAGCTGGCCGAGGACGTGACCGGTGGGTCCGTCGACCCCGACGAGGTGATCGCCCACGTGAAGTCCCGCCTGGCCGGCTACAAGGCCCCGCGGCACGTGCGCTTCGTCGGGACCATCGGGCGGTCGCCCTCGGGCAAGGTCGACTACGCCCGTCACCGGACCGAGGCGGCGGCGTGGCTGGACGTGCCGACCGCGTGATCCCCCGCCGGTGCCGGCTCGTCCCTTGTCGGCTCAGCCCTTGTTGGCACCGTGCAGGCGCACGAAGTCGTTGACCGCGTAGTAGGCGTCGATCGACTCGCCGGCGTCGCCCCAGAATCCCTCCAGGACCCCGTAGGTCATCGCGCCCTGGGCGATGTAGTGGTTGTTCACATCGGTGATCTCGAGCTCGCCCCGCCCCGAGGGCACCAGGTCGGGGATGACGTCGAAGACGTCGGCGTCGTAGCAGTAGATCCCGGTCACACCGAACTTGGACGCGGGGTGCTCGGGCTTCTCGACGATGTCCACGATGCGGTCGCCGTCGAAGGTGGGAACGCCGAGGTGGCGGAGGTGCTCGTCGTCGTCGACCGGCGTGAGCAGGATGCGGGCACCGTGAGGATCGGCCCGGAAGGCCTCCACCATGGGTCGCAACGAGCCCTCGACGACGTTGTCGGCCAGCATGACCAGCACCGGCTCTCCGTCGACGAAGTGGGCGGCGAGCCCCAGGGCCTCGGCGATGCCGCCCGGCCGGTCCTGGTAGCCGTAGCTCAGCAGGTCGATCCCGAATTCCTGGCCGTTGCCGCACAGGCGGAGGAACTCGCCGGCATGGGTGCCACCCGTCACCAGCATGAGCTCGGTGATCCCGGCCTTCACCACGGCCTCGATGGCCCAGTTGATCATGGGACGGTCGTAGAGGGGCAGCAGGTGCTTGTTGGTGATCCGGGTGAGCGGGTGCAGCCGCGAGCCGGTTCCCCCGGCGAGGATGACGCCCTTCACCCCGGTCAGCCTAGGCCGGGGGCGGCGCTCGGGGGCGGGCCGGCGTCCGGTCGGCCGCCGGCCACCTCGCGGAGCACGGCGTCGGCGAGGACCGGCCACGCCCGTGCGGCCCAGACCCCGAACGGTCGGGCGGACAGGCCGCAGCAGACGACCCCGACGTCGGGGTCCACCCAGAGGAAGGCCCCGGAGCGACCGAAGTGGCCGAAGGTGCGCGGCGAGTTCCCCGTGCCCGTCCAATGGCGCCGCTTGGCCCCCCGCACCTCGACGCCCAGGCCCCAGTCGCAGGGGGCGTAGGGGCCGAAGCCCGGCAGCACGCCGGCGAGGCCGGGAAACTGCACGGTGACGGCATCGGCCCAGGTCGTCTCGGCGATGAGGGTCGGGGTCGCCCACTCCCGGCCCAGGGCCAGGAGGTCGGCCAGCGGCCCGGTGAGCCCGGCGGCGGCGGCGCCGTCGACGGGCCCGAGGGTGGTCCCGTCCATGCCCAGGGGCTCGAGCACGCCGGTGCGCAGGTAGTCGGCGAAGGGCATGGCCGACCGGTCGGCGAGGAGCCCGGCCAGGACGGTGAAGCCGGCGTTGGAGTAGATCCGCCGGGCACCCGGCCGGGCCACCGGGGGCCCGGCGTCCGGACCCAGACCGGAGGCATGAGCGAGCAGGTGGCGGACGGTGGCTCCGGGCGGTCCGGCCGGGTCGTCCAGGGTGAGCGTGCCCTCCTCGACGGCCACGAGGACGGCGAGGGCCGTCGCCGGCTTGGTGACCGAGGCCCAGGGGAAGGGGCGGTCGACCTCGCCGACGGTGGCCGTCACCGGCCGGCTGGCCGGCCCCAGGGTCACCACACCCACCGCCGCCGAACGCACGGGCCACTCCCCCACCTGGTCCAGCGCCTGCATCACCTCCAGCGTAGGACTCCGGCGCCCGGAGCCTGGCCGGAGCCCGGTCTGGCTAACGTGAACGGCGATGCCGACCACCCGCGCCGGGGCCAGCCCGCGGCACCGGAGGGCGGGCGCGGTCGCCGCCCTCCTCTGCCTGCCGCTCGCCGCCTGCGGCACTGCGGCGTCCGCCTCCGGGCCAGCCCCGCCGGCCGTCGCCGCCACCACCGGGGTGCCCGACGCCAGTCCCGGGAGCCCCGCCCGGATCTCCGGCACCGCCCTGCCTGATCTCTACCGGGCGCCCACCCCGCTGCCCCAGGCCCCGGCGGGCACCATCATCCGCAGTCAGGCCCTTCCGACCGACCGCTCGCTCCCCGCCGGCACCCGGGCCTGGCGGGTCCTCTACCATTCGACCACGGACGGTGGGTCCGACGTGGCCGTGTCGGGCCTCGTGGTGGCGCCCCCCGGACCGCCCCCCCCTGGCGGGTTCCCGATCGTGAGCTGGGCCCACGGGACGACCGGTGTGGCCACCGGGTGCGCGCCGTCGCTCGACGGCACCGCCTCGCTCCCCGACCTGCGGGCCTATCTGCGGGCCGGGCTGGTGGTGGCGGCCACCGACTACCAGGGCCTCGGCGGGCCGGGACTCCACCCCTACCTGGACGGGCTGAGCGAGGCCCAGGACGTGCTCGACGCGGCCCGAGCCGCCCGATCCCTGCTCGGCGCCGCCGTGAGCAACGGCGTGGTGGTGGCCGGCTACTCCCAGGGCGGCCAGGCCGCGCTCTTTGCCGGGCAGATCGCCCAGGAGTACGCCCCCGAGCTCTGGGTGGCCGGGGTGGTCGCCGTCGCCCCCGTCACCTCCCTGCTGGAGCTGGCCCCGGTCGGCGACCGCCCGCCGGCCGGGGGCCAGGGGGCGTTCACGGCGATGGGGCTCTACTCCTGGGCACGCACCAGCCACGCCTTCTCGCTGGGTGACGCCCTGACGGCGGAGGGGATGGCCGAGGTGCCAGTGGTGGCGACCGGGTGCACCGGGGCGGTGGCGGCCGTCTTTGACGCCGCACCGCCCGACCGCTATTTCCGGACCGGGTGGGAGGAGCTTCCCGGCGTGCGGGCCGCGGACGCCGCGAGCACCCCCGGCAACGCCCCCACCTCGGCGCCCGTGCTGCTGATCCAGGGAACTCGCGACACCCTGGTGCCGGCCGGGACGACGGCCCGGTTCGTGGCCAACCGCCTGTGCCGGGCCCAGTACGACACCGTGCAGTACGAGGCCGTGGCCGGGGCCGACCACACCTCGGTGCTGGCCGCGGCCTCGGCCACCGTGCCGTCGTGGGCTGCGGCGCGGCTGGCCGGCCGGACGCCCGTCGACACCTGCTCGCGCCGCGGATCGTGACCGGGCACCGGCCCCGGCGCCGGGCACCGGCGGAAGGCGCCACCCGGCCGGATCAGACGTCGAGGAAGCGTCGGACGGCGAAGGCCGACCCGACCACGCCGACGCCGACGCCGACGACGGCCACGAGCAGGCAGGTGAAGAACACCTCCCAGCCCGAGAGGGCCATCTGGGAGATGATGCTGCCCTGGCTGGCCGCACTGGCCGCCTTGTCGAGGCCGATGCCCCAGTAGAGCGCCAGCACGACGAGGACGGCCACACCGGCACCCAGGAGACCCTGGATCATGCCTTCGGCCATGAACGGCAATCGGATGAACCAGTTGGTGGCGCCCACCAGCTTCATCACCGAGACCTCACGGCGGCGGGCGAAGATGGCCATGCGGATGGTGTTCAGGATGAGCACCGACGCCGACAGCAGGAGGACGACCGCCACCGTCAGGAAGACCCACTGCAGCACCCGGATCACGCTCTGCATGGTCTTGATGGCCTGGCCCGGGTACTTCACGTCGTAGACGCCGGGCTTTCCGTGGAACTGCTGGTAGACCGCGGCCGCCTGGGACGGGTCGTTGAGCACGCACCGGAAGGAGGACGGGTACTGGCTCTGGGTGGTTGCGGCGAGCTCGTCGGGGGGCAGGACGATCTTGGCCTCGTTGTAGTCGAAGGCCTGGTCGCGATAGATGCAGGACTTCACGTAGGGCGACTGCTGGAGCTGGGTGTGGATGGCGTCGGTCTGGGCCGAGCCGGCGGTGGGCTGGACCCAGACGATGGTCTGCACCCCGTTCTGCCAGAGCTCGGTGGCCTTGGACGCCCCCTGCTTGAGCAAGAGGGCGGAGCCCACCAGCGCCAGGGAGACGGCCACGGTCAGGATGGCGGCGGCGGTCATGAGGCGGTTCCGCCACAGGTTGGTGGCGGCCTCCTTCGAGACGTAGGCGGCGGAGATCGGCATCAGGTGCGGGTGGCGAAGGGGTCGTGCAGGTCGGCGTCGGCACCGCCGGCGTCGGCCGCGGGCATCTGCTCGGCGAGCGATCCGGTGGGCGAGCCGGCACCGGCCGCCGCCGTGGCACTGTCGATGCCGTAGACGCCGTGGGCCTGGTCGCGCACGATCACGCCCCGGTCGAGCTCGATGACCCGCCGGCGCATCTGGTCGACCATCCCGGCGTCGTGGGTGGCCACGATGACCGTGGTGCCCGTCCGGTTGATCCGGTCGAGGAGCTTCATGATGCCGAGACTGGTCTGCGGGTCGAGGTTGCCGGTGGGTTCGTCGGCGAGGAGGATCAGCGGCCGGTTGACGAAGGCCCGGGCCACGGCCACCCGCTGCTGCTCGCCCCCGGAGAGCTCGTGGGGGAGGTTGTCGCGCTTCTTGGACAGGCCCACCAGGTCGAGGACCTGCGGCACCTGGGCGGCGATGACGTGCTTGGGCCGGCCGATGACTTCGAGGGCGAACGCCACGTTTTCGAAGACCGACTTGTTGGGCAGGAGGCGGAAGTCCTGGAACACGCAGCCGATGTTGCGGCGGAGGTAGGGGATCCGCCACTTGGCCAGGTGGCCGATCTCCTTGCCGGCCTCCCAGATGCGTCCGGAGTCGGGCATCTCCTCGCGCAGCAGCAGGCGGATGAACGTGGTCTTGCCCGACCCGGACGGGCCCACCAGGAAGACGAACTCGCCCTTGTCGATCTCGACGGAGCAGTCCCGGAGGGCAACCGTAGATCCCTTGTACGTCTTCGTGACGTTCTGGAACGTGATCATGAGAAGCTGGACGCGCCGACGGTGGTGGTGCATTGGCGGCGGCGGCGCGTCGGGGTCATCTTACCCCCCGCTCCCACCCGACCGTGGTCAGCCTCCTGACCTCCGCAGACGGCGGCCCGCCCTCGCGGACGCCCCCCGGTACCGGCGAAACGCACCGTCAGTCGGCGCGGCGGCGGAGCTCGGCGCTGCGGCGGAGCTCGGCCTCGATGAAGGCGTCGAGGTCGCCGTCGAGGACCGCCTCCACATTGCCGGTCTCCTCGTTGGTACGGACGTCCTTCACCAGTTGGAAGGGGGCGAGCACGTAGGAGCGGATCTGGTGGCCCCAGGCGTTGTCGGTCCGCTCCCCCGAGAGCTCCTCCAGGGTGGCCCGGTGCTCGGCCCGCTGACGCTCGGCCAGCTTGGCCGCCAGCACCTGGAGGGCCTTGGCCTTGTTCTGGTGCTGGCTCCGCTGGTTCTGACACGACACCACGATGCCGGTGGGCAGGTGAGTGAGGCGCACCGCCGAGTCCGTCTTGTTGACGTGCTGGCCACCGGCCCCCGACGAGCGGTAGGTGTCGATGCGGAGGTCCTTCTCGTCGATGTCGACCTCGTCCGAGGCGTTCTCGAGGAAGGGCACCACCTCGAGCGAGGCGAAGCTCGTCTGCCGACGGTGCTGGGCGTCGAAGGGGGACATGCGCACCAGGCGATGGACGCCGCGCTCGGCGGCCAGCAGGCCGAATGCGTAGCGACCCCGCACGATGAAGGTGGCCGACAGGAGGCCCGCCTCCTGTCCCGGCGTGGCCTCCTCGACCTCGATGGAGAACCCTCGGCGCTCGGCCCACCGGGTGTACATGCGCAGCAGCATCTCGGCCCAGTCCTGGGCGTCGGTGCCACCGGCGCCGGCGTGGACCTCGGCCACGGCGTCGCGGTCGTCGTACTCCCCGGCGAACAGTGCCCGGAGCTCGAGGGCGCCGAAGCGCGCCTCGAGGCCGGCCACGGCCTCCTCCACCTCGGCGCGCACCGAGTCGTCGCCCTCCTCCTCCATGAGCTCGAAGAGGGTCACGGCGTCAGAGAGGCGCTCGCGGAGACCGGCCAGGTGCTCGACGTCCTCGGTGACCCGGCCCAGCTCGGTCGTGACGGTCCGGGCGTGCTCCGGGTCGTCCCACAGGTCGGGATCTGAGGCCGCCTGTTCGAGCTCGGCCCGCCGGACCGCGAGCCCCTCGGCCCCGAGCATCTGCTCGACCTCCTCCAGCCGGCCGGCCAGCCCGGTCAGGGCGGCGGCGAGATCGATCCGGTCGGGCCCGCCGTCGTCGCGGCGGGCGGCGTCGGCGGCCATCTCAGTGGGCGCCGTGGCAGAACTTGAACTTCTTGCCGCTCCCGCACCAGCACGGCTCGTTGCGCCCGGTCTTCTCGCGCTCGGACTTCACGATGGGGGCCTGGGCGGCCCCGTCGTCGACCGGTCCGGCCACGCCCAGCTGCGATCCCCCGGCCAGGGCGGCGGCGGCCTCGAGGTCCTCGGGAGCGGCCGACAGCAGGGCGGCGGTGAAGGCCCCCTCCCCCTGGACCGGGTCGTCGGCCGCCACGTAGTTGGCCTGGGCCAGGTCCGGCTCCTGGTCCTGCTCGCTCAGCACCTGCACGTGGAAGATGTAGCGGAGGTAGTCGTCGTTGACGGCGTCCATGAGCCGCTCGAACATGGCGAACCCCTCGCGCTGCCACGCCACCAGCGGGTCCTGGTTGCCCATGGCCCGCAAGCCGATGCCCTCGCGCAGGTTGTCCATGTCGGCCAGGTGCTCCTGCCAGTGCTGGTCGATGATCTGCAACATGATGTCCCGCTCGAGCTGCCTGGCCGTCTCCGGGCCGCCGGGGATCGTCGCGTCACGGTCGTCGTAGAGTTCGAGGGCCTCGGCGGCGATGCTCTCGGCGACCTGACCGGCCGTCGACGCCTCGGCGAAGTCGTCGGCCACGAACCTCGTCGGGTAGTACTGGGTGATCTCCGTGACCAGTCGGGGCAGGTCCCACTCCTCGGGGTAGTCCGAGGGGCAGCAGTCGGACACGAGCTCGGACACCCGCTGCTGGAGCAGCTCGACGGTGTCGTCGCGGAGGTCCTCGCCCTCGATGACCTGCAGCCGCCGGCCGTAGATGACCTTGCGCTGCTCGTTCATCACGTCGTCGTACTTGAGGACGTCCTTGCGCGACTCGGCGTTGCGGCCCTCCACGGTGTTCTGGGCCCGCTCGATGGCCTTCGTCACCATCTTCGCCTCGATGGGCACGTCCTCGGGCAGGGCCCGCCCCATGACCCAGTTCATGGCGCCGGTGGCGAACAGACGCATGAGGTCGTCCTCCAGGGAGAGGAAGAACCGGCTCTCGCCCGGGTCGCCCTGCCGCCCCGACCGGCCCCGCAGCTGGTTGTCGATGCGGCGACTCTCGTGGCGCTCGCTTCCGAGCACGTACAGCCCGCCGAGGGACCGCACCTCGTCACCCTCCGTGGCGCAGGTCGCTTCGAACTCGGCCTGGAGGCGGGCCAGCTCGGCCGCCCCCTCCTCGGTCGTCAGGTCCAGCCCCCGGCCGGCGGCCTCCCGGCGGGCCAGCCCCTCGGGATTGCCGCCGAGCAGGATGTCGACGCCGCGTCCGGCCATGTTGGTGGCCACCGTGACCCCGCCGACCCGCCCGGCCTGGGCGACGATCTCCGCCTCTCGGAAGTGTTGTTTGGCGTTGAGGACCTCATGGGCCACCCCCCGCTTCTCCAGAAGACGCGAGAGCTGCTCCGACTTGGCCACCGAGGCCGTGCCGACGAGCACGGGCTGGCCGGAGGCGTTGCGCTCGACGATGTCCTCCACGGCGGCGTTGAACTTGCCCTCCTCGGTCTTGTAGATGAGGTCGGGTTGGTCGACCCGGATGAGCGGCCGGTTGGGCGGGATGGGGACGACCGGGAGCTCGTAGGTGTTGGCGAACTCCGACGCCTCGGTCTCGGCGGTGCCGGTCATGCCGGCGAGCTTCTGGTAGAGGCGGAAGTAGTTCTGGAGGGTGACCGTGGCCCAGGTGTGGTTCTCTTCTTTGATCCCCACCCGCTCCTTGGCCTCCACGGCCTGGTGGAGCCCGTCGGACCAGCGCCGACCTTCGAGGGTGCGGCCCGTGAACTCGTCGACGATCTTCACCTCGCCCTGGGCGACGAGGTAGTCCTTGTCCCGCCGGTAGAGCTCCTTGGCCAGGAGGGCCTGGGTCAGGTGATGGACGTAGTTGACGGCCACGGCGTCGTAGAGGTTCTCCACCCCCAGCTGGCGCTCGACCTTCTCGATGCCGGCCTCGGTCGGGATGACCGTGCGCTTCTCCTCGTCGACCTCGTAGTCGTCGTCGGGGCGGAGGGTGCGCACGATGCCGGCGAACTGGTAGTAGAGCTGCGCCGACTCGGCGGCCGGACCGGAGATGATGAGGGGAGTCCTGGCCTCGTCGATGAGGATCGAGTCCACCTCGTCGACGATGGCGTAGTGGTGGCCCCGCTGGACCATGGCCTCCTTGGACCGGGCCATATTGTCACGCAGGTAGTCGAAACCGAACTCGGTGTTCGTCCCGTAGGTGACGTCGCAGAGGTAGGCCTCGCGCTTGGCTGCGCTGTCGGTGACGTCGGGCCCGACGCGTCCCACGGTGAGGCCGAGGAAGCGGTGGAGGCGCCCCATCCACTCCGAGTCGCGGGTGGCCAGGTAGTCGTTGACCGTCACCACGTGGACGCCGTTGCCGGCCAGGGCGTTCAGGTACACGGGCAGGGTCGAGACCAGGGTCTTTCCCTCGCCCGTCTTCATCTCGGCGATCCACCCGAAGTGGAGTGCCATTCCACCCATGAGCTGTACGTCGAAGTGGCGCTGTCCGAGCACCCGCCAAGCGCCCTCGCGCACGAGGGCGAAGGCCTCGACGAGCAGGTCCTCGAGCACCTCGCCGTTGGCCAGGCGCTCCCGGAAGGCGTCGGTCATGGCCCGGAGCTCGTCGTCGGACCGGCCTTCCATCTCCGGCTCGAGCGCGTTGACCAGCGGCACCAGCTCGGCCAGCCGGCGGACCTTCTTGCCCTCACCGGCGCGCAGGACCTTGGAGAACACGCTCATGGGGACCACACTCTACCGGTGGGGCCGCGGTCGGACCGCACGGACACGGGGTGGCGGGCCGGCACCGCCGACCCGCCACCGGTGGGTCAGGCGGTGCGAACCCGTTGGAAGAGGGACTCGGTCGAGACCGGGCGGCGGCGGGGCTGCGAGCGACCCACGAGTCGGCCCTTGGCCTTCTCGAGCTGGTGCTCGAGCTTTTCGACCACGAGGTCCACGGCCACGAGCGGCACGCGGGCGTCGGCGTGGGCCCGGATGGTACGACCGTGCCCCGACATGATCACCTCGCAACGCTCACGGTCGGTGATCCGGGGGTTGTGCTCCTCGGTGAAGTGCACCTCGGCCCGCTCCAGCCCGGGGCAGTGCTGCGCGATCCGGCGGACCTTCTCCTCCGTGAGCGACCGGATCTCGTCGGACACGATCCTGCGGCCATGCGTGATCACCACGTCCACGACTGTGCCTCCTTGCCTGTTCGGCAGGGCCGGCCACGCGCCAGCCGGCCGCTGCACCACTGTGCGTCGGTGTACCTACTGCGTCGACGTTCCGAACCTCCTCGTGGTCGACCGTCGGGTCGGGTGGACAGAGGTGAGCGGCGTGCGGCTGACCTGGTCTTTGACCCCACACTCGCCTGCTGGGAGAGTTGCACCCGGGCGCCGGCGGCGCCGACCGTGTCCGGCCGGCCACCCTGCGGCGCCACCCAGGGGGCGCGTCGTCCCCTCTCCGTCGGCCCCCGACAACCGGGGGCCCGACGGGCAGGGCTTACTCCTAAGCCGCACCATGCTCAGCAACCACGAGTTGCCTTACGTGGGTCGTTTCGCCTGCGACTGGCTTCGACTTGCAACCACAGACCCGCACACCGCTCACGCCCCGAAGTGTACGCCCCCGTGCCGGCCCGGGACAGGGTCTGATGCCCGGAGTTCACGGGCCCGACACGGGCCCGTCATCCAACCGACACGGAGGGGGACGGGCCCGGGTCGCCGGCTCAGGCGTGGCCGCCGGCGAGCTCCCGCTTGAGGTCGGCCAGCACCGGGACGGGCCCGGGGTCGACGCCCTCCCGGCCGGCGAGCAGGAGGGAGACGACGTCGCCCACCAAGGCCAGGTCGAGGAGCTGGGCCAGCTCCCCCTCGCCGGCGGCGCGAATCTCGACCACCCCGGCCACGACTTCCCGCAGGACCTCGGTGACCAGGTCGAACCGGCGGCCGACCTGCGGGTGTTCGGCATCGTGGCGCAGGGTGACCAGCGTGATGAGCTGCCGGGTGGCGTCGCCGAGCTGGCCCCACCCCGCCACCTCGTTGTGGCAGAGCTCCGGGTGGACGTTCCAGAACGCCGGGCTCTTGGCGTTCTCGTTGACCTGGGTCTTCCACCGGAGGGCCGCCGCGGCCCCGAGGGCGCCCGAGCTGTGGACGAGCGGGATGGTCCGGCCGATGCGCCGGGCCGCCGCCTCGGCCGGTCCGGCCGGCCCGGCCAGCTCGTCGCGGCGGCGGCGCAGCTGGTCGACGGCCTGGTCGACCCACTGGAGGGCGCCGGGGAACAGGCCGATCTCCTCGAGCACGACGAGCGGCGGCACGGCCAGGGCACCCAGGGCGGCCCGGGGCTGGGGGATGTCCGACGGTACGGAGACGAGGGGCACGTCCCACTCGCCGGCCAGGCGGGCGAGCTCGCCGCCTCCGGCCACGACCACGAGTGAGGCACCCGCCTCGTAGGCGCCCTCGGCGGCCTCGACGGTCTCCTCGGTGTCGCCGGAGAACGAGATGGCGAAGACGAGCGAGCCGGTGCCGACGAAGTCGGGGGGCTCGTAGCCCTTGACGACGGTCACGGGCACGGGCATGAAGGGCGCGGCCGCGGCGACGAGGACGTCCCCGGCGATCCCGCTGCCGCCCATCCCGAGCACGACCACGTGCTCCACCGCGTCGTGGACGGGCAGCCCGCCGATGCCCCGGGCCGCGCCCACCGCCTCGGCCACCTGCTCGGGCAGGCCCATGACCGCCTCCCACATGCCGAGGGAGTCCACCGGGAGGGGCGACGGGGTCATGACGGCGCCGGCCCGTCCTCGCCCCGGGTACCGGTCGTGCGGGCACCACCGGACGCGGCCTTGGCCGTGAGCCGGTCGTGCTCGGCGACGTCCACGGCCGTGGCCTCGTCGACGAGCATGACCGGAATGCCGTCGCGCACCCGGTAGGCGCGTCGCAACCGCGGGTTGTAGAGCAGGTCCTCGTCGTCGAAGTAGAGCAGCGGCCCCTTGTCCTCGGGACAGGCCAGAAGGTCGATCAGCAACGGGTCGAGCGTCATCGTGGGTTCCTCTCGTCGGGTGCCCGGCGGCGGTCGGTGCGGTCGGGTCCGGGCGGCACCCGACCGGCGGTCAGGTCCGGAGCAGGCGGGCCAGATCGGCCTGGACTTCGGCCACGTGGGCGGCGCACGACGCCTCGTCGGGCGCCTCCACGTTGAGCCGGAGCAGGGGCTCGGTGTTGGACGGGCGGAGGTTGTACCACCAGTCGCCCCGGTCGACGGTGAGCCCGTCGAGGCGGTCGGCCTTCCCGAGCGCCCCGCCGGCGGCCTCGACGTCGGCGGCCAGGAGCTCCACGGCGGCGGCCGGGTCGCTGACCGTGGTGTTGAGCTCCCCGGAGGACGCGTAGCGCCGGTAGGGGGTGAGCAGCTCCGAGAGGGGCCGATCGGCACGGCTCAGGAGCTCGAGGACGAGCACGGCGGCGATGATGCCCGAATCGGCCCGGTAGTTGTCGCGGAAGTAGTAGTGGCCCGAGTGTTCGCCTCCGAAGACGGCTCCGGTCTCGGCCATGACCTGTTTGATGTAACTGTGGCCGACCTTGGTACGGACCCCGACACCCCCGTGCTCGGCGATGACCTCGGGAACGGCCCGGGAGCAGATGCAGTTGTAGAGGATCGTGGCCCCGGGGTGCTTCTCCAGCATCGAGGCAGCCACCAGGGCCGTGGTGAGGGAACCCGGGACCGGCGCCGCCCGCTCGTCGACCAGGAAGACCCGGTCGGCATCGCCGTCGAAGGCGAGGCCGACGTCGGCGCCGGAGGCCAGGACGGCCCGCTGCAGGTCGACCAGGTTCTCGGGTTGGATGGGATCGGCCGGGTGGTTGGGGAACGTACCGTCGAGCTCGGGGTAGAGCAGTTCGACCTCGAAGGGCAGCCCGGCGAAGACGGCGGGGGCCACGAGACCGCCCATGCCGTTGGCCGCGTCGGCCACCACCCGCAGCGGGCGCAGGACGTCGGGGTCGACGAACGAGCGGACGTGGGCGGCGTACTCGTCGAGCACGGAGCGGTGCTCGAGGCGGCCGAGCGGCCCGGGTGCGTCCTCAGGTCCCCCACCGGCAGCCCACCGGTCGAGGAGGGCCTCGGCCGTCGCCTGGATCTCGGCCAGGCCGGTGTCGCGCCCGATGGGCCGGGCCCCGGCCTGGCAGAGCTTGAGCCCGTTGTAGCGGGCCGGGTTGTGGGAGGCGGTGAACATGGCCCCCGGGGCGTCGAGACTGCCGGCGGCGAAGTACAGCATGTCGGTCGACGCCAGGCCCAGGTCGATGACGTCGGTCCCCTGGCTGCGGGCGCCCAGGGCGAAGGCGTCGGCCAGTTCGACGCCGGACTCGCGCATGTCCCGGGCCACGAGCAGGGAGGGGGTGCCGGTGAAGCGGGCGACCGCCACCCCGATGGCCCGGAACTGGAGGGCGTCGAGCTCGTCGGGGACGACACCGCGGATGTCGTACGCCTTGAACACGCGGGAGAGGGAGGCCATGGCCGGGCCATCCTAGGCCAGGGCCCCCGCCGGACCGGGGCCCGCGGGGTCCGGAGAGGGCCCGGGTCGGAGGCTTGTGGCAGGATCGTGCGGTGCGAGCCGCAGGGCGGTCGATTCGGGGCGGAACGGGCCGCCCGCGGCGCGCCGTCGCGCTCGCCGTCGCCGGCTCCGTCCTCGTCCTGGCCCTCGTCGTCCCCGGCCGACCGGCGACCCCGGCGGCGGCCACCACCGCCCGCTCGACCCCCATCAGCCTCCACTTGGTGGTCGGCACGGCGGGCGACCCGGTCACCGGCGGCTACTGGCTGGTCGCCGCCGACGGCGGGGTCTTCTCGTTCGGGGCGCCGTTCGAGGGCTCGGCCGGCGGGCTGGACCTCGTCTCCCCCGCCGTGGGCATGGCGGCCACGGCCACCGGGTCCGGCTACTGGCTGGACGCCGCCGACGGCGGGGTCTTCGCCTTCGGCGACGCCGGATTCTTCGGCTCCATGGGCGGCCGGCCGCTCGCGTCCCCGGTGGTCGGTGCGGCCGCGGCCGTAGGCGGCTACCGCCTGGTCGCCGCCGACGGGGGGGTGTTCTCCTTCGGGGTCGCCTTCGCCGGATCGGCCGTCGGCCAGCTGCAGCGGGCGGCGGCGGCCATCGCCACCGACGGCGCCGGCTACCGGGTCGTCTCCTCCGACGGCAGCGTTCTCGGCTACGCCGGCGCGGTCGACCTCGGCGGGGTCCACGTCCCTCCGCTCGTCGGCGAAGTCGTGGCCGTCGACCCCGGCCACGACGGCGGCAACGGGGCAGCGCCGGCGGTCATCGACGCGCCCATCGACGGCGGGGGCTTCCTCGAGCCGTGCGACACGGTGGGCACCGAGACGGCCGCCGGCTATCCCGAGCACGCCTTCAACTTCGACGTCGCCCTGCGCCTGGCCGGCCTGCTCACCGCCGGTGGCGCCATCGTGGTGCTGACCCGGACGTCCGACACCGGGATCGGACCCTGCGTGAACCAGCGCGCGGCCATCGGCAACGCCGCCGGGGCCGACGCCGCCGTGTCCATCCACGGTGACGGCGGCCCGACGTGGGGCCGGGGCTTCGATGTCATCGTCCCGGCCCCGGTGGTGAGCAGCATCAGCGACAACCGAGCCATCGTGCAGCCCTCGGCGGAACTCGGCGCCCTGGTGCGGGACCACTTCGCGGCCGACACCGGCGAGCCGACGTCCGACTACGCGGGGTCGGGCGGGCTCGACCAGCGCGGCGACCTCGGGGGGCTCAACCTCTCCACGGTGCCCAAGGTGCTCATCGAGTGCGCCAACATGCAGAACCCGGCCGACGCGGCGGCCATGACCGACCCGACCTGGCGCCAGGCGGCCGCCCAGGGCCTCGCCGACGGCATCACCGCCTTCCTCGTGGCCCGCGAGGTGCCGTGAGGGGCGGCGGTCCCGGGCGCGGCTAGACCCCGGGGTCGCCGGCCAGCAGCCCGAGCACGTCGCCGGCCATGGCGTCGCACAGCTCGGCCAGGAGCTCCATGCGGCGGTGCAGGTCCTCGGCGGCCAGGAGCCGCTGGAGGTCGAGGGCGGTGAGCGGGGCCATGTCGCACAGCTGCCAGCCGACTGCGGTCGGCCCGCCGGTGATGCGCAGGTTGTGGGGCAGGGCGGGCACGTCGCCCAGCTCGGAGAGGAGCGACCGCAGCCGGCGCACGGAGGTCTCGGCGACGGCCAGCGCGCCGGTGGCGTCGCCGCACGGGCCGTCGGGCAGGTCGGCCACCACGGCGCGGGGGTAGGGGTCATCGGGAAGCCACGCGTCGACCCGCACGCGCCGCACCCCGGTCGCCACCACCAGCAGGCGGCCGCCGTCAAGCTCGGCCACGTTGGCGATCGCGGCCACCGTGCCCACGTCCGTCCGCTCGTCACCGCCCCCCACCTCCGAGCCACGGACGATGAGGACGACCCCGAACTCGAGGTCGGCGGCGAGGCAGTGGGCCATGAGGGCGCGGTAGCGGTCCTCGAAGACGTGGAGGGGCAGGCCGGCACCGGGGAAGAGCACCGTGGACAGGGGGAACATGCCGAACTCCGGGCTCACCTCACGCTCCCGCCCGCGCGCCGGGGGCCGGAGCGGCGGCGGTCGAGCACGGCCAGCACGACGGCGACGGCCACCGAGGCCGCGGTCAGCGCCTGGCCCAACGTGTCGGCCGGAGTCCGGCCGTAGGAGAGGGTCACGTCGTGGCCGGTCGGGACCACGACCATCAGATTGGGCGCCACCCGCCACGGACCGTCGGCCCCGGTGGCGTGCCAGTTCGGGAAGTAGGAGATCCGGACTTCGACGGGCGTGCCCACCCGGTCGACGTGGAAGCTGACCGAGCCGTCGCCCTGGCGGACGTCGGAGACGGCGGTCGGGGGCTCGGGGACGACCGGCGGACGGGCCGCCCCCACCGGGACGCGGGTCCAGGCCGGCGGTCCGGTGGCCGCAGGCACCACACCCCACCGGGACGGGTCGTCGTACCAGGCGACCGCCGGGCCCAGCCAGCTCGACTGGGCGGCCCCGACGCCCCGCCACACCACCGGGCGGGAGGCCAGCGGGTGGACCAGGGACGAGCCGGCGATGCGGTACACCTTCCACGTCGTCGACAGGAGCTGGCCGTTGTAGTTGGTGCTCCACGGGCCGGTCTGGCCGACCAGGGTGGCGCTGGGGTCGGCCGCGGCGGCCTGCTCGACCGTGGGCGAGGACGCCAGCAGGTAGCGCACCCCCATGAGCTGGAGGTGCTCGATCCCGAGCGGAACGTCGAGACCGCCGTAGGGGAGGCCGACGACCGCGTCCGAGGGGTTCACCGAGAGCTCGTTCTGGTTGAGGAAGTGGAACGGCGTCGACGACGAGGACTCGAACAGCAGGCCCTCCATCGAGTCGATGCACCCGTTCGTCCAGTAGGGCAGGAGCATGAGCGACTCGGTCGTCCCGAAGCGGTTGAGCGAGGGATCGTACTCCCACATGGCCCGTCCGCACCCCTGCGAGGCCCCCACCCTGGCCATCATCCGGATCACGGCGTGGTACTCCGGGTAGTCGGGCTTGCGCTGGTAGCCGGAGTAGTTCCACGTGGCCCAGGCGCTGGGCTGGTCCGGCCCGACCGTCACCCCGACTCGGGCCAGCACCGACGCCGGCAGGACCAGGCCGGGCACGACGGCCAGACAGGCGAGGGCCAGCCCGACGAGCGGGCCGACGGTCGCCCCGGCGGGCCAGGGGCCGGGGGAGGGACGGTGGCGGCGGGCGGGCACCCGGGTGCCCGGAGGGCCCAGACCGTCCACCCAGCGGGCCAGCCGTCGGCGGCGGACGGCCCGGGCCACGCCCGAGACCACCTCGGCCACCCCGTACCCGGCCAGCAGGTAGAGGCACAGGAACCACAGCGGGAGGAAGCGGACGTTGTAGAGCTTCCCGGGAGGGTCGAGGACGACGGTGGCGGCCGACAGGGCGGCCATCACCGCCAGGAAGAGGGCCACCCGGTTGCGACGCACGACCATGGCGGCCACGGCCACGAGGTCGGCGGCGAGCAGCCAGCGGGCCGAACCCGGGAAGAAGAGGTCGGCGTACCCGTAGACCTTGGTGTAGCCCATGCTCGTCGTGTAGCTCTGCTCGGCCGCGAAGGGCACGAGCCACCAGGCGGACAGCCCCACACCGAGCAGGCCGACGGCGGCCGTCCACCCGAACCGGCGGACCCAGCGCCGGGCCGCCGGCCGCGACCGTACCCGGTCGGCGACCGCCCGGCGCACGTCGGCGTCGAGGAGGAGCCACACCACCGCACCGGCCGCCGCGAACATGGCCGGGATCAGGTGGCAGAGCAGGGTGACGGCGTAGAGGACCGCGGCGAGCGCCCGGTGGCGCCCGGTGCGCAGACCGGTGGCCACGACGCCCAGGAAGAGCATGGCGAAGACCAGGCTCAGCGAGAAGGAGTACTCGCCGGCCAGCGTGGAGAGGAGGTTGCCCCCGTAGATCGTGAAGCTGGGCTCGAAGAGGAACGGGAGGGTACTCGCGGCCAGACAGGCGGGCCCGGGTGCCCGCAGCCCGGCCAGGCGCCCGAAGGCCCAGACGGCGACGGGCAGGAGGACCGAACCGGCGACGGTCACCAGCTTGAAGGCGACGTCCATGGGGATGACGGCGGAGAGGACGGCCGTGGCCAGACCGGGGAGGGGGAAGTAGAAGGTGTAGAGGGGGAAGCCGTCGTACCAGCCCGGGTCCCACCCCGTGAGCTGCCCGTGCGTGAGCAGGTGGGAGCGGAGGAAGGCCGGCAGGGCGACGTGGGCGCCGGTGTCTCCGCCGGCGGCGGTGGTCTGGGCGACGAGCAGCGAGGGGTGGAGCTGGCTCAGGACGACCACGACCACCCCGACCATGGCCGCAGCGTCCGCCCAGGCCGGCCAGGTCGAGCGCCGGGTCAGCCGCGTGGTCCACGCCGGACGGCCGGACCGCGAGGCGGCGGGATGGGCCAGGGGGGCCGGCGACTCCCGGCCGGGCGGGACGGTCGTGTCGGTGGTCACCGTGCCTGGGGCCGGGGGTGCGGGGCCGTCCGGGTCGCCATCTCAGTGCAGGCCCACCAGCGTGGCGACGCCGGGGACGACGACGGCCAGCAGGGCGATGCCGTTGAACGAGGCGTGGGCCACCATGTTCATGCCGAGGCGGCCGGTGCGCCAGGCCACGACCCCGAGCAGCACGCCGAAGAGGGCCAGGCCGAGGAATTGCAGGGACTCGGCGTGGGCCCAGCCGAAGATGCCGGCGCTCACGACCACGGCCGCGGACGGTCCCACCCGGCGGCCGGCCGGGCCGAACAGGCGGCCGAGGGCCCGCAGCAGGACCCCCCGGAAGAAGAGCTCCTCGAAGAACGGGGCGCCCACGACGGTGCACACCACGATGAGCGCGTAGGCCACGCCGTGGGAGCTCCCGGTGAGACGCTGGCTCGGGGCGTCGAAGCGGCGGTGGAAATCGTGCACGTGCTGGGCGATGGGCAGGTAGAGGACGGCCACCAGGTACTGACCGGCCACCCCGATGGGCACGCCGAGGAGGTCGGCGGGCCGGAAGCGCAGGCCCAGGTCGCCGGCGAGGCGGCCCGTACCCCGCAGGCGGCTGGCCAGCAGCGCCGCTCCGAAGAAGCCGCCCCAGAGCCCGAAGAGGGTGGCAACGATGTACCAGGTCGGGGGCTCGGTCAGCTTGGCCAGGGCGGCGAGGTCGTGGAACCGGCCGGCCACGAGGGCGGAGACCGACACGGCCAGGACGGCCAGGACCTGACCGCCCAGGAAGCCGAGGGCGCCGAAGAGGAGCCACATCCACGCCGAGGCGCCGCCGGTCGGGGGCGATCCGGCCGCCAGCTGGTCACCGAGCGAGCCGGCGGGCACGGGCGGGGGGACGTCGGGACCCGCACCGGCCGGCACGGGCGGGACCGAGGCCGTCGCGGCGTCCCCTGCCTGGTCGGGCCGGTCGCTCACCCCCCCACGATACCGACCGACCCCCGGGCGCAGGCGGCAGGTCGCCGGCCGGGGGCGATGCGTGGCCTGAGGCCGCCGGCGCGTACCATGGAGGGGTGACCCCACCCACCCCCAACTCCCCCGACGGGCCGCCGGCGCCCGGTGGCGCCGGTCCGGAGAACCCGGGGCAGAACCGCAACCGCCTGCTCCTCTACGTCGGGATCACCGTGGTGATCCTCGCCGCCCTGGTGGTGCCCAGCCTGCTCCACAAGTCCAGCGCCAATTCGCTCACGTACAACAGCTGGCTCAACCAGGTCAGCGACAAGCAGGTGCAGTCGGCCACCGTCGACCAGACGACCGGGGTGATCACCGGCAACCTGAAGGACGGCTCCACCTACACGGCCAACGGCCCCAACCCGGTCACGGACTCCGAGCAGACGGCGCTCAAGACCCTCGGATCCGACGCCAAGTACGTGACCACGACGACCAACCCGCTGGTGTCGCTGATCTGGTACCTGCTGCCGCTCGCCCTGATCATCGGCCTCTTCTTCTTCATCAGTCGGCGGGCCCAGGGCCAGATGGGCAGCATCATGTCGATCGGCCGGTCGAAGGCCAAGCTCTACACCACCGAACGGCCACAGACCACCTTCGACGACGTGGCCGGCTACGACGGCGTGAAGCTCGAGATCAGCGAGGTGGTGGACTTCCTCAAGACACCGGCCCGTTTCAGGGAGATCGGGGCCCGGATCCCGAAGGGCATCCTCCTCGTCGGGCCCCCGGGCACCGGCAAGACCCTCCTGGCCCGAGCCGTGGCCGGCGAGGCCGGCGTCCCCTTCCTCTCGGTGAGCGGCTCCGACTTCATGGAGATGTTCGTCGGCGTCGGCGCCAGCCGGGTGCGCGACCTCTTCGCCACGGCCCGCAAACAGGCTCCGGCCATCGTCTTCATCGACGAGATCGACTCCATCGGCCGCAAGCGGGGCGCGGGACTCGGCGGTGGGCACGACGAGCGCGAGCAGACCCTCAACCAGATGCTCTCGGAGATGGACGGCTTCGATCCGACCGAGGGGATCGTGGTGATGGCCGCCACCAACCGGCCCGACATCCTCGACGCCGCCATCCTCCGCCCGGGTCGCTTCGACCGGCAGATCGTGGTACCCCTGCCCGATCTCGACGAGCGGGTGCCGATCCTCCAGGTCCACTGCAAGGACAAGCGGGTCGACCCGACCGTCGACCTCGGCCGCATCGCCCGGGGAACCCCGGGGATGAGCGGCGCCGACCTGGCCAACCTGGTCAACGAGGCGGCCCTCCACGCCGTGCGGCGGGGCTCGAAGGTCATCATGAACGAGGACTTCGAGGCATCGCGCGACCGCGTCCTCATGGGCCAGCGGCGGGAGAGCCTGGTGCTGTCCCACGCCGAGAAGGAGCGGGTGGCCTTCCACGAGGGCGGTCACGCCGTGCTGGCCTACGTGCTGGCCGATGCCGACCCGGTCCACAAGGTCACCATCCTCCCCACCGGCCTGGCCCTCGGGGTCACCCAGCAGCTGCCCATGGAGGAGCGCCACATCCACCCCCGCCAGCACATCGAGGACTCGCTGGCCGTCCGCATGGGCGGCCGGGCGGCCGAGCTGCTCGTCTACGGCGACCTGTCCACGGGGGCCAGCAACGACCTCGTGGGGAACACCGAACTGGCCCGCAAGATGGTGCGCGAGTGGGGCATGAGCGACAAGATCGGCCCGATGGCCTGGGGATCGCAGGGCCAGGTCTTCCTGGGGGAGGACCTCATGCACACGCGTGACTACTCCGAGCACACCAGTCAGGTGATCGACGACGAGGTGGAGCTCATCCTGCGGGCCCAGGAGCAGCGGGCCCTGGAGGTGCTGGCCCATCACCGGGGCGGGCTCGACGCCGTGGCCCGCGCCCTGCTCGACCAGGAGACGATCGACGGCGAGACGGTGGCCCGGCTCGTCGACACCGCCTACGGACGTCCCGTCCACCCCGACGGGCTCAAGACGGTCCCCCCGGTGTTCGTGGCCTCCCAGCACGGGCCGACGGGCGACGGCCCCGGGGACGGCCCGGTCTCGGTGCCCGACGCCCTGACCCCCGTCGGCGGCGGGACGCCCGTGCTCCCCCCGCCCGAGACGGACGCCCCGCCCGAGACCGACGCCCGGCCCGAGACGGACGCCCGGCCCGAGCCGGTCAGCCGGGCCACCGAAGGCACCGGCACCCCGGGGGACGCGCCGGCACCCGGCACCGGAGCCCCGCACCTCCCGCCGGGCGCCGTCGGGCGCCGACCGCCGGCGCCCACGCCCTGGCCGCCCAAGCAGTCACCCTGGCCGCCGCCGCCACCGCCCGCCTCGCGCTGACCGCCGCCACCGCCCGGCCGGCCGGGCCCCGTTGCCGGGGCCGGGGCCTCACCCGACCAGGGGGACTCCGTTCGTCGAGACCACCCCCGGCGCGCCCGAGGGGGAGGCGTCGAGCTCCACGGTGACCGGCGCCGACGACGTGACGACCAGCGGCCGCAGGCCCCCGAGCCGGGACGCGCCGAGCACGGCGGCGGTGTGGGGGGCCACCGTGAGACGGACCGGTGCCATCCCCCCGTCGAGGGCGGTGACCGTGACGTGTGCCGACGTGCCCCCGGGGTCGGCGACGGCCAGGCTCTGGGCCCCGGCCCCGGCCAACGGGGCGTTGCCGGGCTGGCCCGGCCCGGTCACCAGCCAGGCCGTGGCCGGCGTGGAGACGGCGGAGGAGGACCCCCACTGCGGAGCCGGCGCCCCCGGTGCGGCGGCCACGGCTCGTCCGACGACCAGGGGCCCGGTGCCCTGCACGGTGACCGTGTAGGGCACGCCCTGAGGCCAGCCGGCCACCCCCGAGACGGCCAGGGCGACCACGGCCTGGGCGGGCACCGACACCTCCTGGGGCGCGGCCGAGGCCGAGGTCAGACCCACCTGCACGGTCGCCGTGACCGGAGCCGGGCCCGGGTTGGCCAGGTCGAGCGCGACCGCGCCGCCGGAGGTGACCGTGGTCTGGGCCAGCGACCAGGTGGCAGAGGCGGCCGGTACCCCGGTGCGGAGGGCCAGCCCCGAGCCGGACGGCACCGACGCCTGCTGGAGCTCGGTGGCCACCAGCCCGCCCGAGACCGCCTGGACGAGGGTGGCCACCACCGGCTGGTTCTGGACGTAGTCGCCGAGGTTGGCCGTCACGTACTGGCCGGGGCCGACGGTCAGGCCCTGGTAGGCCTGGGGCGTCAGCAGCACCCCGGCCGGGGTCAGGAACGTGACGTCGACGGTGGCCGGTGCCGCGGCCGGATCGTAGAGGGCGAGCGTGACCGCGGACCCGGACACGGTCGAGCCCCCGGCGAAGTCCCACTGCGGGGCCACGGTCGACGTGCACGGCGCCGTGCTCCACCCGGCCGGATCGGCGACCACCATCTGGCCCGCCACCCCGCCGCCGGCGAAGGCGAACGAGGCGGCCACCGGTCCGGGCGGCAGCCCGTCGCCGGGAGTGACGGCGGCCGTACCCCGTCCGGGCACGGTGACCGGACGGCGGACCGGTCCTCCCGAGGTCCCCACCGCGGTCAGGACGCCCCGCACGGCCACCGGGGACGGATTGGCCAGGTAGACGATGCTGGTGGCACCGGCCCCGGTCCCGGGCACGCAGAAGAGGGTGGAGGCGTGGGACCCGGCCGGCGCCAGGATGAGCCCGTCGCCGTTCGAGGGGGCCGGCGGCGGCCCCGCCGCGGGGAACGCGGCCGAGACGAGCCCCACACCCACGAGCACGCCGAGGACCACCGACACCGCCGGGATCCGGCCGGGCACCGGTCGGAGGGCCCGGCGCCGGGTCATCGGGACCACCGGCGGCCCGGTGCGGTCGCCGGTGGGCCGGGCGGGATCGGTCACCCGCCCGCCTCGTCCTCGGTCCAGACGTCGTCGATGTCCTCGCGGGCACGACCGCGCGACGCTGACCGGTGGCGGGCCCGTGCCACCCGCGCCCACTCCCGCCGGATGCGGCGGCGGTCGACGAGAGCGGCCAGGGCCAGGAGCCAGGCGACCACGGCATAGAGCCCGGCCAGCACCGGCCACGGGCCACCGGCGAAGCGGAGCGTGCCGGTGGTGGCCGCCGGCACGGAGTACCGGGCGGCCCATCCGAACGACGACGATCGCGACAAGGTTGCGCCCGACGCCCCGGTCAGCTCCCAGCGTCCGGCCGGAGCCACGGCGGCCAGCACCGTCCCGGCGGTCAGGTTGCCGCGTGCCGAGCGCGAGGCCGGTGGGGCGGGCAGCACGGGGCGGGCCCCGGCCACGAGGGGGGTGTCCGGCGGGATGGTCAGGGGTGGCGCCGCGGCGGCCGGCCCGACCGCGGCGGCCACCTCGGCGTGCACCGGGATCCACGCCGCGTTGGCGTAGACGGTCATGCCCGTACCCGAGACCACCGGGACGAGGTCGAGCTGGCGGCCGAGCGCGGGGAGGAGGTCGGACGGCACCGGGAAGGTCGGCGGGCTCTGCTCGCCGACGATCTCGGGGGCGAGCGACGTGAGGACCACGACGTACCGCACGCCGGCGGGGGCCAGCAGGCTGCCGAGGAGGTCGGTGCGACCCGACCGGGCCAGGCCGACGTCCGTGCCCAGCGAGGCCGCCGGACCCGGTGCGGTGCCGTTCCACAGCCAGCGCGCGTCCGGGGGGCCGTCTTCGCTGGTGGCGTAGGCGAGGCCGTCCCCCTGCGCCCAGGAGCCCTGGTTGAGCGCGCGCGGGTCACCGAGCCACAGGACACGGAACGCGCCGTCGACGGTCCGGCCGTGCATCCAGGCGACCGACTGGGCGAAGTCGTTGACCGGCAGGTCCCAGCGGCCCGGGAGGGCCGAGGCCAGTGTGGGCAGCGTGGCCACGGCCACGGCCAGGGCACCGACCACGGTCGTGAGCTGCCGCCAGCCGAACTCGGCCCGCCGCAGGTCCACCTCGAAGGCGGCGATCCCGAGGCCGATCGCCGCGGCCGTGGCCGCCGCGGCCGGAGCCAGCAGGACCTGGGGATCGACGGCGAGGGAACCGGTCCACCCGCGGCCCACCGCCCACGCCGCCAACCAGGACACCAGGGCGATCGACCAGAACCGCACGGCCCACCGGAAGCGGATGTCGCGGGCGAGGACCAGGGGGGCGAGGGCGGCCACGACGAAACCCCAGGCCAGCGGCGAGTCGCCGATGGGCCCCAGGGAGAAGCGCAGGAGCTCGCCCCAGCCCGCGGCCCCCGACGCCGGGGTCGGGGGGCCGAAGACGCCCAGGGCCCCCGTGCCCGCCGAGAGGACGCCGAGCACCCAGGGCAGGGAGATCACCGCGGCCACCCCCGTCGCCCCGAGGGCCACGCCCACGGCCCGGCCGGCACCGGCACCGTCGTGGAACAGGACCGCCGGGGGCAGCAGGGCCAGGGCGGCCAGGACGACCACGACGGCCGCGCCCGGGGCGAAGGCGACGAGGACGGCCTCGAGGAGGCCGAGGACGAACGCCGCCCCGACCAGGCCGTGCCGGGTCGTCCACGCCCCCGTCCGCCCGCCGGGGCGCCCGCCGGGGGTGGGACCGTAGGGGTGGAGGCGCGCCGCCCGGGCCAGCGCGGCGAGCACCCACGGGGCGCCGGCGTAGGCCACCAGCGCGCCCCACCGTCCGAGGGCCACGGCGTCGTAGGCCAGGGGCATGGCCAGGTAGGCCAGACCGGCCACCAGGGCGGCACGCTGGGAGCCGAAGGGGCGGAGGAGGTGGACCACGCCCCAGGCGCCGAGCGGCAAGCAGCCGAAGACCAGGACCGTCTGGGTGAGGCCCATGGCCCCGAGCAGCACGGTCCCGACGACGCCGGCGAGGGCCAGGGCGGGCGCGGCCGGTGCCGTCGTCCCCACGCCCGAGGGGTGCCAGCCGGCGAAGAACTGCGAGACCGTCGAGGTCCACGACGGAAAGGGCGCGAACTGGCCCACGGCGGGCAGCCGGCCGGTGAGGACCCCACGCGAGCCGATGACGAGCAAGAGCGCGGCGGCGAGCCACACGGCCAGGCGGACCCTGGCGCCGACCCGCCCGCTGTCGGTCGGCCCGCTGTCGGTCGGCCCGGCGGCGGCCGCTCCGCCAGCCGGCGCGCCGGCGGCCTCCGGCCACCTGTCCTGCTCGTCGGCCAGGTCGTCGGCGTGTGCACCCCGGAAGCCGAGCTGGAAGACCCGGCGCAGGTAGGCGGAGAGCCGGGCGCTTCCCCGGACCTGCTGGCGCCGGAGGTCGCGGTCGGGGAGGCGCCTCCTGGCCCCCAGGTCGGCCCGTCGGGCCCGCAGGGCGCCGAGTCGGGCCAGGTTCCACCGCCAGGCCCGGACCACCGCCCGGGCCCGGAGCCGGTTGCCGGCCAGTTCGGCCACCACCACCTCGGCCGCGGCCAGCAGGAACACCTGCGGGAGGACCCGCCAGAGGTGGGCGCGCCCGTAGCAGGTCCCCACGGCGAGGAGCTCGTGGCGGCGCTGGAGCTCCTGGAGGGTGACCGGGTGGCGGGGGCCGGGGGCCCCGCCGAGGAGCGGGGTGAGCTCCCGACGACCGGCGGCCAGCTCCTCGCGGTGGCGGACCCGGGCGGCCGGGGCCACGATGACGCGGGCCCCGACGACCTGGGCCCGCCAGCAGAGCTCGAGGTCCTCCCCCATGGCCACGATGGCCGGGTTGAAGCCCCCCAGCTCGGCGAAGAGGTCGACGCGGATCAGCATGCACCCGCCGGGGGCGAGGAAGACGTCCCGGACGGCGTCGTGCTGGCCGTGGTCGATCTCGTGGGGATGGACCCGGTCGACCACGGCGCCGCCCTTGTCGGCGCCCAGCCCGACGTGGACCAGGCGCTCGGGATCGTCCCAGCTCACGACCTTGGGCGAGACGATCCCGGCGTTGGAGCGGAAGGCCTCCTCCACGAGGAGGTGCACGGCGTCGGGGTCGAGGGCCACGTCATCGTGGCAGAGGAGGAAGTAGTCGGCCCCGTCGATCATGGTCCGGGCCTCGTTGACCGAGGCGCCGAAGCCCCGGTTGTCCTCCAGCCGACGCACGTAGGCGGAGGGCAGGACGGCGGCCACCCGCTCGGCCAGGTCCTCCCGGGTCCCGGCCGCGTCGAGCACGAGCACGGCCAGCTCGGGGTAGTCCTGGTGGGCGAGCGACGTCAGCGTCTCGGCGAACCACGGACCGGGATCGTGGGCCACGACGACGGCGACGACCGGCGGGGCCAGTGTGTCCATCAGGGGGGAGAGGCTACCGGCCCCGCAGGGGGGTCATGGGCTCCCCCGGCCCGGGCCGGCCGCGACCAGGGCCGTGTGCAGAGTGCTTGCAACTGTTATGCAGTTCATATACACTTGCATGGGAGCACGGAGCCGGGTCCCCTCCCGGGACCGTGCGCAGGGACACACGGGCCACCGACCGGCGGCCCCCCGCCCGGGATCCACCGACCGAAGGAGCAGCCCATGCCCGAGTTCAGCACCGACGTCACCAAGACCGCCAAGGACCTGGCCAACGTGGCCAAAGACGCCGCCTACGTCGTCATCGGGGCCGGCGTGCTCGGCGTCCAGCGCCTCCAGGTACGCCGCCAGGACCTGGTGAAGAAGTACGGCGACCCGACCAACGGCCTCGGCGACCGCGTGGCCGGCGTCCGTTCGGACCTGACCGGGGCCGTGCGCGACGCCGATGCCCGGGTCGACGTGCTCCTCGACCGGGTCGAGGAGGTCATCGACCGGGTCGAGGCCGCCTTCGCCCCCTTCGAGGACCGCCTGCCGGCCCAGGCCCGGGAGCTGGCCAAGCAGGCCCGCCAGCAGGCCAAGGAGGCCCGGACCCAGCTCCGGACGCTTCGCCCCACGGCCGTCGCCTGACGGCCCCGACCGCGCCGGCACCGACCCTCCCCCGGGTCGCCCGGCGCCGGACCGACGCCCTGACCGGCCTCGGTCCCCGCCGACCGGGATCCCCCCACCGGTCCCCGGAGAGACGGCCCGCTCCGTGCGGGCCGTCTCCCGCGTCCGGGAACCTCAGGACCGGGCGTCCCGCCAGTAGGCGAGCACGTCGGCCAGGGTCCGCTCGAGTGCCAGCTCCGGCCGCCACCCGGTCGCGGCCCCGAGCCGGCCCGGGTCTCCCCGGAGGACGGGCACCTCGACGGGCCGGACCAGCGCCGGATCGGTCTCGAGCGAGACCGAGGAGCCGGCGAGGGCGAGGAGCCGATCGGCGATCTCCTGGATGGAGACGTCGCGGCCGGAACAGACGTTGTAGATCCCGCCCGGCTCCCCGGACTCCACCAGCAGCCGGTAGGCGCGCACGACGTCCCGTACGTCGGTGAAGTCCCGCCGGGCCGACAGGCTGCCCACCGGGATCGACGGCGACCCGCTGCGCTCCGCGTCGACGATGCGCTTGGCCAGGGCGGCCACGGCGAAATTGGGTGCTTGGCCGGGCCCGATGTGGTTGAAGGGGCGGACGACGACCACGCGCTGGCCGTGGCCGAGCCAGGCCTGGGCACAGAGCGCCTCGGCGGCCAGCTTGGACGCCGCGTAGGGCGTGAGCGGTGCGGTGGCCGACGCCTCGGTGAGGGGTAGCCGGCCCGGGTCGGTCACCGCCCCGTAGACCTCGGCGGAGCTCGTGACGAGGACCGTCGGGTCCGTCCCGCACGCCCGCGCCGCGGCGAGGACGGCTCCCGTGCCCACCACGTTCACCTGGAGGACCCGCAGGGGGTCGTCCCACGACTCCCCCACGTGGCTCAGCGCGGCCAGGTGGTACACCGCGTCGGGCGCTGCGTCGCCGACCGCGGCCAACAGGGCGTCGGGGTCGGTGATCTCCACCTCCCGGTCGATCTGGACGACCTCGTCGCCCTGGCCGCGCAGGTGCTCGGCCAGCCAGGTCCCGACGAAGCCGCGGCCACCGGTGATGAGGGAGCGCACGCCGGGGAACCCTACCGGCTGGCCGCGGGACCGGGCACCGTGCCGCCCGGCTCCCGCCCGACGGCCCGGCGGTAGGCGCCCACGTGCCGCCCGGCGCTCGCTTCCCAGGTGTGACGCGCCGCGACGGCGGTCCCGAGGGCCCGGCGCCGCTCGCCGGCGGCATCCCGCCCGGCCCCGTCGAGCACGGCGTCGAGGACGTCGGCCAGACCGGCGACGTCGCCCGGCGCCACGAGCAGGGCACTCCCCCCGGCCACCTCCTCCATGGCCGTGCCCGACGTCGTCACCAGGGGGGCGCGACAGGCCAGGGCCTCGAGGGCCGGCAGGCCGAAGCCCTCGTAGAGCGACGGGTAGACGACCGCGGCGGCCGTCCGCAGGAGCGCGGGCACCACCTCGTCCCCGACGTAGCCGGTGCGGACGATGCGCGTCCCGAGCCCGGATGCGGCCACGGCCCGGTCCACGGCGTCGGCACCCCAGCCCCGGCCCCCGGCCAGCACGAGCAGGGCGTCCGGGTGCCGGTGGGACACGCGGGCGAAGGCGCCCACCAGTGAGGGCACGTCCTTGCGTGGTTCGAGGGTGCCCACGAACACCAGTGCCGCCCGGTCGCCGCCGAGGCGCGGGTCGAGCGCGGCGAGCACCGCCCGGTCGGCGCCCGGCGCCGGCTCGGTCGGACGGAACCGCACCGTGTCCACGCCGTGGGGGGCGACCACCACCTCGGCCTCGACCCGGCACCAGTGGGCCAAGGCGTCGGCCGTCGTCCGGCTGGGGCAGACCACGACGGCGGCCTCCCGGGCGGCACGGATGATGGCCCGGCGGAAGTACACCACCTTCGAACGCTCGTGCCAGGCCGGGGCTTCGAAGAAGCTGAGGTCGTGCACGGTCACCACCGAGGGCACCGGGGCGTGGCGGGGCATGGTGTAGTGGGGCCCGTGGTGCACGTCGGCGGCGGTCCGACGGAGGAGGGGCCCGAGGCGGACCTGCTCCCAGGCCAACCGCAGGGGCCGGGGGTCGGGGGCGGCGGCGAGGAGGTCGCTCGGGACGACCAGGGTGGCCCACCGGGCCCGGTCCGAGGCCCGGCTGCAGATCACGAGGGACAGGTCGTCCCGGCGGGCCAGGGCGGCGGCCAGCCGCAGGACGTAGTGTCCGGCGCCGACCGGCCGGTCGGGCACCGCGGTCACGTCGAGCACCACCCGCACCGGCAACTCAGCGGCCACGGGCCGCTCCCGCCACGGCCCGACCCCAGACCTCGGCGTGCCGACTGGCGATCGAGCTCCACGACAGCTCGGCCGCCCGGGCGCCGCCCCGGCGGACCAGCTCGGCCCGGGTCGCCTCGTCGGTGGCCACCCGCAGCAGGCCGTCGGCGACGGATGCCGTGTCGTGCGGGTCGACCTCGAGGGCGGCTCCGGCCGTGCTCGGGAGCGGACTGGCCACCACCGGTGTCCCGAGGGCCATGGCCTCGACGGGGGGCAGGCCGAAGCCCTCGACGACGGGCACGTAGGCGAGCAGGCGGGCGGAGACGTACAGCCCGGCCAGCTCCTGGGCCGAGACCGGTCCGGCCAGGACCACACCCGGCGCCGGGACCACCCGCGCGCCCCATCCGGCCGGCCCGACCAGGACGAGGGGCCACGGCTCGGGCAGGCGGTCACGCACCTCCCGGTAGGCCTCGATGAGACGCCCGAGGTTCTTACGCGGCTCGAAGGTGCCCACACAGAGCAGGAAGGGCCCCTCCACCCCCAGGGAGGCCAGGTGGGCCGCGGCCGCGGGCCGATCGGGTGGCGGCAGGTGGTCCGCACCCATCGGGATGACGGTGACGGCGTCGGCGGGCGCGCCGGCGGCGGTCAGGTCGGCGCCCACCCCGGCGGAGGGCACCACGAAGTGGTCGGCCCGGCGCAGGGCCCGGCGCAGGGCGGCCTCGTGCCACCGGCGGCCGTGGCGGGGGTAGGCCTCGGGGACACGGCGCCAGAGGAGGTCGTGAACGGTCACCACCAGCGCCGCGCGGCCGGGTGCCAGCGTGGCCAGCGACGCGGCGTGGACGACCTCGGCGTCCGACGGGGGCCGCACCACCCCGAGGTCCCAGGCCCGCGTGAGGAGCGCCCCGGGCAGCGGCGAGAGGTGCAGCGGCCGGCCCAACGCGGCGAGAGGATCGGTCCGGCCCCCCGGCGGGGGCCGGCTGGCGGCCACCACGACCTCGGGGCGGACGGCCGGGTCGAGTGCGGCGAGCCCCTGGAGGAGCCCGAGCACGTAGGTCCCGATGCCCCCCGACGCCGACCGGCGGAGCTGCTCGGCCAGCAGCAGGACCCGGGGAGGGCTCACCGTCTGCCCGCTCCGGCGCCACCGGCGGTGCGTCCCTCGGCGAGGGCTTCGTGGTACAGCCCGGCCAGGCCGGCCGCACACGCCTCCCAGGTGAACGAGGCGCTCCTGGCCCGGCCGCGGGCCACCAGGGCCTCCACCGCCGGACCGCCGTCGAGGACCTCGACCAGGGCACCGGCCAGGGCGTCGCCGTCACCTGCGGCCACCAGGCGGGCGCCCTGGTCCACCACCTCGGGAACGGCCCCGACCGCCGTGGCCACCACCGGGACCCCGGCGGCCATGGCCTGGAGGGGTGGGAAGCCGAAGCCCTCGTAGCGGGAGGGATAGGCGAGCACCGACGCGCCGCGGAGGGCCGCGGCCAGCCCCGCGCCGTCGAGGTAACCGGTACGGACGACCCGGTGGCGCACCACCGACGCCTCGAGGGCGGAACGGAACGCCTCGGCCCCCCACCCGTCGGCGCCCACCACCACCAGGGCCACGTCGGGGTGGGCCACGGCCACGTCGGCGAACGAGGACACGAGCAGGGGGTAGTCCTTGCGGGGCTCGACGGTGCCGACGGCGAGCACGTAGCGCCCGCAGCCGGCGGGGAGCGTCGGGCCGGCCGGAGCCGGTCCCGGGTCGGGCAGGGCGGGGACACCGTGGTGGACGGCCCGGACCCGGGACGGGTCGACGCCCAGCTCGGCCACGACCTCGTCGGCCACGAACCGCGACGGCGTGTGGACCCAGGCGCCCTCGGCCGCCGCCCGCCGGATGAGGCGCGGGTAGGCGAGCGTGGGCCCGTCGCACAGCTCGGGGAAGAGGACCACGGTCAGGTCGTGGACGGTCACCACCCGGGCGGCACGCGCCGTCGGGGGCACGACGAAGTTGGTCCCGTGGACCACGTCCAGACCACCCGTGAACCACTCGATCGGGGGCAGCGGGCCCCGGGCCCACGCCTGGTGCAGGGGCCGCGCCGGCATCGGCCGGTGCGCCGTGGTCACTCCGGCCGGCACCCGTCCCTCGATGTCCCGGCGCCGACGCCAGCTGACGGCGTAGGCCGTCACGGCGAGGTCGTCCCGGGCGGCCAGGCCGTCGAGCGCTCCGCCGCAGAAGACACCCACCCCGGTCGGCGCGCCGAGGAGCGGCGTGGCGTCGAACCCGACCGCCAGCCGGTCGGTCGCTGGTCGCGGCGGCACGCCGCGAGCCTTGCACATCCGCCACCGGGCGCCGTCGCTCCCCCGGGCCCCACCGGGGCCGGCGGCCCGTGCCGCCGCGGCGGCCGGGTAGCCTGCCCCGGGTGAGGCCGACCCCCCGCCGACGGTTCCCCGGGTGATCACCGCCCTGTGCGGCGGCGTCGGGGCTGCTCGCCTGTTGCGGGGCATGGTCGAGGTGGTGCCGGCCGGGGAGGTGGCTGCGGTGGTCAACACCGGCGACGACACCGTCCTCCACGGGCTCCACATCTCCCCCGACCTCGACACCGTCGTCTACACCCTGGCCGACGCCGTCAACCCGGAGACGGGGTGGGGCCTGGCCGACGAGACGTGGCGGGTGATGGAGGCACTGTCCGACCTCGGCGGACAGACCTGGTTCCGCCTCGGCGACCGCGACCTGGCCACCCACTGCTACCGGACCCAGCGGCTGGCCGAGGGGGCCGGGCTCGGCGAGGTGGCCTCCGAGCTGGCCCGGTCGTTCGGTGTCGGGGTCCGGGTGCTGCCCGTCACCGACGACCCGCTCCGCACCTGCCTGACCCTGGTCGACGGTCCCGAGATCGACTTCCAGGAGTACTTCGTCCGGCTCCGGCACGGCGTGGCCGTCTCCGGGGTCCGCTTCGAGGGGGCCGCCACCGCCCGGCCCGGGCCCGGCGTCCTCGATGCCATCGCCGGGGCCGAGACGGTCGTCGTGTGCCCGTCCAACCCGGTCGTCTCCATCGACCCGGTGCTGGCCGTGCCGGGCGTGCGGGAGGCGCTCGCCGGGCGACGCGACCGCATCGTCGCGGTCTCCCCCATTGTCGCCGGCGCCGCGCTGAAGGGTCCGGCCGACCGGCTCCTGGCCGAGCTCGGGGTGCCCCCCACGGCGGTAGGGGTGGCCCGCTGGTACGCCCCGTGGGTCGGCACCCTGGTCATCGACGAGGCCGACGCCCCCTTGGCCGGAGACGTCGAGGCCGAGGGCGTCCGCTGCGTCGTCGCCCCCACGGTCATGTCCTCGCTCGAGCGGTCGGCGGCGTTGGCCCGGGTGGTGCTCGGTGCCCTCGGCTGACGACCCCGCGCCTGCCGGTGGGCTCACCGTCTGGCCCGTCTCCGGCGTGGGCGAGATCCGTCCGGGGGACGACCTGGCTGCCGTGCTGACCACCGCCCTGGCGCCGCCCGGCCCCGACGGTCGGCCGTCCACCTGGCTGCGCGAAGGGGACGTGCTCGTGATCACCCAGAAGGTCGTCTCGAAGGCCGAAGGCCGCATCGTCGAGGTCGACCCGGCCGACCGGGCGGCCAAGCAGGCCCTCGTCGAGCGGGAGGCCGTCCGGGTACTGCGCCGGCGCGGCGACCTCCTCATCACCGAGACCCGCCACGGCTTCATCTGCGCCAACGCCGGGGTCGACCTCTCGAACGTCGACGCGGGGACGGCCGCCCTGCTGCCCGTCGACCCCGACCGCTCGGCCCGGCGGCTGCGTCACTCCCTCGCCCACCGCCTCGGGGTCGCCGTCGGCGTGATCGTGTCCGACACCTTCGGGAGGACCTGGCGCAACGGGGTCACCGACGTGGCCATCGGCATCGCCGGGATCGCCGGGGTCGTGGACCTGCGCGGCACGCCCGACGCCACCGGGCGGGTGCTCGAGGCCACCGAGGTGTGCGTGGCCGACGAGCTGGCCGCCGCGGCCGAACTGGTCATGGGCAAGGCCCGTGGCGTGCCCGCCGCCGTGGTTCGGGGCGCCGACCCGGCCTGGCTGCGCCGGGCGTCGGTGGCCGCCGAGATCGTCCGCGCCCCGGGCGACGATCTCTTCCGGTAGGCCGCCGGCCTCCCGGGCCCGCCGCGGTCAGCCCACGTCGAAGAGGTCGACCACGAAGACGAGCGTCTCGTCGGGACCGATCACGCCGCCGGCGCCCCGGGCTCCGTACCCGAGACCGGGCGGGATGGTCAGGCGGCGGCGCCCACCGACCCGCATCCCGTCCACACCCCGGTCCCACCCGGTGATCACCTGACCGGCGCCGAGCGGGAAGCTGAAGAGCTCGCCGCGGTCCCACGACGAGTCGAACTCCGCCCCGCTGCTCCAGGCGACCCCCACGTAGTGGACGGTGACCGGGGCTCCGGCCCGGGCCTCGGCTCCGGCCCCCACCTCGATGTCCTCGATGACGAGGTCGTCCGGGGGAGGACCGCCGGGCACCGACACGGACGGCTTGCTGTCGGAAGGCATGGGCCGACTGTAGAGGACGGTGGGCCGGACCACCGCCGTCAGGGCGGCGGTGGCTCAGCGGCCGGCGGCGCTCCTGGCACCGCGGCGTGCCCGGCCCCGGCCGGCAACCGCCGGCTGTCCCCGTCCGGACCGCCCCGGCTCCCCGGACCGCCCGGTCGTCGCCGAGCGGGAGCGACCCGCCTTCCCGGTGGCCGACCCCGACCCCGTCCTCGCGGCGTGGCTCGTCGACGGTCGACCCCGTCCCTTCCCCCGGACCGGCCGACCCGAGTCGCGCCCGCGTGCCCGCTCGGGCTCGGCCGCGCCGGCGACCGGCGCCGGCCGACGGCGCGGCAGTGGTGTCCCGGTGACCTCGGTCACGGCGGCGAGGTCGGACGGCGTCGTCCCCGACGGAAGCCCGAGGGACCGCTGGAGCTGCCTGACCGCGCCGGCCTTGTCGGGGGTGACGAGCGAGACCACCACGCCGCTGGCGCCGGCCCGGGCCGTGCGGCCCGAGCGGTGGACGTAGTCCTTCGAGTCGGCGGGCGGGTCGACGTGCACGACGGCGGCCACCCCGTCGACGTGGATACCCCGGGCAGCCACATCGGTGGCCACCAGGGCGTCGACCGCGCCGCTCCCGAACGCCTCGAGGGCCCGCTCGCGCTGGCGCTGGCTTCGGTCACCGTGGATGGCCGCGGCGCGGACACCCCGCTCACCGAGCTGGCGCGCCACGCGGTCGGCGCCGTGCTTCGTGCGGGTGAAGACGATGGTCGGACCGGCCGCGGCCACGACCTCGGCGGCGCGGGCCACCCGTTCCCCCGACGTCACCCGCCAGAAGAGGTGGCGGGCATCGGGCGCGTCGTCACCGGACTCCTCGAGCTCGTGGCGGGCCGGGTCGCGCTGGTAGTTCCGCACCAGGACGTCGACGGCACCGTCGAGCGTCGCCGAGAAGAGGATGGTCTGGCGGTCGCCGGGGGTCCGGTCCAGGATGCGGCGGACTTCGGGCAGGAACCCCATGTCGGCCATCCGGTCGGCCTCGTCGATCACCACCGTCTCGACGGCGTCGAGGTGCACGTCGCCCTGCTGGATGAGGTCGGCGAGCCGACCCGGGCAGGCCACGGCCACATCGACGCCCCGGGCCAGGGCCCGGCGTTGGGGCCCGTACCCGACGCCGCCGTAGACCGCCTCGACCTGCAGCTTGCGGGGAGCGGCCACGGCCCGTAGCTCCGCGGCGACCTGCGAGGCCAGCTCACGGGTGGGCGTCAGCACGAGGACCCGGGGCCGCCGGGGCGACGAACGGGGACCGTGCAGACGGGCCACGACACCCAGGCCGAAGGCCAGCGTCTTGCCGGACCCGGTGGGGGCACGGCCGCAGACGTCGCGGCCGGCGAGCACGTCTGGCACCGTGAGGGTCTGGATGGGGAAGGGGGCCGTGATCGATGCGGCGGACAGGACGGCGACCAGGTCGGCAGGCACGCCGAGGTCGGCGAAGGACGGGGTGGGGGGCATGGGGACGCTTTCGTGCGACAAGGGCACGGTGCGTGCCTCGGGGGGACCTCCGCGGACGGAGCCTGCGGAGAACGCCCAGCCTAGCCGCTTCCCGCCGTCCGGCCGGTTCAGACCCCGCCCGTCTCCGACAGCCGCTGCCGCATGTACGCGAGGGTGGCGGCCGTGCCCGACCCGAGCTCGGTCCACGAGCGCCACCCCAGGTGGATCGCGGCCCGGGAGGGATCGAGGCAGTTGCGGGCCACCTCACCGGCGCGCTGCGGTCCGTAGGCGGCCCCGGGCTCCACGCCGGCCTGGGACGCCATCTCGCGGTAGAGGGCGTTCACGGAGGTCTCCCGTCCGGTGCCGATGTTGCAGACCAGGCCGCCGCCCCGGGTGGCGGCCCGGACGAAGGCGTCCACGGCGTCGTCGACGTAGACGAAATCCCGGGTCTGCTCACCGTCACCGTAGATGGTCACCTGGTGGCCCCCGAGGAGCTGCTCGGCGAAGATCGCCACCACGCCGGCCTCGCCGTGCGGGTCCTGGCGGGGCCCGTAGACGTTGGCCAGGGCGACGGCCACGAACTCGAGGGCGTGGAGCTCCCGGTAGGCCACCAGGTAGTCGATGGCCGCCTTCTTCGAGACACCGTAGGGCGAGAGCGGACGCTGGGGCAGCGACTCGGACAGGGGAAGCTCGGACGTGTCGGGCTCTCCGTAGAGGGTGCCACCGCTGGCCGCGAAGACGACCCGTGAGGACGCGGCGGCCCGGGCGCCCTCCAGGACCCGCAGGGTGCCGAGCACGTTGACGTCGGCGTCGAACACTGGGTCGGCCACCGAGACGCGCACGTCGGCCTGGGCGGCCAGGTGGAAGACGACCTCGGGCTCCCGCCGGGCCACCAGGTCGACCACTTCGGGGGAGCGGACATCGAGCCGGTGGAAGGTGAGGTCGTGCTCCGGAGTGGACCGGGCCTGGGCCAGGTTGGCCAGTGATCCGGTCGAGAGGTCGTCGATGACGTCGACGGCGTGGCCCTCGGCCAGCAGACGGTCCACCAGCGTCGAACCGATGAACCCGGCCCCGCCCGTCACCAGGGCCCGCACGGTCAGTCCCCTCCCGCGACACGGGCACCGTCGAGCACCGAGCCCGACGCCGTGACCGCACCGGCGCCGATCACCGACACGCCCTGGATCACACAGCGCTGCCCGATGACCGCGCCCGGTCCCACGATCGAGTCGTCCACGGTGGCGTCCGCCGCCACCCGGGCGCCGGGCAGGAGCACCGAGCCCCGCACGGCGGCCCCCTCCTCGACCACCGAGGCGGCGCCCACGACCGAGTCCGTCACCGTGGCCCGGGCGGCGACGGCAGCACCCCGGCCGAGGAGCGCCCGGGCGAGGGTGGCGTCGGTGGCCTCGACCTCACCGATGCGCCAGACGCCGGGTCCGAGCGTGGGGTCCTCGACGGCACCCGGGGCGGGCGGACCTCCACGGCGACCGGCGAGCAGGTCGCGGTGGGCCCGGAGGTAGGCGTCGGGCGTGCCGGTGTCGAGCCAGTAGGCGTCCGACCCCCGGGCGAAGAGCGCGCCGTCGGCCACCATGGCCGGGAAGGTCTCGCGCTCGATCGAGACGCGGGCCCCCGGGAGGACGCGGCCCAGCACCGACGGCTCGAGCACGTAGATCCCGGCATTGATCAGGTTGGTCGGAGCCTCGTCGCGGGGCGGCTTCTCGATGAAGGCCTGCACCCGGCCCTCGTCGTCGGTGGGGACGACCCCGAAGCTCGAAGGGTCGTCGACCGGAGTGAGTCCGATGGTGCCCTCGGCCCCGTGCGCACGGTGGAAGGCGACCAGCTCAGTGATGTCGAAGTCGGTGAGGACGTCGCCATTCAGGACGACGAACGTGCCGTCGATGCCGGTGTGCTCTGCGGCGAACCGGATCGCACCGGCTGTGTCGAGGGGGCTGGGCTCCACCGCGTAGTGCGAGCGAACCCCGGCGATCACCCCGTCCGGGTACGCATCCGTGAAGGCGTCGGGCCGGTAGCCGAGCGAGAGCACGGCGTCGTCGATCCCGTGGTCGGCCAGGTGGCCGAGGACCCGCTCGATCATGGGCTGCTCCACGATCGGGAGCATCTGCTTCGGGACGGTCAGCGTCAGGGGGCGGAGGCGGGTGCCCTCACCGCCCACCAGGACGACCGCCCTCAAGACTTGGATCCGCCGGCTGGCTGCGTCGTCGACGTCGGAGCGGTCGTGGCCGTGGGCAGGGTCGACGCCGTGGGCAGGGTCGACGCCGTGGAACCGGCCCCGCCCGTCGCCGCCGAGATGAGGTTGGTGATGGCCTGCGCGGGCGGCTTGGGCACGGTGGTGGCCGCCGGGACGAACGCCATGGTGATCAGCTGGCCGTTGGCGAAGAGGAGGTCCTGGGGCTGGCCGCTCGTCTGCGAGCCCGTCTTCGAGGTGAAGTTGGGCCAGCTGTAGACCACGACCACGCCGGGCTTGCCCGCGTCGGGCGTGCCCGTCGGGCAGATCTTGCCGTTGGTGTAGACGGCCTGGCCCGGGTAGCGCAGGGTCGAATTGTCGAGCTCGAGGCCCTTGTAGCCGGAGACGAACTTGCCCAGGGTGGCGTTGTGCCCCGACTCCGAGCTGTTCTTCGGGTGGATGGTGAGGACGCCGTTGCCGTTGGCGACCAGCCCGGTGGATCCGGAGGTCGGGCTGGCCGGGAGGTCGGGCTGCATCTTGCCGCAGATGTCGATGCCCAGCGCCGCGTACCAGACCTGCTGGGTGGTCGGTGGCCCCGAGGAGCTGGCCGTCTGGTGCGTCCTCTGGTACCGGCTGAAGCCGATGAGCAGGAGCCCGAGCACGCAGATGACCACCAGGCTGGCGTAGAAGTTGACCGGTCGTTTGCCTCGATAGGTCTTTCCGCCCCCCGTGGTGGCGGCGCGCTGGACCCACTTGCCCGTCGGATTGCTGGCCATGACCGCCTCACACTACAGCGTGGGATCCGGGCCCTCCGTCAAGGCGCCGGGCGCCGGGGGCCGGCCACGGGCGGCACGGGCCAGGGTGGCCAGGACGGTCCGGACGGCGAGCCCGAGAGCCACGAGCGGCAGCAGGCCCCGCCGCCAGCCGCTCGCGGAGCGGGCGGCGAACCGGAGCAGGGAGCGGTGGTGCTCCACGATCATCCGGTAGGGGTGGCGGTCGGTCGAGACGCCCTGGGTGTGGGTGACCTCGGCGGCGGGCACGTAGGCCACCCGCCATCCGGCGCGGCCCAGTCGCCAGCACAGGTCCACGTCCTCGGCGTACATGAAGTACGACTCGTCGAACCCGCCCACCGCCTCGAACGCCGACCGGCGGACGAGGAAGCAGGCGCCCGACACCCAGTCGGCGGGCACCGGGACCGTGTCCCCGGCCCGGTCGAGCTCGGCCCGCTGGTAGGAGCGGGTGAAACGGTTGCCGGGGGCGAAGAGCCCGAGCAGGGCGTGGCCGGTCGCGTCGACCAGGGTCGGGAAGTGCCGGACCGACGGGTAGCGGTCCCCGGCGGGCGTCCGCACCAGGGGTCCGCACAGTGCCCAGCCGGGATCGTCGTCGAGCGCCGCGACCAGGGCGGCCACCGCCCCCCCGGAGACCCGGAGGTCGGGGTTGCACACCAGCACGTACGGCGCGGCAGTGGCTGCCACCCCGCGGTTGGCCCCCGAGCCGTAGCCGAGGTTGGCGCCGGGCCGGAGCACCACGAGGTCCGGGTCGTCGGCCCGGGCCCGGTGGACCGATCCGTCGGCGGAGCCGTTGTCCACCACCACGAGCTCCTCGACGCCGGCGTCCCGCAGGTCGGCGGCGCAGCGGGCCAGGGCCGGCCCGGACTCGAAGTTCACGATGACTGCGGCGGCACGCTCTCGGGGGCCGCCGCCGCCGGTCACGGTTCGATCCGGACGAACCGGTACTTGATGAGGGCGCGGAGCGCCCCGACGCCGTCACGCCAGGTGATCTTCTTCCCCTCGCCCATCTCGCGCCCGGCGTAGGAGATGGGCACCTCGTAGATCCGGTGGCCGCGCCGGAGGACCTTGGCCGTGATCTCGGGCTCGAAGTCGAACCGGTCCGATTCGATGGTCAGCCCCTCGAGCACCTTGCGGTCGAAGAGTTTGTAGCAGGTCTCCATGTCGGACATGGTCGACGAGTAGAGGACGTTGGTCACCAGTGAGAGGAAGCGGTTGCCGATCCAGTGGAGGGGCAGCATGTTCTTGCGCTCGCCCGTGAACCGGCTCCCGTACACCACCCGGGCCTTGCCCCGGAGGACGGGCTCGAGCAACCGGGGCCAGTCGGCCGGGTCGTACTCGAGGTCGGCGTCCTGGATGAGGAGCAGGTCGCCCCGGATCGCCGCCAACCCGGTGCGGATGGACGCCCCCTTCCCCCGGTTCTCGCCGTGGGTGATCACCCGGACGGTCGAGTCGCCGAGGGCGGCCAGCACCTTGTCGGTGCCGTCGGAGGAGCCGTCGTCGACGGCCACCACCTCCACCGCCACCGGGAGTTCGACGGCCCGGATGCGGCGGATGACCTCGGCCACCGTGACCCGCTCGTTGTAGACGGGCACGATCACCGACAGCAGGTGATAGCCACCGTCCTCCTCGGTCGTCGGTTCCTCGGCGTCAGGCATGGTGTCGCACTCCTGATCCTCGTCTGTCAGTCGGGCCCCCGGCAGTCTCCCCCAACGTCGGCACGACGGCCGGGCTCCTGAAGGGGCTCACGGCACGTCGGGGAGCCCGGCGGACCCGGCCAGGTGGGTGGCCGTCCGGGCCAGGCCGTCGGCCAGGCTGGTGGTGGGCTCCCAGCCGAGCTCCCGCCGGGCCCGGGTGATGTCCGGACGGCGGCGGGTCGGGTCGTCGGTGGGGAGGGGGCGGTGCTCGACCACCGAGGACGACCCGAGCAGCTCGATGACCGTGCGGGCCAGCTGCAGGACGGTGTACTCGTCCGGGCTCCCGATGTTGACCGGCCCGGTCAGGTCCGAGTCCAGCAGCGCCACGAGGCCGCGTACCTCGTCCTCGACGTAGCAGAGGCTGCGGGTCTGGCTGCCGTCGCCGTAGACGGTCAGCGGCTCGCCCCGGAGGGCCTGGAGGAGGAAGTTCGACACCACCCGGCCGTCGTCGGGACGCAGGCGCGGCCCGTAGGTGTTGAAGATGCGGGCGATGACCACGTCGGTGCCGCGACGGCGGTGATGGGCCATGGTGAGCGCCTCGGCGAACCGCTTGGCCTCGTCGTAGACGCTGCGGGGACCCACCGGGTTGACGTTGCCCCAGTACCCCTCGCTCTGGGGATGGACCTCCGGATCGCCGTAGACCTCGCTGGTGGAGGCCAGCAGGAAGCGGGCGTCGTGGCGGCGGGCCAGCTCGAGCCCGTGACGCGTCCCCTCGCTGCCCACGGCCAGGGTCTCGAGGGGGAGGGCCAGGTAGTCGGGGGGCGATGCCGGGCTGGCCAGGTTGCAGACCGCGCTCACGGGTCCGTCCACCGGGATGCCCCTCGAGACGTCGGCCTCGACGAGGGCAAATCCGGGATGGTCGTCCAGGTGGGCCACGTTGGCCCGCCGTCCGGTGGAGAAGTCGTCCACGCAGACGACCGCGTCCCCGCGGCCGAGCAGGTGGTCGCAGAGGTGGGAGCCGAGGAAGCCTCCCCCGCCGAGCACGACGATCCGCGCGCTCATCGACGGCCGATCCCGGTGTAGGTGAAGCCGAGGCGGCGGACCTGGGCCGGGTCGAGGAGGTTGCGGGCGTCGACCACGACCGGCGCGGCCAGGGCGTCGCGCACCCGGACGAAGTCGAGCCACCGGAACTCGTCCCACTCTGTGAGCACGACCACGGCGGCTGCGCCCTCGCACGCTGCGTAGGCGTCGGGATAGGCCAGGATCGCACCGGGCGACGATGCGGGCGCCGGGAACCCGGGCACCGCGGAGCACTGCTCCCCGGCCGGTACGTGGACGGTGGGGTCGTAGGCCCGCACGACGGCACCCTCCTCGGCCAGGCGCAGCGCCACTTCCACCGCCGGGGAGTTGCGCAGGTCGTCGGTGCCGGCCTTGAAGGTGAGGCCCCACACGGCCACGGTGGCACCGGCGACGCCCGGGCCCGCTCCGTGGCCTGCCACCGCGGACCGCACCTTGGCCACGACCCGCTCGAACTGCTCGTCGTTGGTGGCGATGGCCCCCTGCAGGAAGGAGAAGTCGTAGCCGGCCTGCTGACCGATGTGCACCAGCGCCCGGGTGTCCTTGGGCAGGCAGCTGCCCCCCCATCCGGGGCCCGGCTTCAGGTACTCGAACCCGATCCGCTTGTCGTAGCCGAGGCCGAGGATGACGTCGCGGACATCGGCGCCGACCGCCTCGCAGAGCCCGGCCACCGCGTTGATGAAGCTCAGTTTGGTGGCGAGGAAGGCGTTCGAGGCGTACTTGATGGTCTCGGCCGTGGCCGCGTCGGTGATGAGGAGGGGCGCCCGGGTGCCGGCGAACAGCTCGCCGACCCGGGCGGCGGCGGACTGGTCGTCGGCGCCGACCACGATCCGCTCGGGGTGGAGGCTGTCACCCACGGCCGTGCCCTCCCGGAGGAACTCGGGATTGGAGACGACCTGGAGGTCGGTGCGTCCGAGCACCCGCTCGACCACCAGGGTGGACCCGACGGGAACCGTCGACTTGTTGACGATGACCGTGCCCGGGGCCAGGTGCGGAGCGATCTCGGTCGCCACCGCCTCGACGTAGGACAGGTCGGCCGACCCGTCGGCGGCCTGGGGGGTGGGGACGCAGAGGAAGACGAACTCGGCCCCCTCCACAGCTGCCGTGGCACCGAGCACGAACCGGAGGCGGCCTGACTGCTGGCCCTCGCGGACCAGGTCCTCGAGGTGCTCCTCGACGATGGGGACGCGGCCCTCCTGGAGCATGGCCACCTTGACCGGGTCGGCGTCGCCGCACGTGACCCGGTGGCCGAGATGGGCCAGCGTGGCCGCGGTGGGCAGCCCCACGTAGCCGACGCCGATGACGGCGACGGCGCGCGGACTGCCGGCAGACGCCCGGGTCGGACGGTCGGGCGCCGCGTCGGACCCGGCCAGCCGGTGCTCGCCTGGGCTGGAGGTCATCGGTCCCTCCGGTCGGGCTCTGGCGCCTCGGGGGCCGCCGGCCGGGGCGGCCCGGACCGGTGGGCCCTCGTCACCCCGCCCCCCCGAGCGGAGCCGCCGGGCCGGTCCCGGACAGGGCGCCGACCAGCCTGGCCAGGGCGTCCTCCCACGCCGGCAGCACCGGCAGGTCCGACAGGCGCAGGGCGGCGTTGTCGAGCCGCGAGTTGGCCGGGCGGGGCGCGGGACGGGGCGGATCGAGGTCGGCGGTCGCAACGGGCTCGACCCGGCCGGGGTCCTGACCGGCGGCGGCCAGCACGGCTCGGGCGAACCCGAACCAGGTGGTCTCCCCGTGGTTGGTCACATGGAACGTGCCGGGACGGCGGTCGACCCCCAACCGCACCACGGCCCGGGCGAGATCGGCCGTGAAGGTCGGGCATCCCCGCTGGTCGTCCACGAAGCGAAGCGGGACGTCGGTGGAGGCGGCGGCCAGACGGAGCACGGTCTTCACCATGTTGGCACCGTGGGCCCCGCTCACCCAGGACGTCCGGACCACGGTGGCGTGGTGGCCGGCGATGGCCCGTACCTCCTCCTCGCCACCGAGCTTGCTGCGGCCGTAGACCGACCGAGGGGCGGGCCTGTCCCACTCCACGTAGGGCCGCTCGGCCGTGCCGTCGAAGACGTAGTCGGTCGACAGATAGACGAGATGGGCGCCGACCTCCGCTGCCGCCTCGGCCACGTGGCGGGTGCCGAGAGCGTTCACCGCGAACGCCGTGTCCGGATCGGACTCGCACGCGTCGACGGCGGTGTACGCCCCGGCGTGGAGCACCAGCTCGGGCCGGAACCCGTCGGCGAGCGCCCGCACGGCATCGCGATCCCGCAGGTCGACCGTGTCGACGTCGGTGGCCAAGACCTCGTAGAGCCCCTCGGCGACGGGCGGGAGGACGGAACCGTACTGGGCACCGACCGGGAGGCCACCGGCCGGGACGGCACCGGCCAGGACGGCCCCGACGTCCCGGCCGAGCTGGCCGTTACCGCCGGTGACGAGCACCCGACGCCTGCGGGTCACGGTGCCGAGGCAGCCCGGGGGCCCGCGGCCGGGTCCCATGCGCCCTCGAGCACCGGGGCGCGGTCCCGGAGGGGCTCCCACCAGCTGCGATGGTCGGCGTACCAGGCGACGGTGTCGGCCAGCCCCTGGGCGAAGTCGACCGTGGGAGCCCAGCCGAGGGCGGTGCGGATCTTCGTCGAGTCGAGCAGGTACCGCCGGTCGTGGCTCGGGCGGTCGGGGACGATCTCCTTGAGCGACGGCGGCTTGCCGGTGGCGGCCAGGACGGCATCGGCGATCTCCTCGATGCTGGCCTCGACCCCGCTGCCCACGTTGTACGTCTCGCCCACCACGCCCCGCTCGAGCACGAGCTCGACGGCCCGGCAGTGGTCGAGGACGTGGAGCCACTCCCTCGTGTTCCGGGTCGAGGCGTACAGGGGGAGCGGTCGGTCGTCGAGCGCCCGCGCCGTGAACAGCGGGATGACCTTCTCGGGGAACTGGAAGGGCCCGTAGTTGTTCGAGCAGTTGGTGATGGTGGCCGGCAGCCCGAAGGTCTCCACGTAGGCCCGCACGGCGTGGTCGGCACCGGCCTTGGACGCGTTGTAGGGCGTCCTGGGCCGGTAGGGCGACTCCTCGGTGAAGACGTCGTCGGAGTCGAGGGGCAGGTCGCCGTAGACCTCGCACGTGGAGATGTGGTGGAAGCGGGCCACGCCGTGCCGCCTGGCCGCCTCGGCCAGCGTCTGGGTGCCGAGCACGTTGGTCCGGAAGAAGCGGCCCGGGTCGAGGATGGCCAGGCTGTTGTGGGACTCGGCCGCGAAGTTGACGACGACGTCGATCTCGTGGTCGGCCAGGGTGGCCGTGACGGCATCGAGGTCCCCGATGTCGCCTTCCACGAAGGCGATGCGGTCCTCGACGTCGGCCAGGTTGGGCCGGTTGCCGGCGTAGGTGAGCACGTCGAGGGCGACCACGGCGTCGTCGGGGTGACGCTCGACCCAGTAGCGGACGAAGTTGGAACCGATGAAGCCGGCGCCGCCGGTCACGAGGAGGTGCACGGGGGAGGATCGTAGTCGTGGCCCGGCCGCCGGCCGCACGAACGGTCCCGGCCGCCGGGGCCGGGTCAGGACCCGGGGCGCAGGTGGATGACGTCCCCGGCCACCACCGTGCGGTCGCCGTTCGGGGTCCGAACGGCGAGGTGGCCCTCGGGGGTGATCCCGACGGCGTCTCCCTCCAGAGTGCCGTCGGGCAGTTCGACCCGGACCCGGGTCCCGAGGGTGTCGCAGGTGGAGGTGAGCTCCTCGACCAGGGCCCGGCGTCCGGCGGCGGTGGTGAGGTCCTCGACCCGCGGCTCCAGGGCAAGGAGGAAGGCGTCGAGCAGGGCGTCGAGGTCCACCGGCCGGCCGATCAGCTGGCGCAGGGACACGGCCAGGCCGGTGAGTTCGGGCGGGAGGTCGTCGGCGTCGGTCGGCCAGTTGGCGTTGATGCCGATCCCGACCACGACCGCGGCGGCGAGGGCGTCCGAGCCGGCACCGAGATCGGACTCGGCCAGCACGCCGGCCAGCTTGCGCCCGTCGGGCGCGACGAGGTCGTTCGGCCACTTGATGCCCACGCCGGTCGCCCCGAACCCCCGGATGGCCTCCACCGCGGCGAGGGCGACGGCGGTGGGGACCAGATGGCGGTCGGCCACCGTCACCTGGGGACGGAGCAGGACGGAGACGAGCAGGTTGGTTCCCGGTGGGGCCTCCCAGTGCCGGCCCAGCCGCCCGCGACCGGCCGACTGGTAGTCCGCCACGGCAACCGCCCCTTCCGGGGTGCCGGCCCGGGCCTCGCCGAGCAGATAGCGGTTGGTCGAGTCGATGGTGGCGAACCGGCGGATGTCCGTGAACCTGGTGCCCGGCATGGCACACACCCTACGGCCCGTGCCAGGCTGGGAGCCCGGCGCCGCCTCCACCGCGCCGGACCGGCGCGGTGCCGGTTGGTCCCTCCACGCCGCGGAGGCGTGTCAGAGTGGGGACCCGAGGGGCGCGGGCGCACCCGGCCGCCGACGGGGCCGGGGTCCCATCCCGTCGGACGGAGTCGAACCGGGTCGAATCGAGTCGAAAGGCGCAGCGTGCTCAAGAAGGTCCTCATCGCCAACCGAGGGGAGATCGCGGTCCGGGTCATCCGGACGTGCCGGGAGCTGGGGGTCGCCACGGTGGCCGTCTACTCCGAGCTCGACCGGGATGCCCTCCACGTGCGCCTGGCCGACGAGGCCTACGCCCTGGGTGGCCAGACGGCGGCGGAGTCCTACCTCAACACCGAGGCCATCCTCGGCGTCAGCGAGCGGAGCGGTGTCGATGCCGTCCACCCCGGCTACGGGTTCTTCTCCGAGAACACCGACTTCGCCCGGGCCATCACCGAGCAGGGCGTGACCTTCATCGGCCCACCGCCCGAAGCCATCGAAGTGATGGGGGACAAGATCTCCTCCCGCCACGCTGCCGAGCGGGTCGGCGTGTCGGGCGTGCCCGGTCGCTCCGAGGTGCTCGCGTCCCCCCAGGAGGTGGTCGACTTCGGTACCGAGTTCGGCTGGCCCGTGGCCATCAAGGCCGCCTACGGGGGCGGTGGTCGGGGCATGAAGGTGGTGGGGGGGCCCGACGAGGCGCCCGGCGCGCTCGAGTCGGCCATGCGGGAGTCGGCCGCCTACTTCGGGCGCGACGAGTGCTACGTCGAGCGTTACCTGGCCTGGCCCCGCCACGTCGAGATGCAGATCATCGCCGACACCCACGGCAACACCCTCTGGCTCGGCGAGCGTGACTGCTCGGCCCAGCGGCGCCACCAGAAGCTCGTGGAGGAGAGCCCCGCCCCCAACTTCCCCGACGACATCCGCCGGGCCATGGGGGAGGCCTCGGTGCGGGTGGCCCGGGCCTGCGGCTACGTCAACGCCGGCACCGTCGAGTTCCTCTACCAGGACGGCGAGTTCTACTTCCTCGAGATGAACACCAGGCTCCAGGTCGAGCACCCCGTCACCGAGCTGGTCACCGGCCTCGACCTGGTGGAGTGGCAGCTCCGGGTGGCCTCGGGCGAGGCCCTCCCCCTCACCCAGGACGAGATCCGCCGGGACGGTCACGCCATCGAGGTACGCATCAACGCCGAGAACCCGGCCGGCGGGGCCTTCACCCCGTCGCCGGGCACGATCACCAAGCTGGTCGCTCCCGGCGGCCCCGGGGTCCGACTGGATGCCGGGTACGAGTCCGGCGACACGGTCAGCCAGTTCTACGACAACCTGGTGGCCAAGCTGGTGGTGTGGGGCCGGGACCGCGACGCCGCCCGCCGACGCATGCTCCGGGCCATCGGCGAGACGGTCATCGAGGGCGTGGCCACCACCCTCCCGGCCGACGTGGCCATCCTCGACCACCCGGAGTTCGCCGCCGGCCAGCACTCCACCAACTGGGTGGAACAGCGCCTCGACCTGTCCGGGATCGTGGCCGGCGACGCCTCGGGGCCGGCCGGAGACCACGAGGAGCCCCGCGTGCTGCGCGACGTCACGGCCGAGGTGGACGGTCGCCGCTACCAGGTCAAGCTCTGGGTGCCGGACCCCGGCGACGCGGTGGCGGAGGCCGGCTCGGCCGGCCCACGGGCCACCACCCCGAAGCGGGCGAGGGCCGCGGCCGCCGGCGGTGGCTCGGGCACCGTCTCGGTGCCCATGCAGGGCACCATCGTGAAGCTGCTCGTGACCGAAGGCGACACCGTGGAGGTCGGCCAGACGGTCTGTGTGCTCGAGGCCATGAAGATGGAGAACAACGTGAACGCCGAGAAGTCGGGCACGGTGCGGGAGATCCGGGTGGCCGCCGGCGAATCGGTCGGTCCCGGCGACGTCATCGCCGTGATCGAGTAGCCGGGGCAGGCCGGTGGCCGGCACCGACCCGAAGGACCGGGCCCGGGCCGCGGTGGTGGCCGCCCTCCCCGGCCTCGTGGCCCTCAGCCACGCCATCGCCGGGACGCCGGAAACGGCCTTCGAGGAGGTCCGGGCGGCCGCCTGGACGGCCGATGCCCTCCGGGCCGGCGGCTTCCGGGTGACGGCCGGGGCCGGGGGCCTGGCCACCGCCTTCACGGCCGAGGCCGGAACGGGCCCGCTCGTCGTGGCCGTGTGCGCGGAGTACGACGCCCTCCCCGGGATCGGCCATGCCTGCGGGCACAACCTCATCGCCGCCACGGCGGTCGGGGCCGGGCTCGGGCTCGCCCCGGTGGCCGAGGAGCTGGGCCTGTGCGTCCGCGTCGTCGGCACCCCTGCCGAAGAGGGCGGGGGCGGCAAGATCGCCCTGCTCGACGCCGGGGTCTTCGACGACGTGCACGCCGCGCTCATGGTCCACCCCTGGCCCGTCGACCGGCTGGAGGCGACGTGCCTGGCCGTCTCCCACGTCGAGGTGGCCTTCACCGGCCGGACGGCCCACGCCTCGGCCGCTCCCTGGCAGGGGGTCAACGCCGCCGACGCCATGGTGGTGGCCCAGGTGGCCCTGGGCCTGCTCCGGCAACAGCTCCCGCCCGGAGACCAGGTGCACGGCATTGTCACCTCGGGCGGGGAGGCGGCCAACATCATCCCCGAAACGGTCACCGGGCGGTTCATGTTCCGGTCGACCACCGCCGAGGGGCTCGCCCGGCTCGTCCCCAGGGTGCGGGCCTGCTTCGAGGCCGGGGGCCTGGCCACGGGCGCTGCCGTGGACGTGGCACCGCTTGCCCCCGACTACTCGCACATGGTGAGCGACCCGGGGCTCCTCGCCGCCTACCGGGCGAACGCCGAGGTCCTGGGGCGTAGCTTCCCGGCCGACGACGCCGGCGAACCTGCGCCCACACTGTCGACGGACATGGCCAACCTCTCGCTCGCGGTGCCGTCGATCCATCCGATGCTCGGCATCGAGGCCGGCGGGTCGGTCAACCACCAACCGGAGTTCGCGGCCGCCTGCGTGGCCCCGGCGGCCGAGGCGGCCGTCCACGACGGCTCGGTGGCCATGGCCTGGACGGCGATCGACGCGGCCCGGCCCGGGGCGCTGCGCGAGCACCTCCTGGCCCGGTAGCCGCTCCGGCTCAGCCGGTGGGCTGGAACTCGCCGAACACCTTGCGCAGCACGTCGGATACCTCGCCCAGGGTCGCCATCCGGGCCAGGGCGACCTTCATGGGCACGAGGAGGTTCTGGGTGCCCCGGGCGGCCGCCTCGACATCGGCCAGGGCGGCGTCCACCGCCGCCTGGTCGCGCGCCGCGCGCACCCGGGCCAACCGTGTCACCTGCGACCGCTGCTGCTCGGCGTCGATGGGGAAGACCTCGGCTGGGGCCTCCTGCTCGTCCTGGAACCGGTTGACGCCCACGACGACCTTGTCACCACCGTCGACGGCCTTGGCGTAGGCGTAGGCCGCCTGTTCGATCTCGTGCTGCATGTACTGGACCTCGATGGCCGCGACGGCACCGCCCAGGGCGTCGATGTGCTCGAGGTACTCCCAGGCCGCCCGCTCGACCTCGTCGGTCAGGGACTCGACGAACCAGGACCCGGCCAGCGGGTCGACGCTGTCGGCGATCCCGGACTCGTAGCCGACGATCTGCTGGGTGCGGAGGGCGATCTTGGCCGCCCGCTCGGTGGGCAGGCCCAGGGCCTCATCGAACCCGTTGGTGTGGAGGCTCTGGGTACCGCCGAGGGCGGCGGCGAGGGCCTGGACGGTCACCCTGACGATGTTGTTCTCGGGCTGCTGGGCGGTGAGGGTGGACCCGCCGGTCTGGGTGTGGAACCTGAGGAGGAGCGACTTCTCGTCCTTGGCCCCGAAGCGGTCGCGCATGATGCGGGCCCACATGCGCCGGGCGGCCCGGTACTTCGCCACCTCCTCGAAGAGGTTGTTGTGGGCATTCCAGAAGAACGAGAGCCGAGGGGCGAAGGCGTCGACGTCGAGCCCGGCGGCGAGGGCCGCCTCGACGTAGGCGATGCCGTTGGCCAGGGTGAAGGCGATCTCCTGGACGGCGGTCGACCCCGCCTCTCGGATGTGGTAGCCGGAGATGGAGATGGTGTTCCACGCCGGCAGGTGCTCGGCGCAGTAGGAGAAGGTGTCGGTCACCAACCGCATCGAGGGCCGTGGAGGGAAGATGTAGGTGCCGCGGGCCACGTACTCCTTCAGGATGTCGTTCTGGACGGTGCCCCCGAGCTGCTCCGAACGAACACCGCCTTCCTCGGCCACGAGCTGGTAGAAGAGCAGGAGGATGGCCGCGGTGGCGTTGATGGTCATCGAGGTCGTCACCTTGTCGAGCGGAAGCCCGGCCAGGAGGAGGCGCATGTCCTCGAGGGTGTCGATGGCCACGCCGACCTTGCCGATCTCACCCTCCGAACGCGGATGGTCGGAGTCGTAGCCCATCTGGGTGGGCAGGTCGAAGGCACACGAGAGCCCCGTCTGGCCGGCCTCGAGCAGGAACTTGAACCGCTCGTTGGTGGCCTCGGCCGTCCCGAACCCGGCGTACTGACGCATGGTCCACAGCCGGCGCCGGTACATCTCGGGATGCACCCCTCGCGTGTAGGGGAAGGCGCCCGGCACGCCGAGCTGGACCGCCGGGTCCCATCCGGCGAGGTCCCCTGCGGTGTACACCGGCTGCACCTCGATGCCCGAGTCCGTTCGGCGACCTGACGAGGGCTCCATGGCCCACCAGGCTACGGGAGGCGCCCCCCGACCACCACCGGGCGGGGGCAACGAGCCCTGCGCCAAATTCGGTCCCGGGCGCCGGTACCGTTCTTGGGCGTGGGGATCACGCGAAGGGTGCTGACCGTCGCCGCGGCGGCGCTGGGGACGGCGACGGCCGTGGCCGCGGTGGCAGCGGCGCCGACGGCGGGCGCCCTGCGCTCCGGGGTGAAGGTGGTCGCCCCCGCCTATTACGTCGCCGTGGGCGCCTCAGAGGCCGTCGGCTACCAGCCCGTCCCCGGTCAGCGGCACGGCGCGGCGAGCGGGCGCGGCTACGCCGAGGACCT
>DAHVAJ010000130.1 GCA_027314705.1 Acidimicrobiaceae bacterium
GTCGTGGTGGGTGGCGGCGGGGCCGGCGGCCGCGTGGAACGGGCGGCCGGTGGCGGGGCCGGGCCGGTGGCGGTGGCGGTGGCCGGGCCGGTGGCGGCCGAGGCGGCCGGGCCGCTCCGCAGCACGACGAGCGGCACGGCCAGCAGTGCCAGGCAGAGGGCCAGCCCGGCCAGTGGCCGGCTGCCCCGTCGGGATTCGGTCCTCAGGACTCCACGCTCCTTGTGGGACGGCACACCACCCCCCCACGGGACCGAGTTGGCGCCGCTCCTCCGGGAGGGCCGTCCCTCCGCGGGACGGACGGGGACGGCGCCTCCGCGTCGTCCCGAGCGCACCACCGCCGACATCGCCGGTGCGGGCGGCCACCCCGAGGCGGCCACGGGCCCGAGGCTAGGCGGGGCGCCCGCCGACCGGCAACCCGGAGCCCGGCCGTCCGGCGCCGACCGGCACGGGCGGCGGTCCGGCCGGTTCGGTCAGATCCCGAAGGCGACCAGGGCGTTCCTGGTGGTCAGGGCGGCCACCTCGGCGGTGGGCACCCCCCTGACCTGGGCGATCGCCGCCCCGACCAGGGGAACCCTCGATGGTTCGTTGAGGGTTCCCCGGTGGGGGACCGGTGCGAGGAACGGAGCGTCGGTCTCGACCAGGAGCCGCTCGGCCGGACACAGGGCGGCCGCCTGGCGCACCTCGGGGGCGTTCTTGAAGGTCACCACCCCGCTGAAGGACAGGAAGGCGCCGAGGTCGAGACACCGCCGGGCCTCCTCCGGCCCCCCGGTGAAGCAGTGGATGACGGTGCGCTCGGGCACGCCGGCGGCCCCCAGCACGTCCACGGTGTCGTCCCACGCCTGGCGCGAGTGGACCACGAGGGCCAGTCCCAGTCGGGCGGCCAGGTCCACCTGGCGGGCGAAGGCCTCGCGCTGGACGTCGCGAGGCGAGTGGTCGTAGTGGTAGTCGAGGCCGCACTCGCCGATGCCGACCACGACCCGTCCGGCCGGATCCACACCGGAGACCTCGGCCTCGAGCAGCGGGAGGAGGCCGTCGACGCCGTCGCTGGCGTCGTGGGGGTGCAGGCCGACCGTCGCCCACAGGCCCACGCCCTCGGCCGGGCCCACGGCGTCGGGCCGGCGGGCGGCCCGGGCCAGGGCCACCGCCTCGGCCGACGACGCCGCGCCCGTCCCGACGCACACCAGGCGGGTCACCCCGGCCTCGGCGGCCCGGGCCACGGTGGCCGTGAACCGGTCGGCGTGGGGACCCGCGGCCGCGGCCTCGTCCGTGCCGGAGAACTCGTCCTGGAGGTGGCAGTGGGAGTCGAACCACTCGACGACGGCCTCGGACACGGCCGGTCAGCCCTTCCGGCGCGGGAAGAGCGGGGCGCCCTTCTCCACGGTGCCGCCGCCGGGGTAGCCGCCCCAGTCGGCGTCGGCCGGCAGGCGCCGGTCCTCGGGCACCCCGGCGAGGCCGATCCGCCGCCAGAGCTCCCGTGCCGTGGACGGCATGGCCGGGACGAGGAGCAGCGCGGTGATGCGCAGGACCTCGAGCGCGCTCCCGAGCACCGCCTCGACGGCCGGCCCCGGCTCGGCCTTCCACGGCTCGGCCGCCTCGAGCTCGGCGTTGGTCTCCCGCAGGAGTCGCCAGGTGGCCTCGAGCCCCAGGTGGGGCTGGCCCGCGCCCCAGGCCGCGACGGCCGCCGCCACCACCTCGCCGGCCACACCGGCCAGCCGGCTGGCCGGGTCGGGCGCCGGTCCGGTGCCCCCGCACTTCGATCCCACCACGGTGGCCACCCGGGCCAGGAGGTTCCCGAGGGTGTTGGCCAGGTCGGTGTTGTAGCGGCCCACGATGCCCTCGGCCGAGAACTCACCGTCGCTGCCGAGGGGGATGTCGCGCAGCAGGTGGTAGCGGACCGGGTCGACGCCGTACTCGGCGGTGAGGTCGCCCGGGGCGATCTGGTTGACGCTCGAGTTGGACATCTTCTCGCCACCGAGCAGCAGCCACCCGTGGACCTGCACCCGGGCCGGCGGGTCGATCCCGGCGGCCAGGCACATGGCCGGCCACCACACGCAGTGGAAGCGGAGGATCTCCTTGCCGATGAGGTGGTGGACGGACGGCCACCACGCCGCGAAGCGGGCGTCGTCGCGGCCGTAGCCGATGGCCGTGACGTAGTTGACGAGCGCGTCGTACCACACGTAGAAGACGTGCTCGTCGTCCCAGGGCACCCGCACGCCCCAGTCGATGGAGGTGCGGGTGATGGAGATGTCCCGCAGGCCGCCCTTCACGAAGCTCAGGGCCTCGTTGCGCTTCGACTCGGGCACCACGGCGTCGGGGTGGGCCTCGAACCACTCGACCAGCCGGTCCTCGAAGGCGCTCAGCCGGAAGAAGTAGTTCTCCTCTTCGAGGTGCTCGACCGGAGTGCGGTGGACGGGGCAGCATCCACCGGCGAGCAGCTCGTCCTCGGCGTAGTACTGCTCGCAGGGGACGCAGTAGAGGCCCTGGTAGCGATCCTTGTAGATGTACCCGTTGTCGTGGATCCGCGACAGGAACGCCTGCACCGAGGCGGTGTGGCGGTCCTCCGTGGTGCGGATGAAGTCGTCGTAGGCGATGTCGAGGTCGGCCCAGGCGGCCTGGAACCGGGGGGCCAGCTGGTCGGTCCACTCGAGCGGGGTGAGGCCCTGGGCCTCCGCCGCCCGGGCCACCTTCTGGCCGTGCTCATCGGTGCCGGTGAGGAAGAGGACCTCGTCGCCGGCCAGGCGGTGCCACCGGGCCAGGGCGTCGGCGTTGACCGTCGTGTAGGCGTGCCCGAGGTGGGGCGCGTCCTTCACGTAGTAGATGGGGGTGGTCACGTAGAAGCGGGGCACCGTCCGCCAGCGTACCGACCCCGCCGGTGCCCGCCCGCCAGAGCCTCCGGTCCTCGCCGGGCCGTCACCGGTCCCTCAGGTGCGCCCCCGCTCCTCCCCGGGCCCCGGGGCCGGGCTCACCAGTTGGCCACGTGGCAGCCGCCCCGCCCGGTGCGTTCGGTGTAGCGCTGGTGGTAGGCCTCGGCCGGCCAGAAGGTCGACGCCGGGACCACCTCGGTGACGATGGGGCGGCCGAAGCGGACCTGGTACTCGTCGAGGGCCGACCGGGCCGCTCGGTCCTGGGCCTCGGTGCGGGTGAAGACGGCCGAGCGGTACTGAGTGCCGTGGTCGGGTCCCTGCCGGTTGAGGGTGGTCGGGTCGTGGTGGCGGAAGAACTCGGCCAGGAGCGTCCCGTAGGAGACCCGGGCCGGATCGAAGGTCACGAGGACGGTCTCGGCGTGGCCGGTCGTGCCCGAGCAGACCTGCTCGTAGGTGGGCCGGACCGCCGTGCCGCCCTCGTAGCCCGACACCGCGTCGACCACGCCGGGCACGGCCCGGAAGAACTCCTCGACGCCCCAGAAGCACCCGGCGGCGAACGCGGCCCGGTCGAGCCCCTCGGGGACCTCGTCCGGCTCCACCGGCGGGTCCTGGGTCGTGTCCACCTGGCTGCGTCCGAACATCTCGGGCTCTCCCTTCGGTCGTCGATGCGTCTGTCGTGGGTGGGTCGTGGGTGGGTCGGTCGCCGGGGCCGGTGCGGTCCGCCGGGTGGCCCCGGCCGCGGGGTTGCCGACGGCGGGCTCCCGGCGGCGACCCCCGCTCCGCCGCCCTCCCGGGGAGCGGAGCCTCCCTCTGCCCAACCCGTGCCGGGCCGGGGTCATTCCGGCCCCGGACCTTCGGTCGGCCCGCCCCGGGGTCCGGGCACCGCCCCCGGGTCCTCGCCCGAGGTCGCCGCCGCGGTCGCACCCTGCTCACGCTGGGCCAGGGCCAGCCCGTAGACGCGCCGGCGGGGGACCCCGAAGGCCCCCGCCACCTCGTCCACCGCCCCGCGGACGCGCTCGCCGCCGGCCAGGGCGGCGGCCAGCGCCGCGGTGAGCTCGGCGTCCGAGGGCGAGGGCGGGCCCCCGGCCGGCGCCCCCCCGAGCACCAGGACCACCTCGCCCCGGGGCGCGTCGGTCGCGGCCCGGGCGGCCACGTCGGCCAGCCGGCCCCGCCGGACCTCCTCGTGCACCTTGGTCAGTTCCCGGCAGACGGCCACCGGTCGGTCGCCGCCGCACACCCCGACCAGGTCGTCGAGGGTGCCCGCCACCCGACCGGGCGCCTCGAGCAGCACGCTGGTGCGGGCCTCGGCGGCCAGGGCGCCCAGCCGTTCGGCCCGGTCCCGGCCCGTACGGGGCAGGAAGCCCTCGAAGCAGAACCGGTCGGCGGGGAGGCCGCTCGCCACCAGGGCGACCAGCACCGAGGAGGGCCCGGGGACGACGGTGACGGCCAGGCCGGCGGCGGCCGTCGCCGCCACCACCCGCTCCCCCGGGTCGGAGACGGCGGGCATCCCGGCGTCGCTCACCAGCGCCACCGTGCGGCCGCCGGCCACGGCGGCCACCACCTCGTCCACCCGGGCGGTCTCGTTGTGCCCGTGGAGCGAGCGGAGGGGCACCCCGGAGATCCCGGCGTGGGTCAGCAACTGGCGCGTCCGCCGGGTGTCCTCGCAGTAGACGACGTCGGCGCCGGCCAGCGCCTCCGCCGCCCGGGGGGCCAGGTCGCCGAGGTTGCCGATCGGCGTGCCGACCACCACCAGCACGCCGGCCGGCCCGGCCGGCGCCGTCCTGCTCATGTCCGTACGTCGAGTCGGTCCCCGACCCGGAGGCCCCAGCGCTCGAAGGCCCCGGCCTCGGCCTCCACCACCGCGCGCCCACCGCGTCGGGGCCGGGTCAGCCGCCAGGGGGGCAGCCGCACCACGTCGAGCACGACGAGGTCGTGGTCGCAGAAGGCCACGTCGAGGGCGAAGCGCATCCCGAGGGAGTGCACCGACCGGGTCCGGGGGAGCACGAGGGCGCCCTCGAAGCCGTCGCGTCCGAGCAGGCCCCGCGTCCGGGCGGCCAGGGCGTCGGCCACCTCGGCCGAGGCCAGCACGTCCCCGTCCCGCAGCAGCCAGCTCACCGGCCGCGCCCCGGTCCGGCTGGCCCCGACCTCCGCCCGGCGGCTAGCATCGTCGGACCGTGTCCAAGCGAACCACCAAACGCAAGCTCCGGGCCAAGAAGAAGGCCAACCACGGCAAGAAGCCGAACTGCGGGCGGGGCTGAAGCGCACCGTCCCCAGCGCCGGCCGCCGGCCGGGCCGCCCCCACCCCTCGGCCCGTCGGGCCTGCTGATGCCGCTGGGCCTGCGGCCGCCGTCGGGCCTGCAGTTGCCGTCGGGCCTGCGGCTGCCGTCGGGCACCGCGGCGTCGGGCACCGCGGTCAGCCTCCCGGGCGCCACGCACACCCGAGCCGCGCGAGCACGCCGACGAGGGCGGTCGGACGGTCGGTGATGATCCCGTCCACGCCGAGGTTGCACAGCCGCTCCATCTCGGCCTCCTCCTCGATCGTCCACACGTGCACGGCCAGGCCGGCGTGGTGGGCCGCCTCCACGAAGCCCCCGTCGACGAGGGTGACCCCTCCGTAGGAGACGGGCACCTGGAGGGCCACGTGGTCCATCGGGGGCGGCGCCTCCCCGGCCCGCACGGCCCGGTAGAACTCGGCCGTGGCCAGGGTGCCGGCCGCGGTGGCGAACTCCGGGGCGAGGGCGGCAAAGGCGTCGGTGGCCGGGTCGAGGAACGAGGCCACGATCACCCGGTCGGCGCAGTCGAACCGCCGCAGCAGGCCGGCCAGGGCCGCCTCGTAGGGCTCCACCGCCGGGGCGGTCTGCTTGATGTCGAGGTTGAGGAGCACGCCGGGGAACTCCTCGAGGACCTCCTCCAGGAGGGCCACGCCGAAGCGGCGGTCCGCGGGGGCGCGGCCCCGGTGGGGGTACCCGTCGGCGTCGAGGCCGGGGGTGACGTCCGCGCCCGGCGCCCACCAGTAGGCGTTGTCCAGGCGGGCCACCTCGGCCCAGGCCAGTTCGGCGAGCGGGCCCGAGCCGTCGGTGGTGCGGTCGACGGTGGCGTCGTGGCAGACCACCAGGCGGCCGTCGGCGGTGGCGTGGACGTCGAGCTCGATGCCGGTGGCGCCGGCCTCCACGGCCGCGGCGATGGCGTGGAGGGTCGACGACGGAGCCTCCCAGGCGCCTCCCTGGTGGGCATAGGCGATGACCCGGCGCTCGGTCCACGGCCGGGAGGCGGAGGAGGTGGCCACGCAAGAACGGTAGCCTCTGGCCCGCCATGCTCGACCACGTCTTCACCCAGCTGGTGGCCTCCCACCGGCGCGCCTTCGAGGCGGCCCTCCTCCAGCGTCAGGCCGTCGAGGAGCGGTTCCAGGTCGACGTCTTCCTCGGCGACCTGAGCTTCGAGACCTCCTACAGCCTGCCCGGCGAGGAGCGGCCGGCCCGGATCCGGGTCGACACCGGCCTCGACTGGCCGACCTGGAGCCAGACCGCCTACCGCAGCTGGGCCATCGGCGAGGAGCCGGACGAGCCGCCCGAGGTGCTGGTCGAGATCGCCATCCGGGTCCAGGGCCTCGAGGGGGTCCCGGACACGGCACCGCTGCTCGCCGCCCTGCCGGACCACCTCGACGTGCTCGGGGAGCCGCTGGCCCGCGGCCCGGTCACCGTCGAGCAGGTCCTCCTCGAGGGGCCGGAGGGCCCCGAGTGCGCCGTCGAGGTCTCCTACGAGGGTTCCTGCCCGCTGGGGGAGGACCTCCTGGAGGAGCCGGGCTCCCTGGAGGAGGCCCTGGCGCCCCTGGGGCGGGCCGTGGCCTCGCTGCTGGTGCGGGTCGGCGACCTCCCCTTCGTGTTCCGCCCGGGGGAGCCCGAGCCCGACTGAGGCGCGCCGGGCCGGGTCAGCGCCCCAGGGCCGAGCAGACGGCGTCGAGCTCGACCCGCAGGAGCCTCGGGAAGACGGCCGGGGAGGTCTTGGGCGTGAGCTGGGCGTTCACCGAGACGACCACCGAGTGCGCACCGTCGGCGGTGGCCGCCGTGAAGTTGGTGTACCCCGAGGTGTTGCCGGTGTGACCGTAGACCGTGCCGCACCGGGTGGCGTAGCGGAAGATGCCGAGGCCGGCACTGTTGGTGCCCGGCCCCGGCGGCTCGGAGCTGCCCGGACGGAACCGGAACTGGCGGGCGTGGGTGGCGGCGTCGGTGAGCACGCCGGCCACGTAGGCCCGGACGAACCGGTCGGTGTCCCGCGGGGTGGAGACCATCCCGCCGGACGACCAGCTCCATCCGGCGCCGACGAGGTGGCTCACGTCCTCGGGGGCGGCGTCGGCCGAGGTGGTGTAGCCGTGCACGTAGGGCGCGGGCAGGGCCGAGCCGACCGGCAGGCTCGTCCCGCGGAGCCGGAGGGGGCCCAGCACCAGGGAGCCGAGGTCGCGGGTGTAGGTCCGGTGGGTGGCCGCCTGGACCATGAGGGCCACCAGCACGTTGTCGGAGTTGGAGTAGGCGTAGGCGGTGCCCGGGGCGAACAGCAGCGCCGGGTCGTCGACGTAGGACAGGAGGGCGCGGGGCGGCGGCGGGTGGTCACGGGCGGCGAGGACGGCGGGGACGAAGCGCGCCCCCTGGCTGAAATCGGGGATGCCGCTCGTGTGCTGGAGGAGCTCGGCCAGGGTCACCGGCGACCAGGCGGCGGGCAGACCGGGGAGCCACCGGCCCACGGTGTCGGACAGCCGGAGGGTGCCCCGGGCCACGAGGGCCAGGGCCACCGCCCCGCTGAACGCCTTGGACACGCTGGCCAGGCGCAGGTGGTCGGCCACGCCGATGGGCTCGGCGATGCCCACCACGCGGGTGCCGGCGGTGTGGACGGCCACCTGCCCGCCGCGGTCGACCAGCACGACCACGCCGGGCGGGCCCCCGGCGGCGCCGGCCAGGTCCACCGTGGCCGCGGCCAGGTCGCAGCCGCCGGTGCACGGTGCGCCGCCCGACGCCGGCCCGGCCGCGGCCAGCCC
>DAHVAJ010000090.1 GCA_027314705.1 Acidimicrobiaceae bacterium
CCAGCTCCAGCGCCTCGCCCTGGCCAAGACCGGACCCCCACCGCGGGCCGTCAACCGGGCCTTCAACGAGCGGCGCTAGGCGCGGGGTTCTCCGTGAGGCAACGAATGCCCTTGGCGCGGCATTTGACATGAGGCAACAGGGGGCAGCGGTCAGTGGGCCCGGCCGGCGGTCAGGCCGGCAGTTCCCCGTGCCACCAGGGCACCGGGCGCTGGTGCCGGTCGGTGGCGGCCACCAGCTCGGCCAGGGCCTCCTCCATGCCCCGGGCCAGGACCCCGATGTCGGGCATCAGGTCCCAGCACGCCTGCACCCCCACGTGGACGGCGTCGAGATAGGAGAAGACCGTGACGTTGATCCCCACGCCCTCGACGATCGGGCCGAGGGGGAACAACGCCTCGAGCCGGGCGCCGGCCAGGTACAGGGGGACCTCGGGGCCGGGCACGTTGGAGACGATCACGTTGCACACCGGGGACACGTGGTCGAAGAGGCGCACGTTCGTGACCAGACGGGTGAGGCGGGTGGCCAGGACGGGCAGGGCGGCCTCGCCCCAGGAGGCCACCAGGTCGGGGGCCAGGGTCCGGTGCCGCTCCTTGGCCGCCCGTGCGCCGTCACGGATGCGGCGGTAGCGGGCTACCGGGTCGACCACCCCGGTGGCCAGCGAGACCAACATGCCCGAGACCCGGTTGCCCAGCGCCCCCCGCTCCTCCTCGGTGCGCACCGAGACGGGCACCAGGGCGACCAGGGACGTCTCGACGTCCTCGTCGCGGCCGGACAGCACGGTCCGCAGGCCCCCGGCCGTGGCGGCCAGCACGACGTCGTTGGCCGTCCCCCCGAGGACGGTGGTCACCCGGCGTACGTCGGAACGGGAGAGGTCGGCGAAGGCCACCCTGCGGTGCGGCGAGATGGCCCGATTGAACGACGTCCGCGGCGCCTCGAAGGGCGTCGGCGGGGCGGCGCCCCCCATCCGGCCGCGGCCGGCGAGCGCCCGCGCGGCGCGCACCGTCCGGGTCACGCCCCGGGCCACCGCATCGACGTGGCCCGGCAGGTCGGCCACCACCTGGCGCCACTGGTCGGCCTCGCCGGGCAGCGGGGGCGGCGACCACCCCGGTCCGGGGTCCCCCCCTCCCGCGTCCGGAGGGGGCCGTTCCCCGCCCGGACCCGGACCCGGACTTGCGGCGGACCGGAACAGGGGTCGGGGTGACGGGTCGGGCGAGAGGTCGAAGAACGAGGCCAGGACCTCCGCCCCCGAGACCCCGTCGATGATGGCGTGGTGGACCTTGGCCACGAGGGCCGTCCGTCCCCGGTCGAGGCCCTCGACCACGTGGAACTCCCAGAGGGGACGGTGCCGGTCGAGCGGACGGGCGGCGATCTCGGCCACCACCCCGGCGAGCTCGTTCGGCCCCCCCGGGGCCGGGACCGCCGTCCGCCGCACGTGGTAGTCGAGGTCGAAGCCGGGGTCGTCGACGAGGACCGGGTGCTGGAGCCCGAAGGGCACCTCGAGCATCCGTTGCCGAAACGGCGGCACCCGTTCGAGTCGTTCACCGATGGCCGAGCGCAACCGGCGGAACCCGAGTCCTCCGGGTGCCCCGGACGGGTCGAGCACCAGGGTGCCGAGGAGGTGGAGGTGGGTGGTGGGCGACTCGAGGGCGAGGAAGGCGCCGTCGAGACCGCGCAGGCGTTCCACCTATCGCCCCGTGGAGCCGAAGCCGCCGAGGCCCCGCTCGCTACCGGCCAGCCGGTCGACCTCGGTGAAGGTCGCGTGCTCCACCCGCTGGATGACGAGTTGGGCGATCCGGTCGCCCCGCTGCACCCGGTAGGGCACCTCCGGATCGGTGTTGACGAGGAGGACGGCGATCTCGTCCCGGTACCCCGAGTCGATGAGACCCGGCGTGTTGAGGCAGGTCACGCCGTGGCGGAGCGCCAGGCCGCTGCGCGGCTGGACGAATCCGGCGTACCCCTCGGGCAGGGCCAGGGCCACGCCGGTCGGGACCATGGCCCTCCCCCCGCCGGGCTCCAGGGTCACGTCGATACGGGCCACGAGGTCGGCCCCGGCGTCGCCCGTCCGGGCGTAGGTGGGGAGGGGCACGTCGTCGTCGAGACGGACGGCGGGCACGACGGGCCCCCGGTCCGCCCCCGCCCGCCGGTCCCCTCCGGCCGCACGCTGCTCGACGCCTCCTGCTGCAGGCCGGGCCACCGGTCTCCTCCGTTCGTCCTCCCGGGACGCTACCGCCCCGGACCGCCCGGCGCGGCCACGGACCCCGGCGGGCCACGGCTGACGGACCGTCACCTTTTCGAGGGACCCCGACAGCCGGTAGCGTGACCGCGTGCTGGTGTGGATGGATCTCGAGATGACGGGCCTCGACCCGACGCGCCACGCCATCGTGGAGATCGCCAGCCTGGTGACCGACGACGATCTGTCCGTGGTGGCCGAGGGTCCGGACCTCGTCGTGCGCACCGACGCCGCGCACCTGGCGGCCATGGACGACGTCGTCCGACGCATGCACACCACGAGCGGCCTCCTGGCCGAGATCGAGGCCTCCACCGTCACCCTCGAGGTGGCGGGCGCGGCCACGCTCGAGTTCATCCGAGCCCATGTCCCCAAGCCCCGCACCGTGCCCTTGGCCGGCAACTCGATCGGCACCGACCGCCGGTTCCTGGCCACCCACCTCCCTGACATCGAGGAGTACCTCCACTACCGCTCGGTCGACGTGTCGACGGTCAAGGAGCTGGCCACCCGGTGGTTCCCCCAGGCGGCGGCGGCCGCACCGGCCAAGGCCGGCGGTCACCGGGCCCTGGACGACATCCGCGAGTCGGTGGCCGAGTTGGCCTACTACCGGACCACCGTCTTCCGCGAGACCGCCGCCGGCTAGGGCGACGCCCGACCACCACGCCACCGAGAGGAGCAGCCATGGCCGACCAGAGCGCAGGCGACGGGGAGGCGCCCGCCGTCAGGAGCCGGGCGGCGGTGACGGCCGAGCTCACCGCCCCCGGCGGGGCGTTCGAGATGGAAGAGGTCGTCATCCGGGGCATCCCCACCCGGACCTGGAAGTCCGCGCCCCCCACCTTGCGGTCGGTCCTCGAGCTCTCCGGCTTCCACGGGGACAAGGACTTCCTGGTCTACGAGGACGAGCGCATGACCTTCGCCCAGCACTACGCCACGGTCGCGTCCCTGAGCCGCCAGCTGTGGGGCCGGTTCGGCGTCCGGCCGGGCGACCGGGTGGCCATCGCCATGCGCAACCTCCCGGAGTGGGTGGTGGCCTTCTGGGCCACCATCGCCACCGGGGCCATCGTCGTGCCCCTCAACGCCTGGTGGACCGGCGACGAACTGGCCTACGGTCTGACCGACTCGGGCACCAAGGTCGTCTTCGCGGACGAGGAGCGCCAGGGCCGCATCGCCCACCACCTGGCCGAGATCCCCGCGCTGGAGGCCATGGTGGTCACGTGCGAGGAGCACGACCCCTCGGGCGGCCGGCGGGCGCCGGTGGGCGCCCTCCTCCAACGCGAGGGCACCGAGCCGCTGCCGGTGCTCCCCTTCCACGAGGCGGTCGGCGAAGTGGACGGCGACACCACGCTGCCCGACGTGTCGATCGCCCCCGACGACGACGCCACCATCTTCTACACCTCCGGCACGACGGGCCGCCCCAAGGGAGCGGTGGGCACCCACCGCAACAGCGTCTCCAACCTCATGAACCTCTTCTTCGTGTCCACCGTGGGCAGCATGCGCAGGAGCGGGGGGTTGGCCAACGTGTCGGAGGGGGGACAGAACGCCAACCTCCTGTCCGTCCCCCTGTTCCACGCCACCGGGTGCCACGCCGTCCTCGTCTCCAACACGACCGTGGGCGGCAAGCTGGTGATGATGCACCACTTCGATCCCGAGCGGGCCCTCGAGCTCATCGAGCGGGAGCGCATCACCATCTTCGGGGGGGTCCCGGCCATGGTCATGCAGGTGATCGACTCGCCCGACTTCGCCAAGCGCGACACCTCGTCGGTCCAGTCGATCTCCTACGGCGGTGCCCCCGCACCGCCGGACCTGGTGCGCCGCATCAAGGAGCACTTCCCCACCGGCGCCCCCGGCAACGGGTACGGCCTGACCGAGACCTCGGCCATGACCACCATGAACGCCGGCGACGACTACGTCCGCAAGCCCGACAGCGTGGGTCCACCGGCCCCGGTGTGCGACGTGGCCGTCGTGCCCGAGGAGCACGACGGCGAGGAGCCCCCCGACGAGCCCGTCGACCCGCAGCGGACCGGAGAGCTCTGGATCAAGGGCCCGAACGTCGTACGCGGCTACTGGAACCGGGCCCAGGAGACGGCCGCCACCTTCACCAAGGGATGGCTCCACACGGGCGACGTGGCCCGGATCGACGAGGAGGGCTTCGTCCACATCGTCGATCGGGCCAAGGACATGATCATCCGGGCCGGTGAGAACGTCTACTGCGTCGAGGTGGAGGCGGCCCTGCACGAGCACCCGGCCGTGGCCGACTGCGCCGTCATCGGCGTTCCCCATGCCGTCCTCGGCGAGGAGGTGGGCGCGGTCATCGTGCTCCGTCCCGGCCACGAGGTCGACGGCGACGAGTTGGCCCGCCACGTGCGTGAGCGGCTCGCCGCCTTCAACGTGCCCACCCGGTACTGGTTCCGGACGGAGTACCTCCCCCGCAACCCGGCGGGCAAGATCCTCAAGCGCGAGCTCCGAAAGGAGCTGCTGGGCGACGCCCCCGTCATCTGAGGGGCCCGGCCGGGCCGGCGGAGCGTGCTCAGCCGGCGGCGAGGTGGACCCGGGTGTCGGCCACGTCCCGGCCCATCTGCTCCACCAGGGCGTCGACCGAGTCGAAGGCCAGCTCGTCGCGCAGCCGGGTCACGAAGGAGAGGCGCGCCGGTTCGCCGTAGAGGTCGCCGGCGAAGTCGAGCAGGTGGGCCTCGACGAGCAGGTCGCCGTCGGGGCCGTAGAAGGTCGGGCGTCGGCCCACCGAGATGGCGGTGGGCCACCGTGCACCGTCGGGTCGTTGGTACCAGCCCGCGTAGATGCCCGGTGCCGGCAGGCAGATCTCGGGCGGCACGGCCAGGTTGGCCGTCGGGTAGCCGAGTTCGGTCCCGCCCCGCCGGTCGCCGGTGACCACGGGGGCCCGCACCTGGTGGGGCCGGCCCAGGAGCACGGCCGCCTCCTCGACCCGGCCCGCGGCCACCAGCATCCGCACCCGGGTCGAGGAGACCGGCTCGGCCGGTCCGGACCCCGGCCCGGAGGTCAGCGCGACCCCGTCGACGGCGAAGCCGGCCGGCCCTCCCATCTCGTTCAGCAGGGCCACGTTCCCCTTCCGCCCGTGGCCGAAGTGGAAGTCCTCCCCGACCACCACCAGCCGGGCGTCGAGGCCGTCGACGAGCACCGAGGTCACGAAGTCCTCGGCTGTCTCGTTGGCCCGCTCCTCGTCGAAGCGGACCACCACCGTGCGGTCGACCCCGACCGAGGCCAGCAGTTCGAGCTTCTGGTCGAGGTCACAGAGGAGCTTGGGCGCCGAGGCCGGGCGCACCACCGAGGCCGGGTGCCGGTCGAAGGTCACCACCACCGTGGCGAGCCCGTCGCCGTCGGCCCGGGCCCGCAGCTCGGCCAGGATGGCCCGGTGGCCCAGGTGGACGCCGTCGTAGGCGCCGATGGTGACGGCCGAGCCCCCCGCCGGCGGCAGAAGCGGGTCGGCCTCGGTCATGATGTCCATCGCAGGGAAGGTTACCGCCGGCCCGCGGTGGACCCGGCGGCGGATCCGTGGGTCACCCGGCGGCCTCGACGACCACCGATGGCTTGATGCGGTCGGTCTCCGTGGCCTCGTAGACGGCCAGGAGGTGGTGGGCGTCGTCGACGAGCCCCCACGGCCCGTCCCCCGAGACGCCGAGCGGCACCCGGTCGAGGGGCAGGCCGCGGGCGACCAGCTTGCGGGCGTCGGGCGGGACGACGACCTGGTCGAGGTCGCGCAACGCCTGGGCCGGGGAGAGCACGACCGCCGGGGTCAGCTCGTCGAGCCGGCGGGCCTCCTCGACCCCGAAGGAGCCGATGCGGGTCCGGCGGAGGTTGCGGAGGTGGGCGCCGCCCCCGAGGGCCGTGCCCAGATCGGCGGCCAGCGTCCGGATGTAGGTGCCCGATGAGCACTCCACCTCGATCCGGAACACCCCGGGGGTCATCCCCGGGGTGACGTCGAACCGGTGGACGGTCACCGGCCGGGCGGCGCGCTCGACCTCGATCCCCTCGCGGGCCAGGGCGTGGAGCCGGCGACCCCCCACCTTGCGGGCCGAGACCATGGGCGGGACCTGGTCGATCTCCCCGGTCAGGCCGGCGGCCGCCTCGCGCACGGCGGCCAGGGTCACGGCACCCATGTCCCAGACGCCGGTCACCTCGCCGGAGGCGTCGAGCGTGGACGTCGCCGTGCCCAGCACCACCTCACCCTGGTAGGTCTTGGGGAGGGCGGTGAGGAAACGGAGCAGACGGGTGGCCCGCCCCAGCCCGACGAGGAGGACCCCGGTGGCGTCCGGGTCGAGGGTGCCGGCGTGGCCCACCCGGCGCTGGCCGAAGATCCGGCGGCACCGGGCGACCACGTCGTGCGAGGTCCAGCCCGCCTCCTTGTCCACCACCACCAGGCCGTTCACCTGCTCGGCCGGACCCGGGCTCACACCGGCGGGTCCCGGTCGTCGATCCCCGTCCCGGGCCGGTCGGGCTCGGTCTCCTGGAGGCGGCGCAGGGCGTCCTCCACCTGGAAGCCGGCCACCACGGCCGGGTCCTGGACGAAGGTGAGGTGTGGCGTCCGCTTCATCTGCACCTGCCGGCCGAGGGCCCGCTGCACCTGGCCCCGCCGCTCGGCGAGGGCGGCGCCCGCATCCTCGGAGAGCGAGCTCAGGTAGACGGTGGCCTGGCGCAGGTCGGCGGAGGTGTCGACCGACGTCACCGTCACGAGGCGCAGCCGCTCGTCGGCGTCCGCCAGGCGCTCGAGTTCCTCGGCCACCACCTGGCGGACGACCTGGTTGACCCGGAGCGAACGCGGGTACGGGGCCACACCCCGGTTGTCGTGCCGACGTACCACTGCCCTCGTGCTCCTCCCCGCCGGACGGGACGCGCCGGCCCGGTGGCCGACGGCCCCCGCTAGGCGCGGGGGATCTCCCGCTCCTCGTACGTCTCGATGATGTCGCCGTCCTTCAGGTCCTGGTAGTCCGACAGGCCGATGCCGCACTCGAAGCCGGACTGGACCTCCCGGGCGTCCTCCTTGAACCGCCGCAGCGAGGTGATCGACCCCTTCCAGATGACCACGCCATCGCGCAGGAAGCGGACCTTGCTGCCGCGGGTGATGACACCCTCCCGGACGTAGCACCCGGCCACGGCGCCGATGCGGGGCACCCGGAACACCTGCCGCACCTCGGCCTCGCCGGTCACCACCTCCTCGAACACCGGTGCGAGGAGGCCGAGCATGGCCGCCTCGAGGTCCTCGAGGAGCTTGTAGATGATCTCGTAGGTCCTGATCTCGACGCCGGCCTTGGCCGCCATCTCCCGCGACCGCCGGTCGGGTCGCACGTTGAAGCCGATGATGGTGGCGTTCGAGGCCTGGGCCAGCTCGACGTCGGACTCGGTGATACCGCCCACGCCGCGGTGCACGAAGCTCAGCTTGACGTCGTCACGCTCGAGCTTGCGGAGGCTCTCGGTGACCGCCTCCAGCGAACCCCGCACATCGGCCTTGAGGATGAGGTTGAGGGTCGCCGTCTCACCCCGCTGGATCTGCTCGAACAGGTCCTCGAGCCGGGCGCCACCGAGGGCGGAGGTGGCGGCGGGGACGTGTCCGGCCACCCGGTAGCGGTGGGCCCGGGCCTCGCCGATGGTACGGGCCTGGGCCAGCTCCGGTGCGACCCGGAACTCGTCACCCGCCTCGGGCGGCTCCGAGAAGCCGAGCACCTGGACGGGCGTCGACGGCGGCGCCTCCTTGATCTGCTGGCCATGGTCGTCGACCAGGGCCTTGACCTTGCCCCAGGCCGCGCCGGCCACGATGGGGTCACCGACCCGGAGCGTGCCCCGTTCGACGATGACCGAGGCCACCGGGCCCCGGCCGATCTCGAGTTCCGCCTCGAGGACGACCCCCCGGGCGCGGCCTTCGGGCGTGGCCGTGAGCTCTTCGACCTCGGCCACCAGGACGATCTGCTCGAGCAGGTCCTCCAGACCGAGTCCCTGGAGGGCCGAGACCTCGACGGCGATGGTGTCCCCGCCCCAGGCCTCGGGCACGAGGCCGTGTTCGGAGAGCTGTTGGAGCACCCGGTTGGGATCTGCCTCCTCGCGGTCGATCTTGTTGACGGCCACGACGATCGGGACGTCGGCCGCGTTGGCGTGGTCGATGGCCTCGACCGTCTGGGGCATCACGCCGTCGTCGGCCGCCACCACCAGGACGACAATGTCGGTCACCTCGGCCCCGCGGGCCCGCATGGCGGTGAAGGCCTCGTGACCGGGCGTGTCGATGAACGTGATCGGGTGACCCTGCCACTCGACCTGGTAGGCACCGATGTGCTGGGTGATGCCGCCGGCCTCGCCGGCCACCACGTTGGCCGACCGGATCCGGTCGAGCAGGAGCGTCTTGCCGTGGTCGACGTGACCCATGACCGTGACGACCGGCGGACGGGTCCGCAGCTCGGACTCGTCGACCTCCTCGTCGTCGTCCTCGAAGAACCTGGCCAGGAGCTCGGCCTCGCGCTCCTCTCCCGGGTCGACCAGGCGCACGACCGCACCGATCTCGGCCGCGAACAGCTCGATCATGTCGTCGGTCAGCGACTGCGTGGCGGTGACCATCTCCCCCTGGAGCAGGAGGAACCGGATGACGTCGCCGGCCGAGCGGTTGAGCTTGGGCCCGAGGTCGCGCGCCGTCGAGCCCCGCTCCACGATGACCTCGTGGTCGGGCACGGGAGCCGTGGACGGGGCGTAGGCCGTGAGCTGCGTCGGCTCGAGCTCCTCCAGGTTGCGCCGACGCCGCCGGGGACGGCGCTGGTTGGGCCGACCGCGCCCGACACCGGGTCCGCCCCGTCCTCCACCGGGAGGGCCGCCACCGCCGGGGCGGCCGCTGAAGCCGCCGGCACCACCTCCGGCCGGCCGGCCGGCATACCCCCCGCCCGGCGCACCGCCTGGCCGGGGAGCGCTGGGACGCCCGGGACCGCCGGGACGACCCGTGAAGCCGCCACCGGGGCGCGGGGCGCCGGGGGGCGGCGGGATGGGACGGCCCGTGGCACTGACCGGGGGGGCGGGCCGCGGGGAGGCGGGGACGCCGGAGGCCGCCGCGGCCGGGGGCGCCGCCGCGGCCGGAGA
>DAHVAJ010000003.1 GCA_027314705.1 Acidimicrobiaceae bacterium
AGGGACCGGACGCGGCCGTCGATGTCCTCGATGATGGGGCGGACCTCCGCCACCGACTTGCCGGCAGGATCGTCGAGCTCCCAGTCGATGAAGCGCTTGCCCGGGAGCACCGGACAGGTGTCCCCACACCCCATGGTGACAACGACGTCGGCCACCGTGGCCACCTCGTCGGTGAGGGGCTTCGGGAACTCACGGGTCGGGTCGAGACCCCGTTGCCGGAGAATGGCCACGACCGAGGGGTTGAGCCGGTCCGCCGGCTCGGACCCGGCCGAATGTACGACGATGCGCCCCGCCGCGTAGTGGTCGAGCAGGACCTTGGCGGCGAGGCTGCGCCCCGAGTTGTGGACGCAGAGGAACAGCACCACCGGGGTGTCTGTCATCGGGCTCCCTCCAAGGACTGCGGCGCAGTCGTCCAGGTGACGTGGTGCTTGGCCCACAGCGACACGTAGACCAGGCCGACGAGGACCGGCACCTCGATGAGCGGTCCCACGACACCGGCGAGCGCCTCGCCGCTGGTGACGCCGAAGACGCCGATGGCCACGGCGATGGCCAGCTCGAAGTTGTTTCCGGCCGCCGTGAACGCGAGGGTGGCGGTCCGCTCGTAGGGGAGGCCGATCGCCCGGCCGAAGGCGAACGAGCCGCTCCACATGATGGCGAAGTAGGCCAGCAGGGGCAGGGCGATGCGGGCGACGTCGGCGGGCCGCGAGGTGATGGTACGACCCTGGAGGGCGAAGAGGATGACGATCGTGTAGAGCAGCCCGTAGAGGGCGAACGGTGCGATGCGGGGCAACAGCCTGGTCTCGTACCAGTTCCGTCCCCGGGCACGTTCGCCGATGGTGCGGGTGAGATAGCCGGCCAGCAGGGGGACCCCGAGGAAGATGGCCACCGTCTCGGCGATGCGCCAGACCGCGAGGTCGAGGCCGATGGTGTGGAAGCCGAGCCAGCCGGGGAGCACCTCCAGGTAGAAGTAGCCGAGGAGCGCGAAGGCAACGACCTGGAAGAGCGAGTTGAGCGCCACCAGGACGGCGGCGGCCTCCCGGTCGCCCCGGGACAGGTCGTTCCAGATCAGGACCATGGCGATGCAGCGGGCGAGGCCGACGATGATCAGGCCGGTCCGGTAGGTGGGCAGGTCGGGCAGCATCAGCCAGGCCAGCGTGAACATGACGGCAGGACCGACGACCCAGTTGATGACCAGGGACGAGACCAGCATCCGTCGGTCCCGGGTGACCGTACCCAACTCGTCGTAGCGCACCTTGGCGAGGACGGGGTACATCATCACCAGCAGGCCGACGAAGATCGGGAGCGACGTCCCCGAGGTCACCTGGACGGCGTCGAGGTGGGCGTTCAGGCTCGGGACGGCCCGCCCGAGGAGGAGGCCGGTGGCCATGGCCAGGAGGATCCACACCGGGAGGAACCGGTCGAGGAACGAGAGCCGGGCCATGACCGGCTCCTCGAGATCGGCCCCACCGCCCGAACGCTCCGACGCGACGCTGCTCACGACCGGTCCCAGCGGGTGCGGGACTGGTCGATCAGCAGCACGGGCTCCCGCTCACCCCGCCGGCGCGAGGCCGGGAGGCGCAGGACGCCGGCTCGCCCGGGGCGGCCGGACGGATCCGGCCCGCGGGTGCCTCGGTGTCCGAGAGGACGGTATAGATCTCCCACGGCTCACCACCGGGGCCGTCGACCCACACCTTGTCCTGCACGGCGTACCAGCACGCGGTGGCGTACTCGACCGCCGTCGGGAGGCCCTCGCCGGCCAGGCGGACCTGCGCGGCCGACACGTCGTCGGTCGTGGGGACCTCGATTCCGAGGTGGTTGAGGGTCCCCGGGGTCTGGTCGCGATCCTCGATGAGCACCAACTTCAACGGTGGGTCAGCCACGGCGAAGTTCGCATACCCGGGCCGGACCTTCGCCGGCCGGGTGGCGAACAGCGTCGAGTAGAAGGCCACCGCCTCCTCGAGATCGGAGACGTTCAAGGCGAGCTGCACACGGGCCATGGTCACTTCCTGTTGATAGATTGATGAATGTGGATGCTAACCGACGCATCGACAATACTCAATACATGGAGGTCGCCGATGACCACGACCGGTGCCGCCGGAGTGGAGGGCACGGGTGACCTGTGCTGCGCGTCGGTCGTCGACGCCCCGCTGAGCCAGTCCGAAGCGGACCGGCTGGCCCGCGTCTTCGCCGCGCTGGCCGATCCGGTGCGGCTCCGCCTGCTCTCGCTGGTCGCCGCCCAGGCCGAGATCTGCTCGTGTGACCTCGAGGCTCCACTCGCCCGGAGCCAGCCGACGGTGTCGCACCACACCAAGGTGCTGGCCGAGGCCGGCCTCATCGTCGGACACAAACGCGGTCGGTGGACGTGGTGGCGGATCGAGCCCGGCCGCCTGTCCGAGGTCCGCGCCGCCATCGGCGGCTGACGGCCCGTCACCCGGCGGGCGGCCGGAAGACCGCCCTCAGGTCCGACCACTCGACCTGGCGCGCGGCGAAGGCCACGGCGACCCCCCACGCCGTCCCGAAGACGAGGCCGAAGGCGACGTCGCTCCACCAGTGGACACCGAGCACGAGTCTGGAGTCGGCGACCGCCACCGAGGCCAGCAGGGCGACGACCCAGGGCCACCAGATGCGCCGGGTCAACGCCAGACAGCCGAGGAGGGCGACGAGCACTGCGGTCACGGCCACCGAGTGACCGGACGGAAACGAGTAGCTGGTCTCGTGCACGCCGTTGACCGCCCCGGCGGCGGGAGCGTCGGCGGTCGGCGGCCGGTGCCGGTGGATGACGGTGCGCATGGCGAACACCTGGGCCTCACCGCCGAGGTAGGCGACGACGGGGATGAGCGCCCTGGTCGAGCGCAGGGTCACGGACAGGACGACGGTGCCCAGGATGCAGATGATCGCGAGGGGGAGGGCGTCGAGCCAGGTGGCCAGGAATTTCGAGAGGCCCACGAACGGGCCGCGATGGTGGAGGTACCAGCGCCCGACGGCATCGTCCCATCCCTGCACGAGGCCTCCCCCGTGGCGACCGACGATCACGAGGCCGACCAACGTGCCGACGACGAAGATGGCCAGGGCCACGCCGGCGAGGAGGAGCGCGGCGCGGGCGACACGCTGGCGCGACCCGCCGGCCGCGACGGCCTTCGGCGGCGGCGTCGGTGGTCCCGCTCCATTGGCCACCTCGGCAGTCTCCCATGGGAGCAATGCGATCCCCGGCGGAAGCGCGACCGTGGCCGTGGCCGACCGCCCGGCCTCGGCACCGGGACGCAGGCGGTGGACCGGCCCGGGCCTGTCCGGTGGGCGGCTGCGGGACCGGCAGGCGGTGGACCGGCCGTGGGGAGTGCCGTGGAGGTCGAGGAGACGCCACGTGGTGCGGCAGCGGCCTGGAAGGGTGGGGTCGACGCACCGGTTGGCCGGGCACCACGCCGACCTGCCTCCGCCGTACCCGGGATGCGACCATCAGCGGGATGCCCAGCTTCCTCCTGCCCGTCGGCCGGCGGGTCGCCCGGCATCCGGGACACCATCGGTCCGGTCGCCCACCGGCGGCACCCGTGGTCCTGCGGGCCGGTCAGGGCCCGCGGGAGGTCCTCTGGAGCCGAGGGCCACCCGCCTCGCTGCGTCGACGCGGGTGGCGGGGGATCCCGCCGGCCCGAATGCACCGCGGGTACGCTCACCCGAATCCAGGAGGGGGGTGTCGAACGTGCCGAACGGGACGAGCGAGGTGCGCGCCGCGCTGGTTGAGCTGATGGAGGCGAACGCGGCCGCCCGGTCCCTGCTCAAGGACAATGCCCGCCTCCTCAGCCAGGCGCTCAAGCTCCTCGACGCCGGCGTCGAGGTACCGGCCGTGCTCGATCAGGTACCGGTCGATGTCCCGCGCCGCAGGTCGAACGAGGTGTTCGACCGCCTGACGCATGCACGACACCGCCTCCGCATCGCCGTGATCGGCGAATGCCTCACTGCGGGGTTCTCCATCGGCGACCTCGGCCGACGATGGGGCTTCTCGCGCCAGCTGGCGGCTCGCTATGCAAAGGAATGGCGCAACCGGTAGGTGGCGGTCACTCAACGGGATTCGGACGGCGTGGGTTCCGAGCCAGGCCCGGGGCTTCGGCCGTGGCACCCGATCGACCCGGGCGAGGCTGCCGCGCCCCGTGCACCGGCTCGGCGCCAAGGGTCCGCCGCGCCGTCGGACTCGCCCCACGGCCGGATCTCGACCATGTGGACGTCCGAGACGGCCAGCGTCCGGTCCACGAAGCGATTGCGGCGGCCTCCTCGCCGGAGAGCCGGGTGGTGTCGTCGCCGCAGTTTGACGGCGGCGTTGGCCCCCCTCGGGTGCCGGGAGGCCGCTGAACCTGGCGCGGGAGCTTCCCCAAGCGCGCTCACCCTGGCGCCTGATCGGTGAGCCGGCGGGGCAGGTCGCGGCCGACGGCTCCCGGTCGGGGCCTGCCGTCTCCTGCCCAGGTCGGACCGTCGGTCGGCCATCCGTCCCCGGGTCCCGTCCCCCGACCACTCGAGGTGCGTTCTGTGGACGGGGTTCCCGTCCGGGTACTCGGCGGGCAAGGCCCGACCCTGACCACCCTTCGCGGTGCTCGGTCGCCCCGAGGACCCACGTCGTCGTGCCCGAACATCATCTCGCCCACGTCGACCACGCACCGGCGAACGCCGGCGGCGCCGCCGGCGCCCCCCCGACGAAGAGCGCTCCTTCCGGGATGACCAGCTGTCCGAGCATGGTCCATCGGCCGAGGAGTCGGACCGGACGTCACCCGGCCGGCTCCAACACCAACGAACCGGTGGAGGTCCCGTGCCTGCACGCAAACCTGTCGTCCCATCCCCAACGCAACTAGAGTTTTCGTGGCGGCGAGGGGAGGCAGCATGCGATCACGACGGAGATCCATGGCTGGTGCATCGATCGTGGGTATCGCCGCCGTCTTGGCTGCCTGTGGCTCGTCTCCATCGACCCTGGGCAAGACGCCCGGCGCCGTGGTACTGGACGCGGCCCTCAGCGCCAATCAGCAGCAGACCGCTCTGATCGAAATGTCTCTCTCGTCGTCCGGACTGCCGAGCGGATCCACGGTCGGAGGTACCGGGACCGGGGCGATCAACTTCGATTCGCACGCAGAGAAGATCACGTTCAGGTACTCGGGATCACGAGTACAAGGGTTCCAACTGGAGGAACTCTTGGTCGGGGGCCATGTCTATCTCTCTCCGTCGGGAGGCGGCAAAGACGTGGCCTCGGTGCTTCCCGGAAAGGAATGGATCGAGGGTCCCGGCAATTTCGCCGGCCAGGCGACCAGTGCCGCCACGCAGAACCCGTTCGACACGATGAGTGCACTGCGTGCCAAGGGCGACCATGTGGTTGACCTGGGCGCGTCGAGCATTGCCGGACGTGCGGTCGAGGAGTACGCGGTGACGGTCAATCCGGATGCCGTCCTGGCCCAGATCAACAAGGAACATCTTCCTCCGTCCGTGGTCGAGGCGACGAAGTCCCTCCTGAGTGGAGGTCCTCCGACCTTGAAGGTGTGGGTGCAGCAGTCGAACGATTCACTTCGCCAGGTCGCCGTCACCATGCCGTTCCCAGCATCGACGTTCCCGGGAGCGAGCCTCACGGTGACGATGGGCCTCACCGACTACGGAGCGCCCGTTTCGATCGAGGCGCCGCCCGCGTCCGTGGTCGCCAGCTACGCACAGTTCGAGCAGGCGGCCAAGCAGGCCGCCCCGAAGGCGTAGTTCGGACGCCGGGGCCTCCGCTGGAGTGGTCCGGCGACTGTGGATGCCCGACCCGGACCGACGGAGCGACTGGTGGCCCCGACCACCGCATCGGAGGCACACGTTCCGGCTCGGTACCGGGGGCACCGCTCCCTCGACGCAAGCACGCGGCCTCGACGACGAGCCCTCCCTCGAAGGTCGCCATGCCCGAGCTCGTGATCTGCGCCGTGGCGCCGAGACCGACGACGACGTCGACGGGGCCCAGGACGCCCCCCGCCTTGCCGTCGAGGGTCTCGGCGTGAGCGTTCACGGTCTCGCGCTCCGCGACGACCCGTGCGTGCACCTTCGCACCTGAGGGCAGCTGTCGGTCCTTCGTCCACCTCGCCGAGGCTGCGAGGAGGGTGGGATTGCAGATCGACGTGGCGCGCCGGCCGACCGGCAGTTCGAGTCCGCCAGGGAGTGCCCGCGGGCTCACCCGAACGACCAGCGAGGATGGCCACGACATTGGGAGTGGTCCGCAGTCGCTCGACTTCGAACGTCGCCGACATCCGGGAACGCCTTGATTCCTTCACCACTCCGGTGGACTCAACTCCGTACCCGACCGCCAGTCAGTCGCAGATGATAGCATCTCACCGCATCAGGACCTGCTAGCATTTGATGGTGGTCTCATCGAGAACGACCTTCACGTTGGACGAGGAGTTGGCTGCGCGGGCTCGGCGACTCGGCGTCAACATTTCGGCTGCCGCTCGTCAAGGAGTCGCCGATGCCGTACGTGCCGCCCTGGCGCGCGCTGACCGGGATGCCTATCGGAGACGCCCGGAACGTGCCGACACCTTCTGGACCGACGCTGAAGCATGGGGTGGGCCTTGAGACGCGGTGAGGTGTGGTGGTCCGAGGTTGGCCGGAAGAAGCGACCGGTCCTGCTGTTGACCCGGTCAGAGGTGCTCGACGCGCGCAGCCTCGTGACGGTGGCCGAGGTCACCACCTCTCTCCGTGGCCTCGCCGCAGAAGTCGGCGTCGACCACCTCGAGATCGGGCTGGACCGACCGGCGGCCATCAATTGTGACGCTCTCCACACCGTCGAGCAGGCATCGCTCTCCGGTCCTGTCGGACACGTCGGCGGCGACACCATGCAACGGGTCAGCTCAGCGATCAATTACGCGCTCGGCTGCTGACCAGTCAGCAGTTCGAATCGGAGATCTTGTCTCCTCCGGAGCGGAGAAGACGACGTCCTGCTCGAGCCCGGCTGAGCTCCGCGATCGGCTCCAGGTGATCATCGAGCACCGGGGATCGGTGGCATGCGTCCATCCCCGCGCTTCCTTCTCACAGGGCGAGACGGCTCGGATCAGGCAGCGGCCGAGCCGTAGAAGGTGGCGCCCCCGAAGGCGAACACCCCGCCGTCGGCCCCGAGCAGCCAGTAGCCGTTGCCGACCGGGGTGGCGGCGATGCCGACGATCGGAGCGGCCGGGGTGATCCCGAGCCCGGGGAGCGAGCCGAAGAAGCCCGGTGCCGGAGACCGGGGCTCCTCGGCGGTGAACACCCCGCCGTCGGTGCCGACGACCCACACCCCGCTGCCGTTCGGGTCGGGGACCATGGCCGAGATGAACGTCCCGGGCGTCACCCCGATCCCGATCTGAGAGAAGTGCTGCCCGGTGCTGTTGGTCGTGTCGCCGAACGCGCCGATCTCCCCCAGGTCGTCGGTCTCGTAGTAGCCACGCCCGTCGACCGTCGAAGCGAGGGCCACGGCCGGCTGGCTGCCGCCCTGGGACTGCTGGAGCAGAGCACCGACGTAAGGCGCGTCGCCGAAGGCGAAGACACCGCCGTCGGCGCCCACCAGCCAGTAGCCCTGACCGGTCGGGGTGGCCACGATGCCCACGACGGGGGCATTGGGCACGATCCCCAGGCCAGGTAGCGAGCCGAAGAACCTGGCGGTCCCGAAGCTGTAGACACCGCCGTCGGCGCCGACCAGCCAGTAGCCCCCGAAGTAGCCGGCGATACCGGTGATGGGCTGGGCTGGTGCGACCCCGAGGCCGGGCAGCGACCCGTAGAACCGGGCGTCCCCGTAGCTGTAGACACCGCCGCCTGCATGGGCCAGCCAATAGCCCTTGCCGTCGGGGGTCGGGGCCAGGCCGACGAAGCGGCCCGGAGACTCGGCCGCTGCGGTGACCGTGAAGGGCACGCTGGTCGTGGTGGCCGAGGCGGCGTTGTTGCTGACGTCGCAGGTGATCGAGAAGTAGTAGGTGCCCGGTGTCACCCGGCTACCGGGAACGTGACCGGCCAGGTAGCTCGGGACGACGAAGCTCGCGTGGAAGGATGCGCCAGGGGCCGCCGGCACGATGTCGTTGGGCCCACCGCCCGGCACCGGGCCGGGGGTCCGGCTGAAGACCGCTCCCCCGCAGCCGCTCCCGGCCGGAACGACGCCGCCGGTCACCGTCACGGCGGTCCCGACCGGGGCCGCCGACGGACTGACCGTGAGGGTGGCCGCCGCCGCGAGTGCCCGTGGTGCCCCCACCACCACGCCCATTGCGGGCCCCAACCCGCCGACCAGGACTGCTGCCACCACCCAGCGCACACGTCGCCGTACTCGCATGGAAGGGTTCTAGCAACGAGCACGCCCCGAGTGGCGGCGCCCCTCGGCACTCCGACCGCTCGGGCCGCGCGGCCCAATGTGTCACCTGCCACCGCAACGACCTGGCTGCTGGACGATCTGGTCGCGCCGCCGGTACTCGAGCTGTGGCCGGAGCGCTTGGACCTCGTCCTCGACGACGTCATGGGACACGGTCGGGTAGACCTCGGCGCCTCGCCCGGCGACAGCGCCCACCGTTCCCCCGAGTCTCTACCCCTCCCCCTGGGAAGTCGGTCCGCCCGGGACCTCGGGTACGGGAACGCCCCCTCCGGAGTCGTCCTCGACGCCGGCGATCCGGCTACGACGGGCGATCACGAGTCGGGGGCGGTCGCCTTCTTCCGCCGCGGACTCGAGGTCCGAGGTGGGGCCACCCTGGCCAGCGGGTGGCCGACCGTACCGGTGGCGGACGCTCCTTCCCGCCGAACTCACTCAGCCCTGTGCCGTCGGGACCGACGTCGGCGGACTCGCCGGCGCACGGGGCACCACGATCCGCACCGCGGTGATGGTCGATCCGCTCAGGGTGCCCCGGACCGCGATGGCGTTCCCCACCGCGAACTGGGCCGCGCTGGACGGCGAGGCCACCGTCCCGAATCTGGTGGTCGGGGTGAGGGCCACCGTGACGGTCTGACCCCGCGGAGTGACCACGTCCCACGTCGACCCGGACTCCGACGTGATCTGTCCCCGGAGGAACCGGAGCGTGTCGGCCGGGGCCACGATGGGGGCCCCGGCGGCCGGCGACGGACTCGGCGCCACGGGGTTGGTCGCCACCGGGGCGGAGGACGCCACGGGGGATCCCGGACCACCTCCCTTGAGGGCGAGGCCCATGCCGGTGCCGGCCAGGAGGGCGACGACGACGGCCCCGATCTCGACGAACAGCCGGTGGGACCCCGCGAACTCCGTCAGTCGGGACCGTGCCGACCGCCTGGGCGGCGTGCCGGGCGCCCGGGGGTCCGGTGGCGGCAGGTCGACCGAGATGAAGCTGGGAGAGGGACCGGGCGCTCCGTAGGCGGGTCCGACGCCCGGTCCGTAGCCGGGTCCGACGCCCGGTCCGTCGCCGTGTCCGACGCCCGGTCCGTCGCCGGGTCCGACGCCGTGTCCTTCGGTCATCGTGGTGCTCCTCGTCATTGTCGGGGGCCGGGGATCCGGCCGTCGGGTGGTGGGAAGCCGGATGGATCCGGCACGGGTGGGGCGGGTCGGGCGACCTGGCCGCTGCGCGTCGGTCGGTGCCCCACCGGCCGCCCGCTCACAGGAAGGACAGGGCCGGGAAGGACCCCTGCAGGAACCGGGAAGGGTCGACGCCGACCACCTGGCCCAGCACGGTGGCGTAGACGGAGCGGAAGTCGGTCGTGTAGACGGCGTTGCCGTCCGACAGCTTGGCGAGGTCGGGTGGCTGCCCGTACCATCCGCCCTTGACCGGCGGCCCGGCGACGAACAGGGCGTTGGCCCACCCGTGGTCGGAACCCCCGCTGGCGTTGCCGCCCACCCGTCGGCCGAACTCGGTGTACACGACCACGACGGTGCCCCGGCCCTTCGGGTCGTGGGCCATCGCATCGACGAAGGCCGACACCGCGGTGTCGAGCTCGCCCAGCAGCGCCTTCTGGGTGGGGGCCTGGTCGGTGTGGGTGTCGAACCCGCCGAGCTCGCAGCTGTAGACCTGGCTCGACGCGCCGGCCAGGATCAGGTTGGCCACCAGGCTCAGCTGCGTGGCCAGGAGTCCGGCGCCGGCCCGTCCCCCACCGCCCTCGGCGATGGCCAGGCCCTGCGGCGCGTCCGCCGCCGAGCCGCCGGCCGACCCCAGGTGGAGCGGATCGGTGGTCGCCGAGCGGTCCAGGATCGGACCAAGTTGGCTGTGGACCTGCAGCAGCTCTGACTCCGACTGCGCCGCCTGCCCGAGGAGGACGGCGTCGTCGTGGTCGCTGCCGGCCAGTGCCGCGTAGAGCGCCTGCTCCCCCGGGCCCCCGGGCAGGACCAGCCTTCCGGCCGGGACCGTCACGCCCTGGACCGTGTCCCCGGTGAGCACCACCGGGAGCGTCGGGCCGATGCCGACCGCCCGCAGCGGGCTCCCCGGGGTGGCGTCCAGCCACCGTCCGATCCAGCCCGTGGACTCCGACCCGGACGGCACGGCGCTCTGCCAGATGTCCATCGACGCGAAGTGGCTGAAATTGGGATCGGCGAACCCGACGCCCTCCACCACCGCAAGCTGCCGCGCGTCCCACAGGTCCTTGAAGCCGGGCATCGAGGGATGGAGGCCGAATCCCTCACCCAGTGGGAGCACCGTGGACGGGTCGATGGCCAGTGGACCGCGCAGCGGCGCGTAGGCGGGGTCCTGGTAGGGGACGACGGTGTTCATGCCGTCGTTGCCGCCGTAGAGGGTGACCAGCACGAGGCGTCCGTCGGGCACCGCCCCGCCCGACGACGGGGACGCTCCGAACAGTCCGTCCCAGGCCCGGGGCCCGAGGGCCGCGCCCAGCAGGCCGGCGGTGCCCATGCCCCCGGCCAGGGCCAGGAACCGGCGACGGCTCATGGCCGGGACACCGCCCCCCTCGGCCGGGTCGGGATCGACACGGCCCCCGGGGGCCGCATGCGGGCGCATCGGTTCGGTTCGGTGGTCAGGCATGGGCCTCCTCGGTCGCTGGGGCGCGCACCTAATTGGTGACGTACTCGGGCGAGTTGAGGGCAAGGGTCATCAGGGTCACCGGGTCGCCGGACGCCCGGGCGAGTGACGCGGCGGTGGCGGTGGACCAGGTGGGGATCGACAGCACCTCGGCCGCGGCGTCCACCCTCGAGCCGGGGGCGACGTCCGCCACCGGCGAGAGGTCGGCCGCCCGGCAGAGCTCCCCGGCGAACCGCAAACGGGCCAGGGCGGCCGAGGTGGACAGCCAGTACTGGTTCTGAGCCCAACCGCCGACGCTCGGCGGGTCGAAGAGGACCTGGCCCATGTCGGCCATGGTCGTGCCGAGCCGGGGCCGTCCGCCCAGGAGATCGGCACCGGAGAACCCGAGCGCACGCAGGGCGCCCACCACGTACTCCGTCGGCTGCTTGACCAGTCCGCCCGCCGTGGTAGGGGTGGTGAACTGTGGGTGCTCGAGGATGGCCCGTACCAGCGAGGCGACGTTGCGGTCCTGGGCGTAGCCGGCGCTCAGGTCACGCACCACGGGGTCGTCAGTGGTGACGGGGTAGGCCAGGTGGCTCCACAGCCGGGCTGGAACGAACCGCGCCGACGCCTCGCTGCGGGTCACCAGGTCGATCACCTGCTGGCCGGTGGTGAGCCCGGTGGTCCCGAGGATGGTCTGCGGCGCCGTGCTGTGGGTACGGGCGTCGACGGTGAAGGTCCCCCCGGGTCCGACCCTCCATCCGGTGAAGCAGTATGCCGCCGCCCGGACGTCGGCCTCGGTGTAGGTGCCGATCCCCATGGTGAAGCGCTCCATGAGCTCCCGTGCGAAGTTCTCGTTCGGGTCGGCCGCCTTGTCCGTGCCGGCGTCCAGCCAGATCAGCATGGCCGGGTCGGTCGACACCGTCTGGGTGAGGGTGGCGAAGTCGCCGCCGCCCAATGTCCGGAACAGCTGGTTCTGTCCGTGCATGTAGAAGGGGAAGCGGACCTTGGACACGGCGGTCGGGAACTGGCCGTGCAGGAGGAACGTCAGCTTCTCCCCCAGCGGCTGGGTGGTCGCCACCATCCGGGCGAGCCACCACGTGACCAGTGCCAGGCGTTCCCCCTGGAGGGTCCGGTTGAGCGCCTTGACGGCGGCGGGGTCGCCCTTCAGCCGGCGGTAGTCGGCGGGTGGGGGCATCAGCGCGGGCACCGGGATCGCGTCGGCTGCGGGGTCGGGTGCACCGATGCCGGCGATCAGGCGGTCGACGGTGGCGCCGTATCCCGCGGCCACCGCCGCCGACAGCTCCGATGGTGAGGCCCCGAACCCGGCGCGCCGGTAGAGGAGGGCGATGCCGTCGGTCGTGTCCAGGGTGGGTGGGGTGGTCGTCAACATGTCCGGCTCCCGGGTGGTGTCGAGAGGGCTGGCGGTGGCGTGTGCCGAGTGCGGGGTCGCTCTGTAGTGTCCGGCCCGGCTGTGAGCCCGCCGTGAGTGAAATGTGAGCGGAGTGTGAGGGCGGCCGACCCGGGCGGTCCGGAGTCGGGCCCGCACCGGGGCGCGCCTCGCCTACCATCCGGAGCATGGCCGCCGGCACCCGGTCATCCCAGCGACATTCCCATGCTGCGGCGACAGGTCGCGGCTGGTCCGATCCGGCACCACCGCACCGGACCCCGAGCGACCGGCCGAGGCCGCCGACCGCGCCGTCCCCGGGCACTGGGAAGGTGACCTGATCATCGGAACGAGCCGATCTGCCATCGGCACGCTCGTCGAGCGCAGCAGCCGGTCCACGATCCCGGTCCACCTGCCTCGGCTCGAGGGCTGGGGCGAGAAGCCGCCCGTGAAGAACGGATCCGCGCTCGGCGGCTACGGCGCCGTCGCCATGAACAAGGCGCTGGCGGCATCGATGACGACGATCCCCGCACAACTGCGTAAGACGCTCACCTGGGACCGGGGGAAGGAACTCGCCGGCCATGCCCAGTTCACGCTCGACACCGGGACGCGAGTCTTCTTCGCCGACCCGCACACCCCGTGGCAGCTGCCGACCAACGAGAACACCAACGGACCGCTTCGACAGTACTTCCCGAAAGGAACCGATCTTTCTCGCTGGTCCGCCGAGGACCTCGGGGCCGTCGCCCTCGCGCTCAACAACCGCCCACGCAAGAAACTCGGCTGGAACACACCGGCCGAGGTTTTCAGCGAACGCCTACGCTGACTCAAACAGCCCGGTGTTGCATCGACCGGTTGAGCCCGCCCAATACACGTCGATCCTCTACACCGAGCAGTTGGCCGACATCGGTGCCGACCCGTCCATCGGGACGGTCGGTGATTCCTACGACAACCCCATGGCCGAATCGGTCATGGGCATCTTCAAGACGGAGTTGCACCGGAACCCTGCTGCCCTCGCCGACAACGGTGGCCCTTGGAAGGGACTCGATGACCTCGAGATCGCCACCTGTGCGTGGGTGTTGTGGTTCAACGAGGAACGGCTCCACTCCGAACTCAGCGACCGGACGCCGGCCGAGTTCGAGGCCGAGCACAGTGACCAGTCTCAGCCCACTGCGGCATGAGAAACCCAAACTGGCGAGCACACGTCAAACCCAGGCCGGTTCGACCCGGCAGCGAGGATTGACGTAGGGCGCTGACGTTCGTTGTGGGCACACTGAGCCGAGCGGGCGTAGGATGCGCCAAACTCATCTGCGAGGCGGTGCACGATGCTGGCAATGCTGATCCATGAGAGCGGATCTTGGATCGCCACGTTCATTCCGATCGCGGTCCTTGTCGGGCTCGGAGCGTTGATCGGTTCGCTCTGGACTCGCCGTCGGGATCGAGAGAGGTAGCCCACTCACCCGGCGTTCTGAGATGGTCAATCAAGCAAGCCGTCGAGATTCACCTGCGGCGGTGTCCATCGCTCATGGCCGACCGAAGGGCGTGTTGCATGTCGGAAAGTACATCCCTCATGGACATCAGTCTCGCTCTTCACCGGCAGTTCTGCTCAGTCCCGGTCGGGGATGCCCTGCCTGGCTTCACAACTCAGTGCGAATGGCCAACCAGCAATGCGAACCCTCGCCACCGCCAAAGGCAATCGACTTGCGACATCCCGGCCTCTCGCATCCAAAGGAGCTGGGAGTCGACAGGGGCGAGTCGATCTTCAGGGTCGTCTTCGGCGCGGCTGATGAGATCCAGGAACTGGCGATGGAGCTCGGGCGTGGCTGAGGCGACAACTTCCAGATTGGCAAAGACGCCGTCATCGTTCGAGAGTTGCTCAGCAATCTCGCCAAAAAGCTCCCGCTTTCGCTGGTCCACAACGTGGTGGATGGAAAATCCAGCAATCACCACATCGAACGATCCAAGCGACGAGATCGGATCATCCAGGCTCCACTCTCGAACCTGAACCCGCTGGTCGCCGTCGAATCGAACTCGGGCATGACCGAGCATGGCAGGCGAGGAGTCCACGGCCACGACGTTCTCGACGCTGGGTCGGTGTTCGAGTACCAGAGCAGCCAACCTGCCGTCACCACAACCAAGGTCAAGAACGGTGCGAGGTGCGTCAGGCAACTGAGAGGACCCCGATAGTTGAGCCACCCGCTATGCGAGTTGGTGTGCCTGTCGGTGGAGCCAG
>DAHVAJ010000007.1 GCA_027314705.1 Acidimicrobiaceae bacterium
ACGTCACCATCTCGGGTGCCCGCGTCAGCGAGGCCCTGACCGACGGCAGCTTCACCTGCAGCAATCTCCTGCCGGGCGGTCCGGCCTGCCAGCACACGGTGACGTACACCAACACCAGCACCGTGCCGGTGGTGGTGACGATCACCCTCGGCACCCTCACGGGCACGCCGACGGCCGTCGGCGACCCCTCGGCGGTGTACGTGAGCGTCCCGAAGCCGGGTGGCGGCACCGTGACCTTCAACGGGTCCCAGTACACCACCAGCCCGATCCAGATCGGCACGGCACCGGTGGGGGCCACCTACGCCGTCCCCGTCAGCATCGGTCTCCTGGCGGGAACGGGAAATGCCTGGAACAACGCCACCGTCAACGTGCCCTACACGGTGACGGCGACGGCGGGCTCCTGAGCCAACCGGCCTCCGGGCCGGGCCGACGATCGGGACGGGTGCGACCGCACCCGTCCCGATCGCACCGGGCCCCCTGATGGCGACCTATCCGATCTCCGACCTCGACCTGGCCCTCCCGGAATTCGCGGCCAATCCGGTCGCCGGGGCCCGGGCCCGGCGCCGGCGCGCCCGCGGACGAGCCCGTCGGCGGGCCCTCGGGGCCGCAGCCCTCGTGGTGGTCGGCGTGGTGCTGGCCGCCCTGGCCCTCACCAACGACGCCTACGTCACCACGCCGTCGATGTATCCCACGATCCCTCCGGGTTCGGAGATCTTCATCAGGTCGCAGCCGAGCTACCACGTCGGCCAGGTCATCGAGTTCCGCGGTAACGGCCTGCTGTGGGTCCACCGGCTGATCGCCATCAAGCCCAACGGTGACTTCGTCACCAAGGGGGACAACCCGCGGAGCCGCCCCGACGTGTTCGTACCGGCGACCCGGCGGGCCGACGTGGTCGGGGCCGTCGTGCTGTCCGTGCCCTACCTCGGCTTTCCCGAACTGTTCGTGCACCAGCCGGGCTACGCCCTGGGATGGTTCCGCGCCGAGCTCGGGCTGGTCGGCCGGCTCGTCCTCCTCGGCACCGCCGCCCTGCTGTCGGTGCTCCTCGTGATGCGGCGCCGCCCTCCGTCGTCGGGCGTTTCCCCTCCATCGTCGTCGGGGGCTTCCCCTCCGCCGTCGTCGGGCCCTTCCCCTCCATCGGAGCGCCGCCCCCAACCCGTGCCCGAGCTCGTGATCGCGCCGGCACCGGTTCCCGAACTCGACGCGCTCCGGTGAATCCGGGCCCGCCGGGTGCCCCGGCCGGGGACGACCGGTCACGGCGGGACGCGGCCACGAGGCGGAGGTCGGGGGTACGGCCAGCGGGGTCCCGGACGCGCCAGGCAACCAGCTCGGACGTGGGGGACTCACCGACCCGGTTGGGGGACCCGGACAGGGTCGGCGGCCGACCGCCGAGGAGGTGGAGCCGCCACCCTCGCCCGGGACGACGGACGCGACGACGTCGGGCTGCACGGCCGTCTTCACCACGTGCCTCCGGCTGCGTCCGAGGCGGCCTGCGCCGCCCGATGTCCGACCGGGAACGCCGGCCGCCCGGACCCGGGGACCGGTCACTCGGGCCGAGGAGGAACCGAAAGGCCCTGGCGACCTCCGACCGGCGGTGTCACAGTGGTCGCATGTGGATGGACCGGAGGGGTTCGACCGTGCTCGCCGCGCCCGAGTGCATGCGGCTGTTGGCCGTCGCCGCCAAGGAGTCGGGCCTCGGACGAATCGGCGTTCCGACGGATCACGCCCCGGTCGTCGTCCCGGTCAACTTCGGGATCCGGGACCATCTCATCGTCATACGGATCGGCCCCGGCTTCTTCTCACACATCGCCGACGGCAAGCTGGTGGCCTTCGAGGTCGACCACGTCGACACCGAGGCGGGGGTCGCCTGGAGCGTCCTGGCGCGCGGACTGGCCACGGTGACCGAGCTCCTGACGGAGGAGGACGCGGCCATCGTGCCCAGCCCGCTCGTCCCCGAGCCGGGTCGCATGATCCTGACCATCCGGCCCGACGTGCTCACCGGGCGCGAATTCGAATTCCGTCGGACGACCTGACGGTGGCACGACCTCGGGCCGGCGATGCTCTGCCGGGACGGTAGGAGACCGCAGGCGCGGCGCGACCTCGGCGCCGCAGCTCCCCGCGCCGAGGTCGGATGAGGTCGGCGCCCCAGAAGGCGGGCGTCGACCGTCCGCCGGCGAGTTCGCCCGTGGCGCCGATACCCACCCGGACCGCCTGCCCGGCGGCCGCCGGGCACCTCCCGCTGCAGGTGGGCTCCACGCCGAGGGGCCTGGCTCCGGGAGGGGGGTGGGAGATCCACCCACCCGGAGGTCCGCCGTGGATCCAGCTCCTGACCATCGTGGAAGAGACGGCCTCGTGTCGAGGGAGCTGGCGCCGGCCCGCCGCCCCACGGCGTCCGGAGCGTCCGGTCCGCCGCAACGTCCGGGGATGAGCACGCGCCCGGCCCTCGGTCTTCCCGCAGCCGTGCGGGCGTGCCTGTTCGACCTCGACGGGGTCCTCACCCGGACCGCCGCCGTACACGCCGCGGCGTGGAAGGAGATGTTCGACTCCTACTTGCGGATGCGGGCCCACCGGCGTGGAGAGCCCTTCGTCCCCTTCGACGAGGTCGCCGACTACGACACCTGGGTGGACGGCAGGCTGAGGGCGGACGGGACACGGTCGTTCCTGGCCTCCCGGCACATCGTCCTCCCCGAAGGCCGGCCCGACGACCCGGCGGGCGAGGAGACGGTGTGCGGACTCGGCAACGCCAAGAACGAGATCCTCCTGCGGAAGGTCCGTGAGGACGGGGTCGAGCCCATTCCCGGTTCGGTCCGCTACGTCGAGGAGGTGCGTGCCGCCGGGCTCCGCACCGCGGTGGTGTCCTCCAGTGCCAACTGCAGGGACGTGCTCGTGGCCGCAGGTATCGCCGAGCTGTTCGACGAGCGCATCGACGGGTGGACGGTGGAGACGGAGCGCCTGGCCGGCAAGCCGGCGCCCGACACCTATCTCGCCGCGGCCCGGGCGCTGGGCGTTGCCCCGGCGGAGGCCGCTGTCTTCGAGGACGCCCTGTCCGGGGTGGAAGCGGGCCGGGCGGGCGCCTTCGGCTTCGTCGTGGCCGTGGACCGTGGCGGACAAGCCGACGCGCTGAGGCTCCACGGCGCCGACATCGTCGTCACCGACCTGGCCGACCTGCTGCACCGTTCGTGATCCGTCCCCCGTCGGACGCCGGCGAACCATGGGCCGGAAGCACCCCGGCACGACCTGGACGCCCTGGTTCCGGGCGTGGACGTTGGGCGCAATCAGCATCACGCACCGGTCGACGCGGCAGTGCTGCCGTCGTGGCGTCCGTGTGACGCAAACGCGCCGTCCCGGGGCCGGTCGGGACGGTCCGGCACCTTCTCCGATCACCGGACCGGTGGGGCGGGCGGCGACCTCGCTCCCACCTTCAGGCGCGCCGGGCCGCGCTCACGCCACCGGCACGCGACCTCGCGCGGCGGCCGGGTTGCGCATGTTCCGCAACGACACGCCGATGCCGTAGGTGAGGAAGGCGCCCTCGGGAACGATGTCGATGAGCACGGCCGAGGTGCGCCGCTCCGGCGGGAGCAGGGACCCCAGCTGCTGGAGCAGCGAGGCGGTGTCGTGCTCGTCCGGCTGATGCACGACCGCGGCCCCGTGAAAGTTGATGGTGGCGGGTGGGATAGGGAGGACCAAGGAGAGGATCCCACCTCGGCGCACCGGCACGACCACGGCGATGCGGCCACTCCTCGCAATGTGCTTGGCCTTCCAACTGTCGGGAGCCACGGCCACGTACAGGCGACGCCCGAGGACCTTGTACACGACTCCGCTGGATCGGGGTTCGCCCGTCGGGGTCACGTAACCGAGGACGGCGAACGACGCCTTGACCACCTCGTGCCACACCTGTTCGCCGGTGAGGGGCGCTCCGTCCGCCGGGTCCTCGACCCCGGAGGATCCCCGCGCCCCACTGCCACGTCCGAGCCCACCCCCTTCCGACATCCCCTCGTCACCAGACTGGGACATGGCGACCACCTCCTGCACCGACGGGCCTCGCGCACTTCGCTCCCAACCTGCCAGTCCCGAAGGGGGACGACCAGAGGACAACGGCTCCTTTGCAGGTCCGGGCGCCCGGCGCTCCCCCGCTACTCGGTCCTCGACAGGCCCCGGAAGGCCAGGACGAAGAACACGACGGCGAAGACCACGACGATCGCCAGCTCCATGCCGATCGAGAGCGTGAAGCCGAACAGGGTGACGTTGGTCGGGAACCGGGCCTGGGCCGCCGGCGACAGGTCCTGTGCGGCGAAGACCGCCTGCCGGAACGGGGCGACCGCGTAGGTCAGCGGGTTCAGGCGGGTGATCACGGTCAGCCAACCAGGCAGGCCGTTCAGGGGGAACAGGGCGCCGGACAGGAAGAGCATGGGCATCAGCAGCATCTGCATGACGACCTGGAAGGACTCCATCTTCTGGATCCGGCTGGCCACGAAGACGCCGAAGGTGGTCATGGCCACCGCCATCAGTAGCTCAAGGGCGATCATCTGCACCACCAGCAGCGGTGTCAGACGGATGCCCACCAGCGGTGCCAGCACGAGCATGATCGTCCCCTGGACGGCGGCGACGGTCGCCCCGCCGGCCGTCTTGCCCAGCACGAGGGAGACCCTGCTGACCGGCGCGACCAGCATCTCGCGAAGGAAGCCGAACTCCCGGTCCCAGACGATCGAGAGGGCGGAGAACATGGCGGTCATCACCACGCTCATGGCCACCACTCCGGGATAGACGAACTGGCGGAAGTTGAAGCCACCGGTCGTACCCACCAGCCCGCTCATGCCATAGCCGAGGACGAAGAGGAAGAGCACCGGCTGGATCAACCCGCTCACGATCCGGGTCCGGGTCCGGACGTAGCGGATGAGCTCCCGCTCCCACACCATCCCGACGACCCGGATCTCGTCGGAGATGACGGTGTCGGGGACCACCGGAGGGGGCGCCGCTGCAGGGTCGGCGCGTGGTGGGGTGCCCGGACCGACCGTGGGCAGGGCGGTCATCGTCGCTCCTCAGCTTCTCCGGGCGCCACGGGCCCGGGCCATCATGGGGACCGCCTCGCCGCGCTGGTCCCGGATCTCGCGCCCGGTGAAGTGCAGGAACACGTCGTCAAGCGTGGGTCGATGGGCCCGGACGGTCCGCACTGGCACACCGGTGGCGGCGACGATGGGGCCGACGGCCGTTTCCTCGTCGGCCACGAACGCGGTGAGACCGCTCCCGGTACGCTCCACCGTGTAGCCGGCTCGTTGGAGCGAGGCCAGCGCGGCCTCGTCGTCGGATGTCTCGATGGCCACGGTGTCGGTTCCCACCGAGGCCTTGAGGACGTCGGGGGAGTCGAGGGCGATGATGGCCCCGTGATCGATGATGGCGATGCGCTCGGCGTACTCGGCTTCGTCCATGTAGTGGGTGGTCAGGAAGATGGTGACACCCTCCTCCCTGCGCAGGCGCTGGATGTCGTCCCAGATGAGGGCCCGCGTCTGGGGGTCGAGCCCGACGGTCGGCTCGTCGAGGAAGAGGATCTTCGGGGTGTGGAGCATGCCCCGGGCGATCTCGAGCCGCCGCGCCATCCCGCCCGAGTAGGTCGACACCAGGTCCTTGCGCCGATCGGACAGCGCCACCAGCTCCAGCACCCTCGAGATGCGGGCTTCGACCTCCCTGTGGGGGACGCCGTAGAGGACGGCGTGGAACTGCAGGTTCTCGCCGGCGGTGAGCTGGTCGTCGAGGGTCTGCTCCTGGAAGACGAGCCCGATGTGCCGGCGGACCGACTTCGCCCGGGTGGACACGTCGAAGCCGGCGACGGTGGCGCGTCCTGAGGTGGGATGGGCCAGGGTGCAGAGCATCTTGATGGTCGTGGACTTGCCCGCCCCGTTCGGGCCGAGGAAGGCGAAGATCTCTCCTTGCCCCACCGAGAAGTCGATCCCGTCGACGGCGGCCAGCTCGCCGTAGCGCTTGGTCAGGCCGTGGACATCGACGGCCAGCGACGCGTCGCCGGCCACGCCGGACCGCTCGTGCTCGGACGCGAGATCGGTCTTCATGGGCCACCACCCAGGTGCCGTCGGACACTGCAGGGCCGGACGAGGAGTCCCGCGACTCCGGCCACACGTCGACTCTGCCCCCACCACCGCGGCGCTGGTAGGGCCGATGGTCCTCCGGCATCGTGGCCGGTCGACCATTCGGAACCGGAGATCCGAGGACGGAGTCCGCCTGCGACCTGTGGGCGATCGGTCGATCGCGAGCAGCCGGGTCGGTCGTCCACGGAGGGCCCGCCCCCGACCCGCACCCCGCCCGGGATCTGCCGCCCCGATCAGCCCGTACAGACCGGGGCGCTGCCGGAGCGCAGGGCGGAGTCCCAGCCTCCGAGGGTGCCGACGGGGAAGGCGCTGAACCCGGCGTAGCCGTGGTTGGGTGGCCACAGCTCGACCGAGGCGGCGTGGTGGGCCACGGCCACGGCAATGGCCGGGCAGTCCACGCCGGCGCCGACCGTCTGGAAGTAGACCGTGACGTTCCCGGGAGTCGACTGCCACAGCGAGGTGATCCCTCGGTAGACGGAGGACTGGCGGCCCGATGGGGCCGTGGCCGATAGATCGTTGTTTCCGAGGACGCACTCCGGTCCACCGTGGGCGTGCGAGGTGGCACACGTTTGCATGAGCTGGGCGGTGTAGGTCGTATCGGGGCCGGAGGGGGTGGGCAGCGTGTTGAAGGCGAAGGTGACCGGAGTGTGGACCCAGCCGGCGTAGTCGGCGAGCGCCCCGCTGAGACAGCTCTCCTGTAGTTGCGGAGTCCACCCGGCGGCCTGCAACGCCCGCTGGGAGGTCACCGCCCCGCTGACCACGAACGGCTCACCCGTGCTGCTCGAGCACGACGACACCGAAACCGCACGGACCAGCGGATTCGAGTCGTACCGGGCGGCCAAGGCGTGTTGGAAGGTGCTCCACGCCTGGCGGAACGGGGTGGTCCACCACCGGCCGACGGTCTTCGTGCCGCCCTTCGTCTGGAGGGTGACGGGTGCGCCGGCCTGCTGCACGACCCAGGAGGGTGCTCCGTAGCCGGCGAAGATCCGCAGCTTCACTCCCAGGGGGGTGGCCTGGTGTTGGCTGTTCCACGCCTGCACCGCCGCCAGCGACTGGTCGAGCGGCGCCCACTGCTCGACGCCGGGCGACGGTTCGAGCTGGGACCACGACTCGTTGACGACGATCCCACCGAAGACCCCGGCGTACGGGTCGAGGACGCCCGGATCGGTCGTCGGAAACGGTTGACCCGCTTGGTACGCGCTCTGGATCCCCATGTCGAGCAGTCCGGTGAGCGGCGCCTTCGTGCCGCCGGATGACGGCTGGGTCGTGGCCGGTGCCGGGGTCGGCGACGAGGTAGGGGACGAGGTAGGGGACGACGTCGGAGCGGCCTGGGTCGAGCACGCCGTAAGCAGAGCACCGGTGGCCACGAAGGCGAGCAGCACACCCGGTCGACGACGGACAGGGCGTGCATTCCGATCGGTGAACCTGGTCATGAGAGGATCGTCGGCGCGCGTTGTGATGAGCGTGTGAGCCGGTGATTATGGCTTGACCCCCTGACGACGATCGTCCCCCTGGCCGGACGCCTCGAAGAGGAGGCGGTCCGGGCGGTGGTGACCGACGACCGACCGACGCCGACCCGCCGGCGAGGAAGATTCCCAGGGGGCTCCGTCGTGACACGACAGCCCTGGTCATCGACGAGGAGCGCACCGTCG
>DAHVAJ010000013.1 GCA_027314705.1 Acidimicrobiaceae bacterium
CGCTCGCTCAACCAGCCCGTGGTCGGCATGGCAGTGGATCCGGCGACGGGCGGGTACTGGGAGGTCGCAGCGGACGGCGGGGTCTTCAGTTTCGGAGCGCCGTTCTACGGGTCGACGGGGAACCTCCACCTGAACCAGCCTGTCGTCGCCATCTCGGCATCAACCGATGGCTACCGCGTTGCCGCCGCTGACGGCGGTATCTTCGCCTTCGGTGATGCCACCTTCGACGGCTCCCTAGGCGGTCAACCGCCTCCCGGTACCTCGGTGGTCGCCATGGCTACCGACCCGGCGACCGGGGGCTACTGGTTGGCCGCCAAGGACGGGCAGACCTTCGGTTTCGACGCCCCGGTCCAGCAACCGTCGACGTCGGCCGTCCTGCCTGGCGCCACTGCACCTCCTGCCACCACGGAGTGTTGGCTGCCCGTCGTCGGGTACGCCGACGGGACAGCCGGCCCGCTGGACTGCGCTGGGAGCGGCGTCAACGTGCTGGCGTGGGTGTGGTACCAGCCGCTCAATCCGCAGCTCTTCGGCCTCGGACCGAGTGCCACACGCTCTGCCGTCGTCGCTGCGATGTGCCAGGGACTGCCAACCACCTCCTACCCCATCGAAGAGGAAGCGGTGTTGGTGGCCGGGGGCTACTACGGCTGGACGTTCGCGCAGAGCGTCAGCTCGCTCCAGGTGCTGCAGTCTTCCTGCTGACGCTCCCGACATGGGCACGTTGACGGAACTGACCTGGGGAGCTTCTGACTCCGGACCACCGCCGTCGAGCAGTCGTGGTACTTGGGCGGCACCGCGGGGGTTTGGAGCGTCGGAGATGCCGAGTCGTTGGCGAGTCCAAGTCCTCCCGGCACCGACGCGACGCGCTTCGCCGCTGCCAACGTAACCGCGGTGGGACCTTCTCGTCGGCGTGCGGGCTGGCCAGTTCGCCGATGTCCCGTCACGCAGAGGAGGTTCCCCGGCGATGAGCGCCCACTCGCACCAGTGCCAGCCGTTCTCGCAGCTCAGGAACGTTTGAATAGGAGATCGTCTTCCCCACCACGAGGAGCAGATCAACCGCTTGTCGCGTCATGGGCTTCGAGGCCGAGCATCGGAATGACCGCCACCTTCGCTCGACGAAGGCACATCGGAGTCCGAGTTTCCGCTGCGCGGAATGCTTGCGGCCCTGCAGAAGAAGATGCAGGTCCACTTCGCCGAGGCGACGACCGAACTCGACCCTCGAGGAGCCAAGTGGTGAGGACCAGCGAGCGCCTATGTGTCGTCGGTGCCGCAGCGGACACCGTCGATTTCGAACTCGTGCAGGTGGGAATCCCACCAGCCGAAGGCCGCTTGCAGCACCCCGTGAAGGCGAAGGAGCGTGGCGACCCCCGGTGTGAGAACCCGGCGCCATACCCGCGGCTTGGTGCCAACGATCGTGGCATCGAGTTGCCAGCTCCATCCTGGCATCGGCTTGTTGCACCTTGCCGCCGTGAAGTGCTCGGTGCGCGCTCGCCATCTGGTCGTAGTCGTCGTGCTGGGCCACCACCGGCAAGCCGAGGTCGACCGCAGTCGCGGCGATCAGCGCGTCGAAGAGCTCGACCGTCCGCTGGACACCGGCGGTACGGCAATCGACCACGAGCCGGTCCCACGCCCCCATGATCGACTCGCCGATCGGGACAGGCTCCACCGTCTTGGCGAGCGCCAGGGTGTCACCCCGGCGAGTCCGGGAGGCCGCATCGGCGGCGCTGAGCACTCCGAGTTCGAGCTCGCCGATGGTGACCACGGAGGCCGTCACCCGGGAAGGCAGCTCGCCGAGCGGTCGGTCGACCGCTCGGGCGATGAACACCGAGGTGTCGAGGAGACCGGCCGGCTCGCTCAAAGCACGTCCAGGGTCTGTCCGGCGAGGCGGTCGAGATCATCACGAAGCGCCGGGTCGGCCACTCGGTCGGCGAGTTCCCTCCACAGGTGATCGCCGGGAAGCCAGCGAGCCCGTTGACCGTGGGGAACGATGTCGGCGACTGCCTCGCCGTGCACGGTCAGGACCACCCGCTCGCCGGCCCGCACGGCATCGATGACCTGGCTCGTCTGAGTGCGGAGTTCACGCATACCGACCTTCATGTGCCATCGCGTCGCACGTGGGCGCGTTCTCCCACGTCAGGATGGTGCCAGGAACGGCTGTGTCGTGGAGCAGGTCGGAGCCGTCCTCGGACCCGGGCGCACGGCTGCCCGTGACGTCGTTTCCCTGGGAAGCTATGGGTCGCCCGCCGGGTCGCACGCGTGGACGTGCGCTGGTCGGCGGAAGGATCCAGATGCGGGAGGCGACGTGCTCGACGAACACCGGGCCAAGAAGGCGGCCAAGGAGTACCACAAGGCCCTGTCCACGTGGCAGGTCGAGCGGGACGCCCACGTCCACTTGATCGACGTGGCCGAGCACTTCGAGGGCACCGGGGCGGAGAACATCCTGCTCAAACCGGGTGAGGCCGTCTTCTGCCAGGTGGCCGGGGCCGGGCTCATCGAGGAGCGCAGGGGACCCGGCCGTTACCAGGGGAGTTCGCACGGCGTCTCGATCCCCGTCGCCACCATCGGGGGCCGCAGCGTCCGTTACCGCGTCGGGGCGAACAAGGGACACTTCGTCCAGGGTGCCCCGACCCCGACGGCGATCGACACAGGGACGGTCTTCGTCACGAACCAGCGGGTGATCTTCCAGGGCGGCAACCAGACCCGGGAGTGCGCCTTCGCCAAGTTGATCGGTCTGGAGCACGACGATGCAGCGGGATCGACGACGTTCTCGGTCTCCAACCGCCAGAAGCCGACGACCGTCCACTACGGACCGGAGGTCTCCGGGACGTTCGACTTCCGCTGTGACCTCGCTCTCGCCCACTTTCGGGGGACGGTCGATGCATTCGTGGCCGACCTACGGAAGGAACTGGACGAGTTGGACAGGCACCGTCCGCCCCAACCCGCCGACCGGCGCCCCGGGCCCTCGGCCGTCGGGTCCGGCCCTCCGTCAGCGGCCGACCCACCGCCGCCGGATCCAGCGCCGGCAGAGCCCGTGGCGACGGTGAGCGCCGGCTGGTACCCGGATCCCTGGAAGCAGGCAGCGCTGCGCTGGTGGGACGGGACCCAGTGGACCGGCAACGTGCACGACGAGGTGTCGCCGCCCGAGTAGCCGCTCGACGTGCGTGACCGGATCCCGGACACGACGTCGGCGCTGGCTGCGGCCGAGCCGCACCCGCCCGGCTCCCGGCCTCCTGACAGGGGCACGGGACATTGTGATGCTCCGGTTCCGGTTCCCGCCCCGGGCGGAACTCGGCACCGGGAGGAGCACCCGCCCGAGACGGCTCGGCCGGGGCGGCCGTCCGACTGGCCCGTGCGCACCACCTCGCAGCGGACGAGCCCTCGCCCGCCCCACGCCGGGTGCACCCGTGGGCGCGTGCCGACACGAGTGGCGGGGTCGAGTCCACGGGCTCCCTCGGTGGCCCGGAGGGCACGCGGCGCCAGGGTCCCGCCGCCTCCTCGAAGAAGGCGGCGAATCCCAAGTGCTCGGCGCACGGTCGGGTCCCGGGCACGTCGCGGAACGTGGTCGGTGCCACCGCGGGCATGGCAGCGGAGGCCGCCCGCTCCTCGACCCGGCCGACGAGGTCCCGGGCCTGCCGTTCCGTGCGGCGAACTACCTCTTTCACGGGCCAATCGGGACCTTCTGCCCCGCGGGCCAGGACCTTCTCCCCTGTTGACCGGCGGTGGTGGGGCCGACCATGGAGACGTCAGGACAACTGAAGCCCTGGCCTCGGAACAGGAGGTCGTCATGGAACGCAAGACGCTGGACTGGATCCTCACGGCGGGCGGTGCCGTCTTGACGGCGGTGCTGGTCGCCGCCGGGATCTTCCTCACGCTCGCCGCCAGCTACGCCAACAGCAACGTCCACGATCAGCTGGCCCAGCAGAAGATCGTCTTCCCGCCGGCCGGAAGCACGGCGTTGGCCAGCTCGGAGATCGGGCCCTACCTCAACCAGTACGCCGGGCAGCCACTCACCACCGGCGCGCAGGCCAAGGCGTACGCCGACCACTTCATCGCCGTCCACTTGAGCGAGGTGGCCAACGGGAAGACCTACGCCGAGGTGAGCACCGCCCTCCAGACGGACGAGAACAACGCCACCCTCAAGGCGCAGCAGGCCACGCTGTTCCAGGGCGAGACGCTCCGGGGCCTGCTGCTCACCGCCTACGCCTTCTCGGTCTTCGGGATGATCGCCTCGATCGCGGCCATCGTGAGTTGGATCCTGGCCGGCATCATGCTGGTGCTCACCATCCTCGGCGTGATCCACTACCGCAGGGTGTCGAAGGCGACGACCTGAACCGCAGCGCGCCGTGCCTGACGCACCGGGCCTCCCTCGGACAGGGCGGTCCGGTGCGGCGCGTCCGGGGGCCACCGCCCGGCGTGCCCCCCTTCCGTCAGGGGCCGGCGTTCAGCAGGGTGGGAACGGCCAGCGGCGGTCGGTTGAACTCGGGGAACTTGCGCCGCGCCCCGGCCCGGAACCGGTCGGTCGAGACCTCCGGGTCCTTGTCGAACTCGGGGATGACCTTCTGACCGAAGACCTCGATCACCTCGAGCGCCTCCTCGTAGGACGTGGCGTCGCCCGGCAGGCCGAAGCAGACCTGGTCCACCCCGTAGTCGACGAAGGGTCGGAGCTGTTCGCAGATCTCCTCGGGAGTGCCGCACAGGAGGTACCCCCCGGAGATGAGGGTATCGAGCTGGTCCTCCCTCGGGGGGCGGGGCGGGTCGGGCCAGCGGACGGCCCCCGGACGCTGCGGCATGGTGTCGTGGTAGAGGGCGACCATCGACGGCAGGTACCCGTTGCCGGTCCGGCACGCCTGTCCGCGGGCGACCGCTCGGTCTGACGTGCAGCGGACCGCCGTGGTGATCATCACGTTGTCGTTGACGAACTCGCCCACCGGGTCGGTGCACTCCTCGATGCCTCGCTTGTAGGACTCAATCCACGGGGCGACGTCGTGGACGGACGAGAAGGTGAAGCCGAGCGCACCCTGGCCGAGCCGCCCGGCCTTCTCCCACGTGGCCGGCGAGCCCACGGCCAGCCAGAACGGCGGGTGGCCCGGTCCCCAGGGTTTGGGCAGGACGTTATGGGGAACGTCCATGTCCCAGTGCGTCCCGTGGTACGTGTAGTCCTTCTGTTCCCACATCCGGACGATCTCCCGGATCACGTCGTCGTAGTCGGCCCGGGTCGACTCCTTGTCGTGGATGTTGAGCGTCCCGACCTCGTGGCTGCCCGCGCCGCGCCCGGTCCCGAACTCGAAGCGCCGGTTGGTGAGGTGGTCGAGAGAGGCGACCTTCTCGGCCGTCTTCACGGGATGGTTGACCCGTGGGGAGATGTTGAAGATGCCGGCGCCGATGTGGATGCGCCGGGTGGTGCCGGCCAGGAAGCCGGCATGCACCTCGTTGGCGGCCAGGTGGGAGTACTCGGTCAACCCGTGGTGCTCGGTGAGCCAGACGTATTTGAAGTTGTTCCGGTCGGCCGCCTGGGCCAACTCCAGCTCCCTGGTCAGGGCCCGGTGCTCGGCATCCGTGTCGTGGGCCTGCGGGCCGGGCAGGTACCCCTGGAGGAAGATCCCGAATTCCATGGCGTCCTCGCTCTCTGTCTCTCTCGGTCGCTCGGTCGGCACCGGGCGACGGGTGCGTCCACCGGCTCAGGCGGTGGTGACGGCCGGAACCGCCGATGCCAGGCGCTCGTCGAGGCCGAAGAGGCGGATGGCGTTGCCCCGCATGAGCTTCTCCACCACGCCCGCCTCGAGCCCGTGGGTCAACTCCTCGGCCACCTGGCGGGTGTCGGGCCAGGTCGAGTCGGCGTGCGGGTAGTCGCACTCGAAGAGCACGTTGTCCTCGCCGATGTCGCGGAGGTTCTGCAGGCCGAAGTGGTCGGAGAAGAAGCAACCGTAGATCTGGCCGGCGAAGGTCTCCGAGGGCCGCTCGTGGACCAGGTCCTCGACCCCGGCCCAGGCCCGGTTGGTCTCCCAGATGTGGTCGGCCCGTTCGAGGATGTAGGGGATCCACCCGATCTGACCCTCGCTGTAGGCCAGCCGCAGCTCAGGGAAGCGCTCGAGGATGCCGGAGAACAGCCAGTCGCACATCGAGAGCATGCAATTGGTGAACGTCGCCGTGGACTGCACCGCCGGCGGGGCGTCGGCCGAGGTCGAGGGCATCTTCGAGCCCGAGCCGATGTGCATGCACACGACGGTGCCCGTGGACGCGCAGGCGGCCAGGAGCGGGTCCCAGTAGCGGTCCTTGTCGTGGACGGAGGGCCATCCCAGATAGGCCGGGATCTCGGAGAAGGTGACGGCCCGCACGCCCCGGGTCGCGTTGCGGCGGATCTCTGCTGCGGCCAGGTCCGGGTCCCAGAACGGGACGAGGCAGATGGGGACGAGCCGCGGATCGGCGCACCACTCCTCGACCATCCAGTCGTTGTAGGCGCGGATGCAGGCCAGGCCGAGGTCCCGGTCGGCCACTTCGGAGAATGCCTGGCCGGCGAAGCGCGGGAAGGTCGGGAAGTTGAGCGAGGCTTCGATGCCGGCTCTGTCCATGTCGGCCAGGCGGGCGGTCGGGTCATAGCAGCCCGGTCGCATCTCTTCGAAGGTGACGGGCGAGACGGTGACGTCCTCACGGGGCAGACCGGCCGCGGCCATCACCCGGGTCATCGGGTAGCGGGAGCCGGCGAAGACCCAGAAGTCGCACGGTGTGGCCTGCGGGTCCTCCTCCCAGGAGTAGACGCCGCCGACGTTGCCCATGCGGGCCACGCCCGAGCGCTCGACCCGGGGCCCCTCGGCCCGGTGCCGCTCGGGCAGGTAGCGCTGCCACACGTGGGGCGGTTCGATCACGTGGTCGTCGACCGACACGATCAGGGGGAAGGACCGTGCCATGGGCGCTCCTTTCGTCCTCCCCGGCGGCGGTGCCGGTGGGTCCGACGGTAGGAAACGGCAGTCGGGACAACTAGGGCCGAAAGACCCTAAAAGTGGAACGTGTTCTCTTATACCGTGGGGCACGTCACGACCCGGGGGGGCGCCGTCCCCCGATCACAGGGTCCAGCCCGCTGCGGGTGCCCCGGGGCGCCGGAGAGGAGGAGGGTCGCCATGTCGTCCACGACGTCCCGTCCGACCTGCGAGTTCGACGTCCTCGACCGGGACTTCTACCGAGATCCGCACCCCGCCTACACCTGGATGCGGGAGCACCGCCCCCTCTTCTGGGACGAGCCCAACGGCATCTGGGTGGCCTCGCGCCACGCCGACGTCGCCTACGTCTCCCTGCACGCTGATCTCTTCTGCTCCGGCCAGGGCGTCCGCCCCAACGAGGGGGCCATGCTCTCCCTCATCGGCCTCGACGGCGAGCGCCACGTCCGCCAGCGGCGCCTTCTCAACAGGGGCTTCACCCCCCGGATGATCCGGGCCATGGAGCCGCGGGTCCGTCAGGTCGTCACCGAGGTCCTCGACCGCCTCGAGGGCCGGTCGGCGTGCGACTTCGTCCAGGACGTGGCCGTGCCCGTCCCGCTCGTCGTGATCGCCGAGCTCATGGGCCTGCCCACCGAGGACCGCGTGCAGCTCGGTCACTGGTCGGACCGGATGATGGGGGGCGAGGGACGTTCCGAACCCGACGACCCTGCGGCCGCCGACGCCGGGGCCGCCTTCGGAGAGTACGTGGCCTACCTGAGCGCGCTGGTCGACGAGCGCCGGCACGCGATCCGCACGGGGGCACCCGTCCCCGACGACGCGGTGAGCGTGCTGGTGGGGGCCGACGAGGACGGCGTCCTCGAGTCGAGCGACGAGCTGGCCGAGGACGAACTGACCATGTTCCTCGTGGTGCTGCTCGTGGCCGGCAACGAGACGACCCGCAATGCCATCTCCGGCGGCATGGCCGCACTGAGCCGCTTCCCCGACCAGTGGGCCCTCCTGCGCACCCGTCCCGAGACCTTCGCCACCATGGCCGACGAGATCTGCCGGTACGTGAGCCCGGTCATCAGTTTCTCGCGCACCGCCACCCAGGACACCGAGCTCGCCGGCCAGCGCATCGCCGAAGGGGAGAAGGTACTCATGCTCTACCAGTCGGCCAACCGCGACGCAGCCGTCTTCGATGCCCCCGACGCGCTCCGCCTGGGCCGGGACCCCAACCCGCACCTGGCCTTCGGAGTCGGCCCCCATGTCTGCATGGGCAGCAATCTTGCCCGCCTCGAGATCCGGGTGCTCTTCGAGGAGCTGGTCCGGCGCTTCCCCGACGCGGCCGTGGCCCCGGGTGCCGCTCCCGAGTACGTCCCGCACGCCCTCGTCCACGCCATCGACTCGCTGCCCGTGACCCTCACCGCCGCACGGGGCTGAGCCACCCGTCGGCAGCGCGTCAGTCGCCGAGGGACCGGCGCAGGACGGCGCCGACCTGCTCGATCTCGAGCAGGAATCCGTCGTGGCCGAACTCGGAGGACACCACGGTCAGGCCATGGCCACCGGGCAGGCGATCGGAGACTCTCCGCTGGAGGTCGAGCGGGTACAGCCGGTCCGAGTCGATGCCGGCCACGTGGACCTCGGCGGTGACCCGGGCGAGTGCTGCGTCCACGCCGCCCCGGCCCCGGCCCACGTCGTGGCGGTTCATCGCCTCGCTCAGGACCAGGTACGAGTTGGGGTCGAAGCGCCGGGCCAGCTTCGCCCCCTGATGGACGAGGTAGGACTCGACGGCGAAGCGGCCGCCGCGCAGGGGGTCCTCGTCCCCTTGGGGCTTGCGCCCGAACCGCTCGCTGAACTCTTCGCCGGTGCGGTAGCTGACCTGGCCGATGCCCCGGGCCAGGGCCATACCGGCGGTGGGACTCGCGCCGGTGCCGTAGTAGGCCCCACCGGCGAAGGACGGATCGAGGCGGATGGCCCGGCACTGGAGGGAGCACAGGGCGATCTCGTCGGCGCTGGCTGCCGCCCCCACGGCCAGGACGGCGGCCCGCGCCACCCGGTCCGGCTGGCTGACGCACCATTCGAGGACGCGCATGCCGCCCATCGAGCCCCCGACCACCCCCGCCCACCGGTCGATGCCGAGGTGGTCGCTGAGTGCGACCTCCGCGGCCACCTGGTCGCGGATGGTGAGGGGCGGAAACCGCCCGCCCCACGGCGCTCCGTCCGGTGCCATCGAGGACGGGCCGGTCGTTCCCTGACACCCGCCGAGCACGTTCGGGCAGACCAGGAACCAGCGGTCGGTGTCGAGCGGCGCACCCGGACCGACCAGCGGGTCCCACCACCCGGGGGTGGGGTGTCCGGGGCCGGCCGGGCCGGCCACGTGGGAGTCGCCGGTCAGTGCGTGGAGCACGAGCACCGCGTTGGACCGGTCCTCGGCCAGGGTGCCCCACGTCTCGTAGGCGACGGTGACCTCGGGCAGGACGCCCCCGGCTTCGAGCGGCAGGCCCCCGGTCACCAGGGTGGCGAACCGGCGCCTCCCGGGTTCGTCGCCGGGCCGCCAGTAGAGTGCCGGTTCCGGGTCGGTCACGCCCCGTCGGCGGCGCCGAAGCCGGTCTCGAGGTCGGCGAGGATGTCCTCGAGCGACTCGAGACCGATGCACAGTCGCACGAGGTCCGGGGTGACGCCGGCGGTCAGCTGCTCGGCCTCGGTCAACTGCGAGTGGGTGGTCGAGGCCGGGTGGATGGCCAGGCTCCGGACGTCGCCGACGTTGGCCAGGTGGCTGAAGAGCTCGAGTCCCTCGATGAACCGCCGGCCGGCCTCGGCACCACCCTCGATGCCGAAGGCCAGGATGGCGCCGCCCCCGTTGGGCAGGTAGCGCTGTTGACGCTCGTGCCACGGGCTCGAGGCCAGACCCGGGTAGGCGACCCAGGCCACCTGCGGGCGGGCCTCCAGCCACTCGGCCACGGCCTGCGCGTTCCGCACGTGGCGCTCCATGCGGAGGCTGAGGGTCTCCACCCCCTGGAGGAAGAGGAACGCGTTGAAGGGCGAGACGGCCGCGCCGATGTCCCGCAGGTACTGGAGGCGGGCCTTCAGGACGAATCGGGCCGGGAAGAGCGCCTCGGGCAACTCGCCGAAGACGAGGCCGTGGTAACTCGGGTCTGGCTCGGTGAAACCGGGAAACCGGCCGCTGCCCTCGTAGTCGAACGTGCCGCCGTCGACGATGACCCCGCCGATCGACGTGCCGTGGCCGCCCAGGAACTTGGTGGCCGAGTGGACGACGATGTCGGCCCCGTGTCGCAGCGGCTGGCAGAGGTAGGGGCTGGCCAGGGTGTTGTCGACGACCAGCGGGACGCCGTGATCATGGGCGAGGGCGGAGACGCCGGAGATGTCGAGCACGTCACCTTTGGGGTTCCCCAGCGTCTCGGCGTAGAAGGCCTTCGTGGTGGGCCGCACGGCGGACCGCCAGACGGCGAGATCGTCGGGGTCGTCGATGAAGGTCACCTCGACCCCGAGCTTGGGCAGCGTGTAATGGAAGAGGTTGTAGGTGCCGCCGTAGAGGGAGGCGGACGACACCACGTGGCCGCCGTTCTCGGCCAGGTTGAGGAGGGCGATCGCCTCGGCCGCCTGGCCGCTGGCCACGGCCAGCGCGGCGACGCCGCCCTCGAGGGCGGCGACGCGCTCTTCGAAGACGGCCTGCGTCGGGTTCATGATGCGTGTGTAGATGTTGCCCAGCTCGGAGAGGCCGAAGAGCGCGGCGGCGTGGGCGGTGTCCCGGAACGTGTAGCTGGTGGTCTGGTAGATCGGCACGGCCCGCGCTCCCGTCGTCGGGTCGGGCACTGCCCCGGCGTGGATCTGGCGCGTCTCGAAACCCCACTCGGCCATGGCCTCTCCTTGTCCTGGCTTGTCCTGGCCCGCTTCCCGGACCGCCTCCCGCACCGAGGGACGCCGCGCCCGGCCCGGGGCGCGCGGCGACGGGCCGGTGGCGGGGCGGCCATCCTCCCAAACACGACCAAAACGGTCAAGTTTGTCCTGACCGGGGGCGACGGCTCCCGGTGACTAGGTTGGCCCACCGGTCGTCCTCGTGCACATCCCCACCGCCCTCCCAGCAGACCGACGGGTCCCGCGCCGGCCAGGCGCCGGCCGGCCGTTCACCCTCGTCGTCGCCGTCACCGTCCTCGTCGCCGCCCTCGTCGTGCCGCTGGCGGCCGGGCCGTCGGCGATGCCGCCCCAGGCCGGACCCGCCCACCTCCCCCTCGCCCTGGCCAGCGACGTCGCCCACTGCCCCTGGCTCGAGACGGCGATGGACCGGCGCGAGCCCCCCGCCGCACTGGCCGCGGCGGTGGTGGCCCGCATGCGCCCGAAGGAGAAGTTCGGGGAGATCACCCTGCAGGCGGTCGGACCCTACGAGAACGCCGACGCCGGCGTCCCCCGGCTCTGCATCCCTTCGCTCACCCTCCAGGACGGCCCTCAGGGCGTGGCCTACGGCGCCGTCCACGTCACCCAGCTGCCCGACCCGCTGGCCCTGGCCGCCACCTTCGACCCCTCCCTGGCCCGGCGGTACGGCGACGTCCAGGGCCAGGAAGCGGCCGGCCAGGGATTCGACGTCGTCCAGGGACCGACCCTCAACGTCCTACGGGTCCCCGAGAGCGGCCGGGCCTTCGAGGGATTCGGGGAGGACCCCCTGCTGGCCGCCACCATGGCGGTGGCCGACATCCGCGGCATCCAGTCCCAGGGCGTGATGGCCCAGGCCAAGCACTTGGTGGCCTACTCCCAGGAGACCGACCGGGGCAGTCTCAACGCCGTGGTGTCGGCCCGGACGCTGCGGGAGATCTACCTCCCCCCGTTCGAAGCGGCCGTACGCCAGGGACACGTGGCCTCGGTCATGTGCGCCTACCCGCAGCTCAACGGCGTCTACCAGTGCCAGGACCCGGCGCTCGTGGCCCAGCTCCACCAGTGGGGGTTCACCGGGTTCGTCCGTTCCGACCTCGGCGCCGTCCACGACCCGGTGGCCGCCCTCACCGCCGGGGTCGACCTCATCAAGCCGCTCTCGGTGCCCACCCTCACGGCGCTGTGGCGGACCGGGAGCCTTCCCATGTCCGTGGTCGACGCCGCCGTCCGCCGGGTGCTCACCCAGATGTTCGCCTGGCACCTCATCGGGCGCCCACCGCTGGGCTCGCCCGGTTCGGTGGTGGACTCGCCCGACCACGCCGCTGTCGCCCTGGTCACGGCCGAGCGGTCGGCCGTCCTGCTCAAGAATGCCGGTGGCGTCCTGCCGCTCTCGACGGGTTCGCTCCGGTCGGTGGCCGTGATCGGCGCCGACGCCTCCTCGGTGCCGGTGACCACCGGACGCGGGAGCGCCGAGGTGGTCGCTCCGTTCGTGTCGACCCCGCTCGCCGCCATCACCGCGCGGGCCGGCCCGCACGTGCGGGTGGTGGCGGCCGACGGCGGCAGCAGCACCGGGCCGCTCCGGCCGGTGCCCGACCGGTACCTGACCCCCGACTCCGGCATCGGCCACGGCCTCTCGCTCACCCTCACCGAGAGCGACGCCGAGTCCGGGCCGACGTCGATCTCCCTGGTCGAGCCCACCATCGAGACCTCGCTGCGTGCCCACGCCGAGCCCGGCCCCCTCCTTCCCGGCCCGGTGGCACCGGTGCTGCCCGGGCGCCCCCTCCGACCCATCACCGCTCGGGGCCCGGTGACCGCCGGCTCCGACCTCGACCGCTCCCAGATCGTCCTGCCCGCCGGGTGGTCGGACGCCTCGGCCCGGTGGTCCGGAACGCTCACCCCGCCGCGGACCGGCCTGTACACCCTCTCGCTGGACGGCGCCGGCGCCGCCACCCTGACGATCGACGGCCGGACCGCCGTCTCCGACCCCCTCCAGCACGCCACCGGCCGATGGTCCCAGGCGGTCGAGCTGACCGGCGGCCACCCCTACCGCCTGGTCCTCGACTGGACACCCCTCAGCACCACCACCCCGTCCGGAGAGACCCGCACCTCACCGAGCTCGCTGAGCCTGGGTTGGCAGTACGACAGCGGGTACATCGCCCGGGCCGTGGCCGCGGCCCGCTCGGCCCGCGTGGCCGTGGTCTTCGCCGGCGACTACTCGTCCGAAGCCTTCGACAAGCCGTCGCTGTCCCTGCCCGGCGACGAGAACATCCTCATCGACGCCGTGGCCGCCGCCAACCCCCGTACGGTGGTGGTGCTCAACACCTCGGGCCCGGTCTTCATGCCGTGGCTCGACCGGGTGGCCGCCGTCCTCGAGGCCTGGTACCCGGGCGAACAGGACGGGGCGGCGGCGGCGGCGCTCCTGTTCGGAGCCGTCGACCCGTCGGGCCGCCTGCCGGTCACCTTCCCGGTCTCCACCGCCCAGAGCGCGATCAACACAATCTCCCAGTGGCCGGGGATCAATCTCACCTCGACCTACTCGGAAGGGCTCGCCGTCGGGTACCGCTACAACCACGTCACAGGCACCGCCCCGCTCTTCCCCTTCGGCTTCGGGCTCGCCTACACCCGGTTCACCGTCGGGGGGCTGCGCGTCACCCGTACGACCTCGGGCGTGGCCGCCACCGTCCGGGTGGCCAACGTCGGGAACCGGGCCGGGACCGCCGTCCCCCAGGCCTACCTCACGTTCCCGCCGGCCGCCGGTGAGCCGCCGGGGCAGCTGGTGGCCTTCTCCACGGTTCGCCTCGCCCCGCACGCGAGCACCACCGTCACACTCCCGGTGCCGACGTCGGCCTTCATGGACCAGGCGGGACCCAACCCGGCCACCGTGCCCGGGACCTACCTCCTCGAGGTCGGCCAGTCCTCGGCCGGTGCCGGACCGGGTGTGCTGTTGAGCGCCCCCTGAAGGCCCGGCCCGGGCTCAGACGGGCTTGCCACCCGAGCACCAGGCGTTGGCGGGCACCCCGCTGCACGGGTCCGGCATGGTGGGGAGGCCCTTCGGAAGCGGGTGCATGACCACGGCGGTCGGCTGCGGGTAGACCATGCCGGCGCCGCACGGGGCGTTGCCGGTGTCGCACAGCACCTGGGCGAGGAGGGCCCCTCCGGTGTTGGCCGCGGTGGTGGTGACCCCGCACTTGGGCTGGGTCTGCTGGAGGTCGGCCGGCGTCGAGCCGTTCGGGGCGGTGTTGCCCACGTAGCAATTCGACGGCTGGTTGCCGTACAGCGTGATCTGCCCGAAGTCGCCGTTGGACGGATTTCCGAAGAAGCCGTTGTGGCTGAACGTGTTGTGCAGGAGGGCGTTGTTCATCGGATCGTAGACACACCCGAACCCGGTCGTCTCGACCCCACCCGTTCCACTGCACGACTGGTTGTACTCGGGCGGGTTCGAATCCGGGTAGGGAACCATGAGGAATCCCCATGCCCCGTTGTTGGCGAAGGTGTTGTCCATCACCGTGTCGTTCCGGCCCCCCGAGAGGGTCATGCCCGTGCCCACCGGGCCCTGGCTGGCCGTGCCCGCCTTCGGGACGTTCGGGTTGTTGTTGTCGTGCACGTAGTTGTGGAGGAAGACCCAGCAGGAGTGGGTGTGCGTGATGGGACTGATCCCGTTGCCCGGGCAGGCCCCGTTCTGCGGGGCCGGCGGGTCGCCGTTGATCTGGGTATTGGTGTCGAACCCGTCCTTGTTGTTGTCGAACTGCGAGTTCTCGACCACGATCGAGCCGCCCGAGTTCGTCCCCGAGTACCCGAGCGCGCTGTACTCCATCCAGGCGTGGTTGATGGTGATGCCGCACACCTGCAGGCAGGCACCGACGTACATGCCCGAGTCGTTGAGGTTGGACGCGTAGAGCTGGTTCCAGGTCGCCGGGCCGGCCGCGTTGGACGAGAAGATCCCGTAGGTGGCGGCCGTGGACTCGCTGCCGAAGTACGTGGAGGTGGCCGTGAGGTAGCTCCCGCTGTAGCCGTGGAGGCCGATCTTGGCCGAATCGGCACCCCCGTTCCACCAGATCTGATTGCCGGCGGCACCCGAACCGGCGAGGAAGTTGCAGGCGGTCAGGTTGTCCACGGTGACGTTGTCCGCCTTCCAGACGACGATGCCGTTGCGACCGACCGGCTTTCCGTCGGAACCGACCGCTCCGTAGGTCTGGGCCGCCGGGGCCGAGCTGCACGGGCTCGATCCGGCCTTCGTACCGTCGACGATGACCGAGTTGCGGTCCATGCCCCGCAGGTGGATGTCGGAGGTGGAGATCATGACCGCGCCCATGTCGCCGTGCGCCGGGTCGGTCGGCAGGCCCGAGGTGTCGGCCGTCTCGTGGTAGTCGCCGGGGGCGACCAGGATCCAGTCGCCGGGCTTGGCCGCGTTCACGGCCGCCTGGATGGTCGTGTACTGGCCGGCGTGCCCGTGGAAGGAGCCCACCAGCAGGACGTGGCCGGTAGTGGTGGCCGGCGGCGCCGTCGAGGAGGAGCTGCAGGCGGTGAGCACACCGCCCCCGAGCAGCGTGGTGGCGAGCAGCACGGCCGCCCGCCGACTCGGCAGGCGCACCGGCCGGTTCCTGGTGATGGTCACGGTCCCTCCCTTTCCCGCCGCCGCCTCCCCGCCCCGAGGCCCGGTCGACGATCGCGGGGAGCGTAGCAGGGCCGGCCCGTGACCCCGGGGTGCCGGCCACCGGTCGTGCCCGGCCGGTCCGGGAACGGGAAGGGGAAACCGGCCGGCCGACTAGGATGCGACACGCGTCCCGGGGCCCGGGCTCGGGTGCCCACGGGCCAGGACGCGGGCGCCGGACCGACGGGGGCGCCGACCGCCACCGGCCTCCGCCCGGCCGGACGACGAAGGAGCCTCCATGTCCCCGAAGCAGGCAGTCAGCGCCACAGGGCGTCCCGGCCACCGGGTGGCCGACCTCTCGCTGGCCGACTTCGGCCGCCGCGAGATCGTGCTCGCCGAGCACGAGATGCCGGGCCTCATGGCCATGCGTGCCGAGTTCTCGGCCTCCCGGCCCCTGCAGGGCGCTCGCATCACCGGGTCCCTGCACATGACCATCCAGACCGCCGTGCTCATCGAGACCCTCACCGCGCTCGGTGCCGAGGTGCGGTGGGCCAGCTGCAACATCTTCTCGACGCAGGACCACGCCGCGGCGGCCGTCGTCGTGGGCCCCGACGGCACGGCCGACGACCCGCACGGCGTGCCCGTCTTCGCATGGAAGGGCGAGACGCTCGAGGAGTACTGGTGGTGCACGGAGCAGGCGCTGCTGTGGCCGGACGAGGGCCCGACGATGATCCTCGACGACGGCGGGGACGCCACCCTCCTCGTCCACAAGGGTGTCGAGTTCGAGAAGGCGGGCGCGGTGCCCGACCCGACCACCGCCGACTCCGAGGAGTTCGCCGTGGTCCTGGACCTGCTGGCCCGAAGTCTGGCCGAGGACCCGGCCCGGTGGACGGCCCTGTCCATGGGCCTCAGGGGCGTGTCGGAGGAGACGACGACCGGCGTGCATCGCCTCATCGAGATGCAGCAGCGCGGCGAGCTGCTCTTCCCGGCCATCAACGTGAACGACGCGGTGACCAAGTCCAAGTTCGACAACAAGTACGGCTGCCGCCACTCGCTCGTCGACGGTATCAACCGAGCCACCGACGTCCTCCTCGGCGGCAAGGTGGCCGTGATCTGCGGCTTCGGCGACGTGGGCAAGGGATGCGCCGACTCGTTGCGGGGCCAGGGCGCCCGGGTGGTGGTCACCGAGATCGACCCCATCTGCGCGCTGCAGGCGGCCATGGAGGGCTACCAGGTGGCCACCCTGGAGGACGTCGTCGAGACGGCCGACGTCTTCGTCACCACCACCGGCAACAAAGACGTGATCCGGGCCGAGCACATGGCCCGCATGAAGCACCAGGCCATCGTGGGCAACATCGGTCACTTCGACAACGAGATCGACATGGCCGGGCTGGCCAGGCTGCCCGGCGTACACCGGATCAACATCAAGCCGCAGGTCGACGAGTGGCGCTTCCCGGACGGGCACGCGATCATCGTGCTGTCCGAGGGCCGGCTGCTGAACCTGGGCAACGCCACCGGGCACCCGAGCTTCGTGATGTCCAACAGCTTCACCAACCAGGTCATCGCCCAGGTCGAACTGTTCACCAAGCCCGACCAGTACCCGACCGCGGTGCACGTGCTGCCCAAGCACCTGGACGAGAAGGTGGCCCGGCTGCACCTGGACGCGCTGGGCGTCCGGCTCACCACGCTGACCAAGGATCAGGCCGACTACATCGGGGTCGCGGTGGACGGCCCGTACAAGCCGGAGCAGTACCGTTACTGACCGTCAGCCGGATCGCGACGTCGCCGACCCGGGCCTGGCGCCCGACGGTGACGTCCGCATCCGCTACGCCGAACGCGCCATGCCGCTCATGGCCGGCCTCATGGCGCGCTTCGCCGGCACCAGGCCGTTCGAGGGGCTGCGGATCGCCGCCTGCCTGCACGTCACGGCCGAGACCGCGACGATGGTCCGGCTGCTGCGCGCGGGCGGTGCGGCGGTCAGCCTGGCCGCCTCCAACCCGCTGTCCACCCAGGACGACATCGCCGCGGCGCTGGCCGCCCACCACGGTACCGCGGTCTACGCCCGCGCCGGGGTGGACCGC
>DAHVAJ010000014.1 GCA_027314705.1 Acidimicrobiaceae bacterium
GCGAACGTCCAGCCGTAGTAGCCCCCGGCCACCAACACCGCTTCCTCTTCGATGGGGTAGGAGGTGGTTGGCAGTCCCTGGCACATCGCAGCGACGACGGCAGAGCGTGTGGCACTCGGTCCGAGGCCGAAGAGCTGCGGGTCGAGCGGCTGGTACCACACCCACGCCAGCGCGTTGACGCCGCTCCCAGCGCAGTCCAGCGGGCCGGCCGTCCCGTCGGCGTACCCGACGACGGGCAGCCAACATTCCGTAGTGGCAGGAGGCGCAGTGGCGCCAGGCAGGACGGCCGACGTCGACGGTTGCTGGACCGGGGCGTCGAAACCGAAGGTCTGCCCGTCCTTGGCGGCCAACCAGTAGCCCCCGGTCGCCGGGTCGGTAGCCATGGCGACCACCGAGGTGCCGGGAGGCGGTTGACCGCCCAGGGAGCCGTCGAAGGTGGCATTACCGAAGGCGAAGATACCGCCGTCAGCGGCGGCAACGCGGTAGCCATCGCCACCGGTTGATGCCGAGATGGCGACGACGGGCTGGTTCAGGTGGAGGTTCCCCGTCGACCCGTAGAACGGCGCTCCGAAACTGAAGACCCCGCCGTCCGCTGCGACCTCCCAGTACCCGCCCGTCGCCGGATCCACTGCCATGCCGACCACGGGCTGGTTGAGCGAGCGGCCACCCATGGAACCGTAGAACTGGGCGTCGCCGAAGGCGAAGACGCCACCATCAGCGGCGACTTCCCAGTACCCGCCGTTGTCGGGAGTTGGGGCGATGCCCACGACGGGGGCGTTCAGGTGCCGGCCTCCCATCGAGCAGTAGAACCTGGCGTTCCCGAACGCAAAGACGCCGCCATCCGCTGCCACTACCCAGTAGCCCTCGGCGTCGGACGTCGAAGCGATAGCCACGACGGGCTGGTTCAGCGCATCGTCGTACTGACCGATGCCGATATTCCAGACCTGCGCATGCGAGCCGTAGAAGGGTGCGGCTCCATAGGGGAACACGTTGCCGAACGCGCTGACCTGCCAGTAGGAGCCATTGCCGGCGGAGGCGATCCCGACGGTTCCGTCGGGCTGTGGGCCGGTACTCGACGCCGTGACGGGCGGTGTCGCCGCCGCGCCGGCCACCCGTGGTGCCACGGGCACGAAGGCCCCGAGCACGGCGACGCACAGGGCCACGAGCATCAGCCCCGCCCTGCGGAGCCCGCTGCCGGCGCCCGCTGATCGAGGGATCCAGGCATCCTGATTCACGTTCGACAGCATAGATAGTGGGCTCGCGAGAATCAGTACTCGGGCAGAGGTTGTGCCGCGGCCGTGGCTACCTCGCACTGCCCCGGGTAACCCCCCCGCCAGCCGTCCCGGTTCGCTGTCTGCCAGCATGACGTGAGACACCTGTTGTAGCCCACCATCGCACCGGGGCGGGACAGGAACACGCAGACCATGGCCACGACCCCTGCACCGTTGGCCGCGCGCGCCCACACCGGCGTCGTGCCCGACGACGACCCGGCGGCGAAGCCGGTGAGGCGACGGTTCACCGCCGCCGACCAACTCGCCATGTAGGAGGCGTACGAGCAGCTGGCCGATCCAGGAGCCAAGGAGCGCTGCTGCGACGCGAGGGGCGGTACACGAGCCACATCGTGGAGTGGCGCCGGGCCCGTGACGCCGGGGTGATCGAGGGGCTCACCGCGAAGACCCGGTGTCCCAAGGCCAGGGCCCAGCACAAGGAGATCGAGCGGCTGCGCCTGCGCAGGAGCGGCTCGAAGACCAACTCGCCAAGGACGAGCAGGCTCTGGAGATCCAGGGAAGCGAAGCGGAACTCTTGGCGAGGCCTCTCGCGGACCGATGATCCCCGGCAGGCTGCGTGGTTCGCCGACCGGTTCCGGAACTGCCGGCCAGCGACCTTCGTCTTCAAGGTCACGGTCGATCCCCATCGCGTCCTGGCCATCATCGGAGGCAGGAACGAGAACGAGGTCGTCCTGAACCCCTACTGCCTTCGGGGCAAGGCGACGCCCTCGGTCGTAGACGGTCCGCCTCGGTTCGAGAAGCCCCAGACGTAGTCCGGTCTGGCCCGGGCGTTCCGGCGTGGGTCGGCTGTCGTGGGCACCTTGATTGGCGACGAGCCTCGCCGACGAGATGGCGTTGACAAACGGTTGACAAACTCCCGTGTCAACCAGCGTCAACGGCGGCCGACAAGCCGCTGACCTGCGATTCCGAGTGGAGGTGATGGGACTCGAACCCACGAACCTCTTGACTGCCAGTCAAGCGCTCTACCAGCTGAGCTACACCCCCGCGGGTGGGAAGAGGATAGCAGTACCCCGCCGGCTGCCCGGAGGGCGTCCGGCGCGGCTCGCACCCCGCCGCGGACAACGCTGCGCCCCTCCTTTGTACGATGTCCCCCCGGACGGCGCCGCTCACCCGGCGTGCGTGCCAGGTTGCGGTCCGGCCGGCCCGTGCGAGGTCGTGCCGGTCCGGGCGGGCTGGGGCGATCATGACGACGAGAGGGGCACGAGTGAGCGATTCGATGGAATTCCAGGACGGCGTCTTCGTGGCCGGCCCGGCGGCAGGGGACCGGCGTCACACGACCGGCGCCACCGGGTCGGCCCTCCTGGTCCGACCGACCGACGCCCTCGCCGTGCCGCCCGCCCCCGGGTGCCTCGCTCCGGCCCGGCCGGGGGGTGCCATCGCCGGGGCCGGCTCCTCGCCCCCCGGACCGGGCACGGCAGGGGGGCGCACGAGCCGCCGCCGGCCCCGCCCTACGGCCGTCGCCGTGGCCGTGGCCGGAGTGCTCGGCGCGGTGGCCGTCGGTGCCGCCGTGCTCGGCGGGGCGACGGGTTCCCCCGGGCATGCCCTCCCCTCCGGTTCCGGAGCACTCTCCGGGGCCGCCGGGGCGGCCACCACCGCCCAGACCGCGCAGTTCACGCTGGAGGCCACGCAGACGGCCGGGGCCACGGTGACCACCCTGGTGACCGGCTCGGGCGCCTTCGACCTGACCCGCGGGGTGGGCCGCCTCTCCGCGACCGTGCCCGCCCTGGCCCCTGTGGCGGGCGGAGCTGCCGACACCGTGACCGTGGTCACCGACGGTGCGGCCGTCTACGTGGACGCTCCGGCGTTGGCCTCCCTGACCGGCCGCTCGACCTGGCTCAAGGCCACCCTCCCCACCGCGAGCTCCGCCCACCGGACGGGTACGCCCACCCTGGCGCTGCTGGCCGACCCGGGGGCCCTCCTGGCGCTGTTCCGCTCGGTCGGGGGCCCGGTGACCACCGTGGGCCCCTCGGACGTCGCCGGCACCCCGACCACCGAGTACCGCACCACCGTCACGGCCGCCTCCTTGGCAGCGCGAGCCGCCAAGGACGGCGCCGCCGGGTCGAAGGCGGCCGCAGTGCTCCGGGCCCTGGGGAGTACCGCCGTCCCCGTGACCGCATGGGTCGGGACGGACGGCTACCTGCGGCAGCTGACCGTGTCGGCGGATCTCGTGCCGACCTCGTTCAGCGGGCTCATCGGGGGTGCCGCCCCGACCCGGCCGACGAGCTCGGGTCCGGGCTCGGGCGCTGCCACCACGGTGACCGTCGGCTTCTCGCACTACGGTCAGCCGGTCGACGTCCAGGTGCCCCCGGCCTCCGAGGTGACCGACCTCGGTCCGCTGGTGGGCTCGCTGCACACCGCCGTCGCCGCTCTGGGCCACGCCGTCTCGTCCCTGGCCGCTCGGTTCTGAGCCGACCCCCCCCGGCCGTCGTCGGTGGCCGGGAAGGGGAGGGGGCCGGGCCCGGTACGATCCACCCCCATGGCACGGGCCTACGACGTCAGGGCGGTCGAGCGGAAGTGGCAGCGTCGCTGGAGCGACGAGGGCACGTACGAGGTCGACGCCGACGACCCGCGTCCACCCTGGTACGTGCTGACCATGTATCCCTACCCGTCGGGCCCGGCCCACATGGGCCACGTGCGCAACTACACCTTCGGCGACCTCCTGGTCCGTCACCGCACCATGCTCGGCCACGCCGTGCTGTCACCCTTCGGCTTCGACTCGTTCGGCCTCCCGGCTGAGAACGCCGCCATTCGCACCGGGACCCACCCCCGGAGCTTCACCGACGCCCGCATCGAGGAGCTGAAGGAGTCCATCACGTCGCTCGGGGCCGTCTACGACTGGCGCCGGGAGATCCGGAGCCACGATCCCGAGTACATCAAGTGGAACCAGGTCATCTTCGAGCGGTTCCTCGAGGCGGGCCTGGCCTACCGGGCGACCGCCCCGGTCAACTGGTGTCCGGGCTGCCAGACCGTGCTGGCCAACGAGCAGGTGCTGGCCGACGGCACCTGCGAACGCTCCGGCGACGTCGTCGTCAAACGCGACCTCGAGCAGTGGTTCCTCCGGATCACCGCCTACGCCGACGAGCTGCTGGCCGGCTTGGACGATCTCGAGTGGCCGGAGCGGGTCAAGACCATGCAGCGCAACTGGATCGGTCGCTCCGAGGGCGTCGAGTTCGACCTCGTGGTCGAGGGTCGTGACGGGTCCCACGGTCGTCCCCGTCTGGCGCTCCGGGTGTTCACCACCCGTCCGGACACCTCGTTCGGGATGACCTACGCGGTGGTGGCGCCCGAACACCCCATGGTCGACGAGCTGACCACGGCCGAGCACCGCCCGGCGGTGGACGCCTTGCGGGCCCGGGCCGCCGCAGCCTCCGACGTGGAGCGCCTCTCGGAGTCGGGGGCGGCCGGCCTCGGCAAGCGCGGCGCCTTCACGGGCTCGTCGGTGGTCAACCCCTTCACCGGGCGACCGGTGCCCGTCTTCGTGGCCGACTACGTCCTCATGGGCTACGGCACCGGGGCCATCATGGCCGTCCCGGCCGAGGACACCCGGGACTGGGAATTCGCCCGGGCCCACGGTCTGCCCGTCGTCCGGACGGTGCAGCCGCCCGAAGGGTGGGACGAGCACGGTGGCCCCGACGGTGGCCCGGGCGGGGCATGGACCGGCGACGGCGCCAAGATCAACAGCGACTGGCTCGACGGACTGGACATCCCCACGGCCAAGGAACGGGCCGCCGCGTGGCTCGATGAGCAGGGCCTGGGCACCCGCACGGTCAACTACCGGCTCCGCGACTGGCTCGTCTCCCGCCAGCGGTTCTGGGGCTGTCCCATACCGGTCGTCTACTGCGAGCGGGACGGGATCGTCCCGGTGCCCGAAGCCGAGCTCCCCGTCCTCGCCCCCGACGACGTCGAGTTCCGGCCCACGGGGGAGTCTCCCCTCGCCACCCACCAGGGATTCCTGCACACGACGTGTCCGCGCTGCGACGGCCCCGCCCGGCGGGAGACGGACACCATGGACACCTTCGTCGACTCGTCGTGGTACTTCCTCCGCTTCACCGACCCGTGGACGCCGGGGATGCCGTTCGACCCCGAAGTGGCCCGGCACTGGATGCCGGTCGACCAGTACATCGGGGGCATCGAGCACGCCATCCTCCACCTCCTCTACGCCCGCTTCTTCACCAAGGCCCTCGGTGACGTCGGGCTCGCCCCCGCCGGTCTCCGCGAGCCCTTCGCCCGACTGTTCACGCAGGGCATGATCCGCATGGACGGCAAGAAGATGTCGAAGTCAAAAGGCAATCTGGTGGCACCGTCGGGCTACCTCGAGACCGTTGGGGCCGACGCTCTGCGACTCTTCCACCTCTTCGTGGGTCCCCCGGCAGACGACGTCGACTGGACGGACCAGACCGACTCGGTCATCGAGGGGTGTGCCCGCTTCCTCGACCGAGTCTGGCGCCTGTCCGTGCCGGCCGACGGCCCGGCCTCGACGGCCTCCGACGCCCTGGCGCCCGAGGATCTCGCGGTGCGGCGGGCCGTCCACCGGCTCATCGACAAGGTGACGCGGGACTACGAGCGGTGGTCCTACAACACGGCGGTGGCGGCATGCATGGAGTTCGTCAACCTGCTCCACCCCTACGCCCGGTCAGACGGCCGCCACGAAGTCGTGGGGGAGGCGGTCGACACACTTCTGCTCCTCCTCGCTCCCATGACCCCCCACCTCGCCGCCGAGGCGTGGGAGCGCCGCCACGGCGATCACGTGCACGCCCGAGGCTGGCCGGTGGCCGACCCTGCGCTCCTCATCGAGGAAACGGTGACCATGGTCGTCCAGGTCAACGGCAAGGTGCGGGACCGCATCGAAGTGCCCCCCGAGGTGGACGAGGGGGAAGCCGAGCGGCTGGCGCTGGCGTCGGCGGCCGTGATCGGCGTCCTCAACGGTGTGGCGCCCGAACGGGTCGTGGTTCGGCCACCGCGTCTCGTCAACATTGTCGTCTGACCCAAGCCCGCGGCGTCCTGCGGTCCGGGTCGGGCCGGTCAGCGGAAGCCGGCGAGCACCTCGGCCCACCGCTCCGCCGTGACGCCGGCCGGAGCGTCGACGTTGAACCGGTCCACCAGCCCGCCGTAGCGCTCCCGCACCCGCGCCCCGATGGAGTCGAGGTCGTCGACGACGGCGAAGGTCTCGAGGATCTCGTCGTCGACGAGGGCGGCCATCTCGTCCCACGCCCCACGCCGCGAGAGCCGGTGGAGCTCGAGGTGGAGATCCCCCCACCCGTGGAGTTCGAGCACCGGCCGGTAGGCCGGAGTCGAACCGTAGAAGGCGAGCTGCTTGCGGGTGGCGGCCCGGCTGGCCTCGGTGGCCGCGTCGTCCACCCCGCTCACCACCATCCCCGGGAGGGACACCTCGACGTCGGCCCGGACCCGCCCTCCGGCCGCCAGGCCGCGCTCGAGCGCCGGGAGTGTCACCTCCCGCAGGTACCGCTCGGTGGTGAAGGCGTGGGCCAGCAGACCGTCGGCCACCTCGCCGGCGACCTCGGTCATCTTCGGGCCCACGGCGGCCAGGAAGAGGGCCGGATTGCCGTAGGGGTTGGGGCCGGGGTCGAACATGGGCGTCATGAGCGTGTGGCGGTAGAACTCGCCGCGGAACGCCAGCCTCGTGCCGTCGGCCCAACTGGCCCAGATGGCCCGTACGGCGAGGACCAACTCGCGCATTCTCGGCGCCGGGTGCGACCAGGGCATGGAGAACCGCTTCTCGACGTGGGGCTTGATCTGCGAGCCGAGGCCGAGCACGAATCGCCCTCGGCTCAGGGTCTGGAGATCGTTGGACACCATGGCCAGGGTCATGGGGTTGCGGGCGAAGGCCACGGCGATTCCGGTTCCCACCTGGAGGCGCTCGGTGTGCTCGGCGGCGAGGACGAGGGGGAGGAAGGGATCGTGACCGGTTTCGGCCGACCAGATGCCGTCGTAGTCCGCCGCTTCCGCCGCCCGGGCCTGGGCCACCACGCCCGAGGGCTCGAATCCCACGGTGCCGTCGACGCGCATGGGCCACGGTACCAAGGGCGGGGGGCACCTCCCGGGAAAAAAAGCATTCTGAGTAGTTGCACTACCACGTTCAGTGAGGGGAGAATGGATCTGTGACCACGGTGCCCCTGCAACAGGCGCCACGACGGCCGGCGCCCCGCCCTGTCCCCGAGCTGCAGCTCGGGGACGATGGCCTGCCCCTCCCCGGGGCGCTGCGGTTCGCCGGTGCGCCGCCGCCCCCACCCCCGCCACCTCCCGTCCACGTCCCCGGTGGGCCCGCCCCCGTGTCCGACGCGGACCGCAACCGCTACGGCGCGCTCCTCGATCGGGCGGCCGAACGCGGGCTCCTCGACGCCGCCGAGTACCAGGTGCGCCTGGTGGCACTGGCCGAGGCCACCACGCTCGAGCAGATGCACCGGATCGTGACCGAGCTACCGGTCTTCTCCGCTCCGCCCGCCAAGCAGCGGGGCGGCCGCGCCGGGCGGCTGCGCCGGGCGCCGCACCCGGTCTCCCCGCTGCCCGTGCCTCCCGGCGGCGAGCCGGTGGCGGCCGTGACCGGGCCGACGGCAGCCGGGGTGCCCGCCCACCGCAACTCGTGGCTCGTCCTCGTGGCCCTGGTAGCGGTGCTGGTCGTCTCGCTGGTGGTCCTGGCCGTGGTGGCCGCCCACCTCGCCCACCCGGCGTCGGGTGCCCTGGCCACCCCGGCGGCCCGGGTGCTCAGCTCCCTTCGTCTCTGAGGAAGCGCTCGAACTCGGCGGCGATCTCGTCGCCACTCGGAAGCTCGGCGTCGAGGCCCAGCGGGGTCCCCTCCTCCGAGTCGATGGCCGTCTCGAGCCGCCGCACCATCTCGAGGTGGTCGGGGTTGGCCCCGATGAGCTCGTCGACCTGCACCCGGGAGGCCTCCCCGGCCGTGCGCAGCGGTGTGGCGTCGAGCACGAGGCCGGTCACGGCGCAGAGCCCCTCCACCAATGCCGCGCTGGCCTCGGGATAGGGCATGGCCGACACGTAGTGGGGAACCCGGGCCCACAGTCCGATGGCGGGCACGCCCGCGGCGCCGAGGGCCACCTCCAGTGCCGCCTGGATGCCCGCCGGCACCTCGAGGGTGCCGTGCACCGTGCCCAGCCGGCCGGCGAGCCCGGTGGATCCTGGCGGGACGGTCGAGGCCAGCCGGACCGGACGGGTGTGGGGCGTCGGGGCGGGGAAGGCCCCGAGGCCCACGACGGTCCGCACCCGGAGCGTCCCGATGAGATCGGTCACCGCGCGCAGGAAGGTCGGCCAGAGGAAGTCGGGTTCGGGCCCGGTGAGGAAGAGCACGTCGGCACCGGCCCGGTCCCGCCCGGCCAGGAGGCGGATGGCCGGCCAGGTGAGTTCGGTGGTGACTCCGTCCTCGATGCGGGCGATGGGCCGGCGGGCCCGCTGGTCGATGAGCGGCTCGGTGTCGAAGTCGGCCACGGGGACCGTCCGCGTCGTGGCCAGGAGATGGGCCAGGGCGGCCGACGCCCCCATTCCGGCGTCCACCCATCCCTCGAGGGCGACGACGAGGACCGGGGCGGCGAGTCGGATGCCCGGGGGCGTCCCCCAGTCGGGGTCGAAGGCATAGAGGGCCGACGGGTCGACGGCGCTCACAGGGACTCCACCTCGGCCAGCGCGCGTTCGCCCAGCCAGCCGACGTGGTTCGCGAACTGGTCGACTCCGCTGCGGTCACCGGCGGCCGCGCCGCCCACGTAGCGGGCGTAGACGCCCTGGAGGATGCAGGCCAGCTTCCAGTAGCCGAACGCCCGGTAGTAGGGGACCGAGCTGACATCCCGACCGGAGCGCGCCGCGTACCGCTCGAGGAGCTGGGTCCGGGTGGCGAAGCCGGGGAGAGTGGTCGGGGCCACCCCGAGGAGGGCCTGGCCGCCGTCGGAGGCCTCGGCCCAGTAGACGAGCAGGAGGCCCAGGTCGGCGAGGGGGTCCCCGAGGGTGCAGATCTCCCAGTCGAGGATGGCCAGGACGTTGCCGCCGTCGTCGAGCACCGTGTTGTCGAGCCGGTAGTCGCCGTGGACGATGGCGGTGCCCTGCTGCTCGGGGATGCGGGCGGCCAGGAGCCCGTGGACCTGGTCGATGACGGCCGGTCCGGGGACGCCGCCCACCGCCGACTGCGTGAACTGTCCGTGCCACCGTTTGAGCTGCCTTGCGATGTACCCGTCGCGCCGTCCGAAGTCGCCGAGGCCGACGGCGTCGACGTCGACGGCGTGGAGCGCGGCCAGGGTGTCGATCAGCGACTCGCCGGCATGGGCCCGGGCGGCCTCGGACAGCGCGGCCGCCGCCGCCTCGTTTCGGAGGATGTGGCCGTCGACGAAGGCCATCACGTAGAAGGGTGCCCCGTTGACGTCAGGGTCGTCGCACAGGCCGAGAGTGCGGGGCACGGGCACGGCGGTGGTCCCGAGGGCCGTGAGGACGGTGTGCTCCCGCGTCATGTCGTGGGCGGTGGGGAGCACGTGGCTCACCGGCGGCCGCCGCAGGGCGAGGACGTGGCCGACCGCGTCGGTCACCCGGAAGGTGAGGTTCGACCGCCCGCCTGCGATGAGCTCGAAGGAGAACGGCGGCTCGGCCCCTTCTACGTGGTCGGCCAGCCACGCCGTGACCCGTTCGCGGTCGATGCCTTCGATCTCGGACGGGCTGGCGGCGTCAGGGCTCGAGGCGGGGGCGTCCATACCCCGACGCTACCCGCGCCACTCGCGGGCCCCTGTCCGCCGGTGGCGGGCCGTTCGGGCGGGGCCGGTAGGGTCGTGGGCGTGACCGAAGTGACCGACGCCACGTTCGAGGAGGCCGTGCTCCACCGATCGGCCGAGGTCCCCGTGGTGGTGGACCTCTGGGCACCCTGGTGCGGGCCGTGCCGGACCCTGGGGCCCCTGCTCGAGCAGGCGGTGGCCGACACCGACGGCGCCGTGGAGCTGGCCAAGGTCAACGTCGACGACAACCCGAACGTGGCCGCCAGCTTCCAGGTCCAGTCGATCCCGGCCGTCTTCGCCGTCCGCGACGGCGCCGTCGTCGATCAGTTCATCGGGGCCCTGCCCGAGCCGGCGGTCCGGTCCTTCGTCGCCCGGCTGGCGCCTGCCCAGTCCGAGGCCGATCTGCTCGTGGCCGAGGCGGCCGCCACCGGGGCCGAGGCACCCCTGCGGCGGGCACTCGAGCTGCAGGCCGACCACCCGGGCGCCATCGGCGCCCTGGCCGCCCTCCTGGTGGAGCGCGGGGAGGCCGACGAGGCCATCTCCCTCCTCGGCCGCATCCCCGAGACGCCGGAGACCCGCCGCCTGTTGGCGGCGGCCCGCTTGGCCGCGCATCCCGGGGAAGGCGACGCCACCGACGTCGACGCCCGCCTGGCCGACCTGCTCGAGCGGGTGCGCGATGACGAGGACGCCCGGCAGGAGTACCTCGACCTGCTTGAGACGCTCGGCCCTGAGGACTCCCGCACCGCCTCCTACCGCAAGGCCCTGGCCTCGCGCCTGTTCTGAACGGCCGGGCCCGACGGTGGCTCCCGCCGGATAGCGTCGGCCCGGTGCGAGCCACCACCCTCCGTCTCGGCGGGCACACCGTCGCCATCGGCGAGCGGGCGCTGGTCATGGGGATCCTCAACCGGACCCCCGACTCCTTCTACGACCGTGGCGCGACCTTCGCCCTCGACGACCTCCTCCGGCGGGCCGACGTCCTCGTCGGCGAAGGTGCCGACATCCTGGACGTGGGCGGGGTGAAGGCCGGACCCGGTCCGGAGGTGGGCGAGCAGGAGGAGCTCGACCGGGTCATCCCGGCCATCGAGGCCCTGGCCGCCCGGGTCGACGCCGCGCTCTCGGTCGACACCTGGCGAGCCCCGGTGGCCCGGGCTGCCTACCTCGCGGGCGCCGTGGTCGGCAACGACATCAGCGGCTTCGCCGACCCCGACTACCTCCCGGCGGCAGCCGAGGCCGGGGCCACGGTGGTGGCCACCCACATCCGCCTCGGTCCTCGAATCCCCGACCCCGAGCCGGTCTACGAGGACGTGGTCGGGTCCGTGACCGCGTTTCTCCTGGAGCGGGCCGAGCGGGCCCTGGCCGCCGGGATCACCCGGGACCGCATCGTCCTCGACGCCGGCCTCGATCTGGGCAAGACGGCCGAGCAGTCGCTCACCTTGCTGCGCGCCTCGGACCGCCTGGCCGACCTCGGCTACCCGCTGCTGCTCTCCGCCTCCAACAAGCGGTTCCTCGGGGACGTGCTGGGCCTCGAGGTCGGTCAGCGCCAGGACGCCTCGCTGGCCGCCACCGCCCTCGGTGCCGCCCTCGGTTGCCGCGTGATGCGGGTGCACGAGGTCGGCGCCCAGCGGCGGGTCTGCGACGTGCTGGCCGCCGTCGAAGGGGCGAGGCGGTGAGCGCCCGGGCGGACCCGGTCACCGAGGTGGGACCGCGGGCGGCCTACCTGGTCAAGGGGGGCGACCCTTCCCTGGTGGCCCAGGCCGTCCACGCCCTGGTCGAACGCTTGGTCGACGGGGCGGACCCCGCCCTGGTGGTCGAGGAGTTCGGCGGACCCGGCATCGACCACCTCGACGTGGGCGCCGTCGTCGACGCCTGCACCACGCCGCCCTTCCTCGTGGACCGGCGGATCGTGGTGGTGCGCGAGGCCGGGCAGATCTCCGCGACCGATGCCAGGCGCCTGGCCGCCTACTTGGCCGACCCCCTGCCCACCACCTCCCTCGTGGTGGTGGCCGGGGGTGGAGCCCTGGCCCCGGCCCTCACCAAGTCCGTCGGGGCGGCCGGGGAGGTCGTCGACACCTCGGTCGGCAGCGGCAAGGCCCGGACGCTGTGGCTGGCCGAGCACCTGAGGGGCGGCCCGGTACGGCTCGACGGTGCCGCACAGGCGCGGCTGGCCGAACACCTCGGTGCCGACATGGGCCGCCTGGTCGGGCTGCTCGACTCCCTGGCCGCCGCCTATGGCCCGGGGTCCACGGTCGGCCTCGAGGACCTCGAGCCCTTCCTGGGCGAGGCCGGGGCCCTCGCCCCCTGGGACCTCACCGACGCCATCGACGCGGGGTCGACGGCCACCGCGCTGGCCGTACTGCGCCGGATGCTCTGGGCCGGTGACACCCATCCGCTCGTCGTGGTGACGATGCTCCACCGGCACTACCGGCAGCTGCTGGCGCTCGACGGCTCGGGAGCGACGACGCCGGAGCAGGCCGCCGAGGTCCTCGGCCTGAAGAGCACGTTCCCGGCCAAGAAGGCGCTGGCCCAGTCCCGCCGGCTCGGGGCGGCCCGCACGGCGCGTGCCGTCGGACTCCTGGCCGCGGCCGACCTCGACGTGCGGGGCTCGACCGCCATGCCCGCCGAGGCGGTCCTCGAGGTGCTCGTGGCCCGGCTCAGCCGGCTGGTCCGCCAGGGACGGTAGGGGGGCTGGCAGACCAGCCGGCCGGGGGTGGAGCCGGGAGGTCGCGGGGCGGTCAGGCCAGGACGGTGTCGCGGGCCTGGACGCCGGAGTCGGCGACGTTCTCCGTCCAGTGGGAGCCGTCCCAGTAGCGGAACTGGTGCCGGCCGGTGGGATCGGCCTTCCACCCCGGCGGCACGCCGGCCGCACGGGCCGGTCCGGCGGCGACGGCCGCGGGGACCCGGGCGGGTGCGGTGTCCTCGAGCGACGTGCGCTGGTGGGGCCGGTAGGCGCGGGACTGGCCCATCGGAGGTCGGATGGCCGTCGTGGCCATCCCCCCGGTGCTGAAGAAGGCACCCGCCACCCCGCCGATCGGGAGGTCGTCGGCGACCTCGTCGGCCGCGACCGTCCGCAGCTCGCCGAAGCTGCCGAGGGTGGCCGGTGCTGCGATCGGCTTCGGACGACGCCGCTCGGCGCGCTGGTTCTGGACGGCGTCGTCGCCGAACCGCTCGAAGGGGAGGCTGGCGGCACGTCCGGCCGAGGCGATGGAAGCGACCTTCGGGCGGACCCCGAAGAGGTACATGCCCAGGCCGACGAGGGGGAGGAGGAGGACGAGGACGAGGTAGGCGACCTTCGACTCCTCGGCCCGCTTCCAGGCCCATCCCGGTTGGCGAAGCAGGTCGGTCGCTCCGGCGAGCGTGGCGACGGCGACGATGCCGATCACCAGCTCCAGGGAGAACATGTTGGGTGCTGCGATCTGCGCGGTCATGGTGCACAGCCTCCTGTCGTCGCCGATGTCACGGTGTTCCTGCCTCTGTCACTGAGGACACTGGTACCGCCGGACGCGTGCCGCCGGCCCTCCGGGGCCGCCGGTCCGACCGGCCCGATGGTGGCCGGCGGGGTGGTCGAGCGGGTGGTGCCGGGCCGTTTCGGCCCTGCGTGGTCAATGACGTGCGTGCGGAATGGAATTCATCGGCGCTGCTGTGCACTGCAACATCACTCTTAGTGTTGACTAGATTACTCTAAGTAGTCAAGAGGGAGATGGGAATTTCCTCACCGGAAGTCCCGGGAGCGGGGGGTGGCTCCGAGGGCCAGCGGCTCGAACCGCTCGGCCACCAGGGTCGTTGCCCCCTCCGAACGCTCGATCCGCCCCCGGACGACCAGGGCCGGGCTCGACCGGGCCACCTCCCTCCACCGTGCCCAGGCGCCCCGTGAGCAGACCACGTTGACCATGCCCGTCTCGTCTTCGAGATTGAGGAAGACCGCCCCGTGGGCGCTCTCGGGCCGCTGGCGGTGGGTGACCACCCCGCCGACGGTCACCCGCTCGCCGGTGGACCGGCCGGCCAGTTCCCGGGCGGCCACCACGCCCCGCCGGTGCAGGCCCTCCCGGGCCAGTTCCATGGCCGTTGCGTCCGGGGACAGGCCGAGCGACCAGAGATCGTCGGCCACCCCCTCCCAGGGGGTGGCCGACGGGAGTGCCGGCGGTTCGGCCCCGGTGACCACCCCGGGCAGCCGCTCCGCGGTGGCCTGTGCGGCCGCGCCCGCCCCCCACACCAGGGACCGGCGCCCTCCCGGCCGGCCGCCTCCCCCGGGAAGCCCGTCGAGGGCCCCGCCGGTGGCCAGGGCCTCGAGTTGGGCCCGGGTCACCCCGGCCCGGCGCACCAGGTCCTCCATGCTCGACCACGGCGCCCCGTCCTCGATGCGGGCGGCCGCCTCGGACCCCACACCGCGCACCGAGGCACAGCCGAGCCGCACCGCGGCCCGTGCCTCCGGCCCGACGCCACCGCCTCGTGCCTCCGGCTCGAGGGTGGCGTCGGCCCGCCCGGCGTTGACGTCGGGTCGTCGCACGACCACCCCATGGCGCTTGGCGTCGGCGACCAGGCTCTGGGGGGACCAGAACCCCATGGGCTGGGCGTTGAGCAGCCCGGCGGTGAAGGCCGCCGGGTAGTGGAGCTTGTGCCACGCCGTGGCGTAGACGAGGTGGGCGAAGGCCACCGAGTGGCTCTCGGGGAAGCCGAAGTTGGCGAAGGCGGCGAGGGCGGCGTAGACCTGCTCGGCCGCCGCGTCGGAGACGCCCTTGGCGGCCATGCCGGCGAAGAGCCGGTCGCGGAGGCGGGCCATGCGCTCCCCCGACCGTTTGGCGCTCATGGCTTGGCGCAGCTCGTCGGCCTCGGTCGGGGTGAAGCCGGCCACGTCGATGGCGATCTGCATGAGCTGCTCCTGGAAGAGAGGCACCCCGAGCGTGCGCTCGAGGGCCGGCCGGAGCAGCGGGTGCAGGTAGGTGACAGGCTCGACCCCGTTGCGCCGGCGGATGTAGGGGTGGACGGCGTTGCCCTGGATGGGCCCGGGACGGATGAGGGCGACCTCGATGGCCAGGTCGTAGAAGCAGCGGGGGCGGACCCGGGGCAGGGTGTTCATCTGGGCCCGGGACTCGACCTGGAACACGCCCACCGTGTCGGCCCGGCACAGCAGGTCGTAGACCTCCTCCTCCTGCTCGAGCCGGCCCAGGTCGACGACCGTGCCGTGGAAGGAGCGCACCAGGTCGACCATGTGGTGGAGGGCGGTGAGCATGCCGAGGCCGAGGAGGTCGAACTTGACCAGCCCGGCCGCCGCGCAGTCGTCCTTGTCCCACTGGAGCACGCTGCGTCCCGGCGTCCGTCCCCACTCCACCGGACAGACCTCGACGACGGGCCGGTCACAGATGACCATGCCCCCCGAGTGGATCCCGAGGTGGCGCGGGAAGTCGAGGAGCTCGGTGGCCAACCGTCGCACCAGGGGTGGCAGGTCGTCCCGCCCGGCGAGGGGCTCGTCCCGCTCGACCGCTCGGGCCCAGGCGTCGATCTCGCCGGGGTCGTGGCCGAGCGCCTTGCCCAGGTCGCGCAGGGCCGAGCGCGGTCGGTAGGCGATGACGTTGGCCACCTGGGCCGCGTGCAGCCGCCCGTAGCGACCGTAGACGTACTGGATGACCTCCTCCCGCCGCCCCGACTCGATGTCGACGTCGATGTCGGGCGGGCCGTCCCGGGCGGGGGAGAGGAAGCGTTCGAAGAGCAGCCCCAGGGAGACGGCGTCCACGTTGGTGATGCCGAGGGCGTAGCAGACGGCCGAGGTAGCGGCCGAGCCGCGGCCCTGGCACAGGATGTCTTCCCGCCGGCAGAACTCGACGATGTCCCACACGGTGAGGAAGTAGCCGGCGAACCCGAGCGTCCCGATGACCCCGAGCTCGTGGTCGAGCCGCGCCCAGGCCTCCGGGAGCCGCGGCGCCTCCCGGGGCCCGTAGCGCGCCGTGGCGCCCCGGCGAACCAGCTCGGTCAGCCACGTCTGCTCGGTGTGCCCCGCCGGTACCGGGAAGTCGGGCAGCCGGGGGGCGACGAGGCGCAGGTCGAAAGCGCAGGCCGCGGCGAGCTCGGCGGCCCGTTCGACGGCGCCGGGCCACCGGGCGAACCGCCGGCGCTGCTCGGCCTCGCCCCGCAGGCAGGCACTGGCCGAAGGCGGCAGCCACCCCTCGAGGTCCTCGAGGGGCCGCCGGGCCCGGACGGCGGCCAGGACGGTGGCCAGGGGGAAGCGGGCCGGGGTGGCGTAGTGCACGTTGTTGGTGGCGACCGGGGCGACCCCCCGTTCGGTGGCGAGGACGGCCAGCGCGTCGTTCCGGGAGGTATCGATGGGGGTGCCGTGGTCCCACAGCTCGACCGCCACCTGGTCGCGGCCGAAGCGGTCGACGAGCTCCTCGAGGGCCCGGGCTGCGGCGGCCGGCCCCTCGGCGGTCAGCGCGGCAGCGAGGGACCCCTTGCGGCACCCGGTGAGCACCTGCCAGTGTCCACCGTGCGCCTCGGTCAAGGCGTCGAGGGTGAGGACGGGTCGGCCCTTCTCCCCGCCGGCCAGGTGGGCCTCGGCCAGGGTCCGGCTGAGGCGGGCGTAGCCCTCGGGGTCGCGGGCCAGGACCACGAGGTGGGTGCCGTCGGGGTCGGGCATGCCGGTGCGCACGGGGGAGGTGCCCGGTCCGGCGAGGGTGACCTCGGCGCCGAAGACGGTGGGCAGGCCGAGGGCCCGAGCGGCTTCGGCGAAGCGGACCACGCCGTAGAGGCCGTCGTGGTCGGTGAGGGCCAGCCCCGAGAGGCCGAGTCGGACCGCCTCGGCGGTGAGCTCCTCGGGGTGGCTGGCGCCGTCGAGGAAGGAGAAGTTGGAGTGGGCGTGGAGCTCCGCGTAGGCCACCGGTGCCTCTTCACCCGTAGGTCGCCTCGACCCGCCACCGGCCCCGCTCGGTCACGAGGAGGTGGGCCGCCGCGTCGGTGACGACCTGTAGGCGCGCCCCCCGCCGGCGCGACCGCGACCACCACCGCTCCTCTGACGGCCAGGGCCCGGCCCAGGCCGCGAGCTCGGCCCAGGGCCCGCCGTCGACCGACAGTCGGGCCGGGGTGGTGGTGAGGAGCCCCCGGGCCGAGACCCGCGCCGGCTCTCCCCGGCCGTCGGCCAGCTCGGCGTGCAGCGGGGTGGGGTGGACCACGGCGGGCGCCGGTGGCGGGATACGCCCCGGCCACGGGGCCGTCGACGCGGTCTCCCGGGCCGGCCGCCCGCCGGCCCAGGTGACGAAGCGGGCCCGCGCCGCCGGGTCCCGACCACCCTGGAGGCGGGCCGTCAGCACGGCTGCAGGGCCGAGGAGTTCCTGCACGGCGGCCAGGCTGCGGGCGGCCCGGACGTCGGCATCGCTCGCGCCGCCCCAGAATCCCGCGCCGGAGGGGCCACCGTCGTACCCGGCCTCCCGGGGCCGGTCCTGGCGCAGCTGGTCGAGGACGCCGGCGGTGCGCGGCTCCCGCAGGTCCCCGGCCTCACCGTCCCGGCCGGCGGCCACCCGGTGGCAGAGGGCGCCGGCGGCCCCGAACCGCCCGAGCACGTGGGCCTCGGGCAGCGCGGCGAACTGGCCGAGGGTCCGGATGCCGAGGCGGCCGAGGAGCCCGGCCAGGTCGGGGCCGGCCAGTGTGGTGACCGGCCGAGGGGCGAGGAAGGCGGCCGTCCCGCCGGCCGGGACGACCACCCCCTCGCTGGCGGCCAGCACGGCGGCGGCGAGCCCGTCGGCCACGCCGACCTCGGCCGGGGTGACGGTGGCCACGGTGTCGCGCACCAGTGCGACGAGGGCGGTCTCGCCCCCGAAGTAGCGGGCCGGCCCCCGGGCCGGGATCGAGCAGACCCCGGGACGCACCGGGGTGACCCACGGGCAGTAGGTCCCGACGGCGGCCACGACCGTGGCGAAGGCGCGCAGGGCGTCGCCGTCCTCGTCCTCGCCGAGGAGCTCCGGGCAGCGCACGACGAGCAGGCGATCCATCTCAGGCCCCCGGCCCGCGGGTGCCGTCCGGGGCGTCGACGGCCGCCACCGTGCCGTCCGGGGCGGGGAGCCAGAGCCGGCACTGCCGGGCCCGGGCCGCGGAGCGCCGGCCCTGGGCCGTCACGACCACGAGGCGGCGAGTCAAGTGGCCCGCACCGGCAGCGGTCCCCTCCCACGTTGCCTCCTCCACCAGCAGACGGAGGTCGGGAGGCTCGGGCCAGCCCGTCCGCCCCGGGAGGGCGACGAGTACGGTGCCGCGCTCGCGGGCCCGGGCCACCAGCCGCCGGGCCATGGCCGGCCGGGGGGCGAAGGGCGGGACGAGGACCACGAGGTCCACCCCGTCGATGAGGGTGGCCGTCGTTTCCGCCCAGGCCGGACCGGGCCGAGGGACGACGGCCAGACGGTCGAGGTCGACGCCGAGGTCGCTGGCCGCCACCGCACCGAGGCCGTCGTGCCCGACCAACGCGCACCAGGAGCCGGTCCGCGACGCCTCCGCCACCAGGGCGAGGGCCAGGCTGAGGACGGCCTGCTCTCCGGGGCCCCCGACCACCAGGGAGGAGCCGCGTCGCAGGGCGCCGTCGGGCAGCAGTCCGGCCACCACCCCGGACACCGGCAACAGGCGGGTCCGGCTGGCGGCGACCGGCCGGGTGCGTACGGCCAGCCGGGCGAGGGCGGCCCGGGCGTCGGGGTCGAGGGTCCGGTCGATGGCCTGCCGGGGGGCGGCCCCGCCCGCGGGCGGCGGTGCATCCGCGGCCCGGGGCCGGGGAGGTACGACGAACATACGTTCGATAGTACCGAGGTTCGGGCGGCCCTGCCCAGCCCGGCCCGGGGCCCGTCCGGCCTGCCATCCTGGCGGGATGATCACCACCCTCGAGACCGACCGCCTGCTGCTCCGGCCGTTCGCCGCGGCGGACCTCGATGCCCTGGCCGTCCTCCACGCCGAGGAGGCCTTCTGGTGGTACCCACTCCGCCGGGCGATGACCACAGAGGAGACCGGACGGTTCCTCGACCGGGTGCTGCAGGACACCGCTGACCCCGGTCGGCCGGCCTTCCACGCTGTGGTCGAGCGGTCGACCGGGTCACTCGCCGGCTGGGTCGGCCTTGCGGTCCCGGACTTCCTCCCCGAGGTCCTGCCCGCCGTCGAGGTCGGCTGGCGCCTCGGCCGCGCCTACCGCGGTCGGGGCTATGCCACCGAGGCCGCCGCCGCCACGCTCCGCTGGGGATTCGACGGACTGGCCCTCGACGAGGTGCTCAGCATCTTCGAGCCGGAGAACGTCGCCTCGGGCCAGGTCATGGACCGGCTCGGCTTCGACGCCGGAGTGTCGACGGTGCATCCGGCCTTTGGCCTGCCGCTGGTGGTGCGCACCCTGACCGCCGGGGCGTGGCACCGTCGGCCGGTCTGACCGGTCGTCCGCCTCCCTACCCGAACACGAAATCGTCCGGGTCGGGTTCCCTCGTCCAGGCCCAGTAGTCGACGAGCCGCCACGGGCTGAGGCCGTGGATCTCCCCCATCGAGTTCTTGAAGAACGAGTGCTCGATGGAGGGCTGGGACCACACCAGGCCCCGGAGCTCTCGCTGGCTGCGCTCGTGCCAGTCGTCGTAGCGCTCCCGGCGCGGCTCCATCGTCCGGTGACCGCCGGCGATCAGTGTCTCGAGGCACCCGGTGATGTAGCGCATCTGGCACTCCGAGTGGAAGATGAGGCTGCCCCCGTGGGCCAGGTTGGTGCCGGGCCCGTACATGCAGAAGAGGTTGGGGAACCCGGGCACCGTGATACCCAGGTAGGCGGCCGGTCGCTCCCCCCACATCTCCCGCAGGTCGAGCCCGTCCCGGCCCACCACGGCCATCGGGAAGAGCATCTTGGAGGCCTGGAAGCCGGTCGCGTAGACGAGCACGTCGGCCGGGTACCGCCCCCCGTCGGACGTCACCACGGCGCCGGGCTCGATGTGGCCGATGGGGGTGCGCACGAGCTCCACGTTCTCGCGGGTCAGGCAGGAGAGCCACGCCCCGTTGTCCTGCAGGGTCCGCTTTCCGGTGGCCGGGTAGTCGGGGACGACCTTGTCGATGAGATCGGGTCGGTCGCCGATCTGGTCCGTGATCCACGTCGTGAACATCTGCCGGGTGAGTTCGTTGGTCTCGCTCACGGCCCGCTGCTGGTCGGGGTAGTGCGGATCGACCCGGGCCGCCTCGAGGCCCTTGTCGCACCCGGGCCAGAAGAGGAGGAAGCGGTACCAGCGACCGTAGAAGGGAAGGTGGCGCAGGGCCCACTGCACTCCGGGCCCGACCGCCGCGTGGTAGTTGGGGTTGGGGAACATCCACTGGGCGGTGCGCTGGAAGATGGTGAGCGAACCGACCTCCGAGGCGATCGTCGGCGCGATCTGGAAGCCGCTGGCCCCGGCCCCGATCATGGCCACCCGCTTCCCGGCGAGGTCCACGTCGTGGTCCCACCGGGCCGAGTGGAACAGGGGCCCGGCGAAGGAGGCGGCGCCGGGGAGGTCGGGGACGTAGGGGCGGTTGAGCTGGCCGACGGCCGAGATGACGGCCCGGGCCTCGAGGGTCGCCTCGGTGCCGTCGGCCGCCCGGGTCCGGACCGACCAGACGGCCCCGCCCTCGTCCCAGGTGGCGCCCAGGACCTCGGTCTCCCACCGTACGTGGGGGCCGATGCCGTGCTTGTCCATCACCGACTGGAAGTACTGCTGGAGCTCCGGTTGGCGGGCGAAGTACTCGGTCCAGTGGTCGCTCGGCTCGAAGCTGTAGCAGTAGAAGTGGTTGCCCACGTCGACCCGGGCGCCGGGGTACGTGTTCTCCCACCAGGTCCCGCCTGGCCCGGCGTTCTTCTCGACGATGGTGAAGGGGATGCCCGCCTCCCGGAGGCGGATGCCGGCGAGGAGGCCCGACTCACCGCAGCCGATGACCACCACGGGGACGGCCTCGCGCTGCTCGGCCGTCCCGGCCGGCGCCACCCGGCGAGCGTCTCGGCCGTCGAGCTCCATCTCCTCGAGCAGGAGGGGGACGTACTCGGCGGGCACCTCTTCGCAGACGAGCCATGCCATCATCTCGTGGAGCAGCTCCGGCCCCACCGGCTCGGGTTCCGGGCAGCCCCGGTCCCGATAGTCGCGGATGACCTCGAGGGCCAGGGCCCGGGCCTCGGCCTTGTCCTCCTCGGACAGGTACCCCTGGACCTCGTTGAGGAACAGGCCGGCCGGACGGAGCCGCCCCCGGATGATGCCGGGGTCGCCGGACATGTGCACGCAGGAGAGCAGCAGCGTGGGCACGCTCACATCGAGCAGGGCCGCGGCGATCTCGCGGTCGGGGGTAGCGAAGGGCTCGCCGGCGTGGGGGTTCCGCATGGCCGGACACTACGCTCCGCTGGGGGCCTCCCACAGTCTGTGGCACACTCCGGGCGTCCCGTCCACCGAGCCCTCCGGGGGAACCGTGCAGCACGTGATCATCGAGGGCCGGGGCCGGGTCCGCCTGGCCGACGCGCCGGACCCGGTGCCGCCCGGGCCCGACGGTGCGGTAGTGGCCGTCGACGCCACCGCCATCTGCGGGTCCGACCTCCACTTCTACGACGGCGACCTTCCGTCGGAGGGCGGGGTGGCGGTGGGCCACGAGTTCCTCGGCACGGTGGTCGAGGTGGGCCCGGCGGTGCGCCGGTTCCGCGTGGGCGACCGCGTGCTCACCGCCTCGGTGGCCGGGTGCGGGCGCTGTGACGGGTGCGCCACGGGCGACCCGGTGTGCTGCGTGGAGGGGCCGAAGGTCTTCGGCTCCGGCATGCTCCCCGGGGGCCAGGCGACGGCCGTCGCCGTTCCCGCCGCCGACTTCCAGCTGCTGGCCGTGCCCGAGGGGCTCGATGACGAGGCCGCACTGCTCCTCACCGACAACCTGTGCACGGGCTGGGCCGGGGCCCAGCGAGCGGACGTCCCGCCGGGTGGCACCGTGGCCGTCCTGGGCCTCGGGGCGGTCGGTCTCTGCGCCGTACGCTCGGCACTGGCCCTCGGTGCGGGCCGGGTCCTGGCCGTCGACCCGGTGGCCGGACGCCGGACGCGTGCCGTCGCGTCAGGGGCCGTCGCCGTCGAGGGCCCGACGGTCGAGGGGATCCTCGAGGCCACCGGCGGCCGCGGCGCCGACGCGGTCATCGACGCCGTGGCCCTCGATGCGAGCCTCGACCACGCCCTGGCCGCCGTCCGGGCCGGGGGCACCGTCTCGGTCGTCGGCGTCCACGACCTCGCCCCCTACCCCCTCCCGCTGCTCCTCACCCTGCTGCGCAGCGTCACCCTGCGCACGACCACCGCGCCCGTCCACCGCACCTGGGCCGAGTTGGTGCCCCTGGTACAGCAGGGCCGGCTGCGGACGGACGGGATCTTCACCCACACCTTCCCCCTCTCCGAAGCGGCCGCCGCCTACGAGGTCGTGGCCGCACGGACCGCCGAGTGCGTGAAGGTCCTCCTGCGGCCCTGAGCTCCGGGATCGGGCCGTCCCGCCGCCAGCCGGCCGCCGGGATGGGCCGACCCGGATGCGGCCGGCGCTACCATGGGCGGACCAGAGGAAGGAGGTGGTCCAACTGCACAGTCAACGTTTCGGGACCCTGGAGGTGGCTGGCCGCTGAGGCGGCTCGCTGTACCACCTGGCGAATCCCAGCCAGACACCCACCGGACCACCTAGCCGGACCCAGGTCCCATCCGGCGCTCCACGGGGGGCACGGTGCCAGCACAGCAACGTGGTACCTGCGGGGCGCCTCCTGGGGCGCCCCGCAGCGCGCCGCCGGTCGACCCGGGTGCCGCCGCCGCCAGGTCGGGATGACGGGGTCCGGGGCAGGCGCCTTCCGGAGTCGACCGTCGTCACGGACCGTCCCATGAGCCCACTCACGACGATCGACGGTCGGATGACCACGGTGCCGGGCCCGGCCCGCGCCGGTTCCGGCATCGCCGCGGCCCCCCGGACGTCGGCCGCTCACCTCGGCGCCCTCGTCCGGCCCGGTCGTCGGCGGTCACCAGAGGCCGCGGCCCGGTGACCGCGGCCTCGGCCCCACCCGGACGTCGGGGCCGGGCGCTGCTGCTCCACGGGTGGTCCGATCCGGTCGTCCTCGGTGTCGTCCTCGCCGCCCTGGCCTCGGGGTTCGGGCAGTTCGGCGCCGTGGCCGCCCTCGGCGACGTGGCCCGGTCCTTCGGCAGACTCACCCACGGGGCCACGTTGGCCGACCGGGCCGGGCTGTCGGGGACGGAGCTCGGGCTGGGGCTGGCCGTGCTCCGCCTGGCCTCGTTGGGCGGTCTTCCACTGAGTGGCCTGGCCGACCGGATAGGACGTCGCACCGTGCTCCTCGCCACCGTGGCCGTCGGGCTGGCGCTCACCTCGGCGGCGGCACTGAGCCCCGGGTACTGGTGGTTCGTGGCCATCTTCGCCTTCGGTCGGCCCTTCCTGAGCGCCACCAACGCCCTCGCCGGCGTGATGGCCGGCGAGCAGACCGCCTCGAACGCCCGGGCCAAGGCCGTGGCCTTCGTGGCCGCCGGGTACGGCGTCGGCGCCGGCCTGACCGCCATCGTGCACAGCCTGTTCTCTTCTGCGCTCGGCTTCCGCGGGGTGTTCGCACTGGCCCTGGTGCCGCTCGCCCTCCTTCCCCTCGTCGCCCGGTGGGTGAGCGAGCCGGACCGGTTCGCGGTCGCCGTCGCCGCCCGCGACCGCCCCCGGCCCGTGCTCGGGGCCGTCGGGCCGCGCTTCCGGAGGCGCCTCGGACTGCTCCTGGCCCTGGCCTTCGCCATCTCGTTCATCACCGGCCCGGCCAACAGCTTCATCTTCCTGTACGCCCAGAACGTGGTCCACCTCTCGGGCGTGGCGACGGCAGCCATGGTGGCGGCCGCCGGTGTCACGGGTCTGACCGGCCTCCTCGTCGGCCGCTGGATGGCCGACCGTGCCGGTCGCCGGTCGACCACCGTCGTCGGGGTCGTGGCCACCGCCGCCTTCGGGGTGCTGGCCTACAGCGGCACGCGCCCGGCCCTGGTGGCCGGCTACGTGCTCGGTGTCCTTTCGGGTTCCCTCCTGGCCCCGGCCATCGGGTCCATGGTGGTCGAGCTCTTCCCCACCGGGGTCCGCGCCTCGGTGGCCGGGTGGTGGCTGGTCGCCGGCGTGCTCGGCGCCTCGGTCGGCCTGGTGGTGTTCGGCGCCGTGGCCGACGTGGGCAACCGATTCGGCCGGGCTGCCGCACTCACCTTCCTGCCCGCTGCCGCACTCGTCGCCCTGTGCTGGCTGCTGCCCGAGACACGCGCCCGGGAGCCCGAGGACCTGTGGCCGGATCCGTGAGAGGCGTCGGTCTCCCTCTGGCCCCCGTGGCGGTGGCCGTCGCGGCCACCGCCGAGGTGGTCGGCCTCGCCCGGAGCCGACCCTTCACGCTCGCGTCCGAGCTGCTCGTGTCCGCCGCGCTGGGCGCCGCGGTGGCCGTGGTGGTGGCCCAGCGTCTCGCAACCACGGTCCCGGCCGGGCTCGGTCGGCGGACGCCGCCGGCCGGAGTCCGGGCCCTCGGGGTCCGGTGGCTCTGGCTGGTGGTGCCGGTGGTGGCCGTCGTGGTCTGGGAGGTGGCCGCCTACGTGGGCGTCCCCCGGGTCGACCATCCGACGCTCAGTTCGCTCCTCGACGCCGTTGACCGGACCGCCGCCGGCCGGGGGGCGACGGCGATCGCCTGGCTCGCCCTCGGACGTGAGCTGGTCACCCGTTGACGGACCGCGACGTCACCCTCGGCGTCTGGATCGCCCTGGCCGCCGTCCTCGTCGCCGTCGAGGTGGCCGGCCGCCGGTCCGCCGGCCGGCTGCCCGTGGTCGCCGACGCCGTGCGGGCCGTCACCGCCCCGGTCGCCGGCCGGGTGGTGGTCCTCCTCGGTTGGGCCTGGCTCGGCTGGCACGTGTTCGCCCGTTAGTCGGGCCCCGGGGGCATCGTCCGGTGGGACCGGGCGGGTCAGGACTCCTCGGGCTCCACGGTGATCGCCCCGCACGGGCACTCGCTCACGCAGAGGCCGCGGCCCCTGCCCAAGTGGTTGCCGAACCGGTAGCGCTGCGCCGGCCCGAGCCCGCGCACCGAGTTGTCGGGGCAGGCCCCGGAGCGGTGGTCGCATGCGATCCAGAGGCCGGGTGACAGCCACCGACGTGCTGCGAAGAGGGCGTTGGACTCGTCGAGGCCCCCGCCACCTGGTCCGCCCGCAGGCGGCGGTCGAGGTGGATCTGCGGGGCCGATCGTCCGCCTGCCCGGTCACGGGACGGTCTCCCCGACCGTGACCGGCGTCCCGGATCGGCGCTCAGGGACCCTCGGTGGCGTCGCGCAGGGAGCGGGCGGCCAACTGCTTGGTGATGGCCCAGTGGGAGGCCACGTCGTCCACCGTCATGCCCTGGGCCGCCGCCAGGGCCATGAGGCCCAGCCGGGCCCGGCGCCGGGCGCGCTCGTACTCGGCCAGGGCCGCAGTGATGGTCGGGCGCCACTGGGAGAATGCCAGCCGTTGCAGGGTGCCGTCGAGGGGATCACCCCGGTGCACGGCGGCGATCAACTCGCGACTCACCTCCGCACTGGCCGCCAGGTGGCCGCGCAGGCACTCCGATGCCTCGTGCAGGCGTTCGATCTCCCGCTCGACGGCAACTCGGTCGACCCCGGTCTCCCCACCGGGGCCAGCAGTTGGCATGGCACATTCTTGCACGCCCGGCCGATCGGTCAGGGTCGCACGGTCGTCTCGTCGACGTCGAGCGCAGCCCGGGCTGCTTCGGCCACGCGCCGACTGACCCTGCGTCGGGCCACCAGCCGGTCGAGCTGGGCCTCGTACCCGCGGCGGACGCGTTCGAGGACGTCACCGGGCACGTCGTGGTGCCCGGTGAGGTCGTCGATCCGCTCGAGGGCCACCACGGTGAGCCGCCGCCGGGTCTCGACCAGGAGGACCGGGTCCTGTTGGTCCCGCGTGACCAGGCCGAGCCGGCGGATGAGCGGCGGAAGGGTGAGGCCCTGGCCGACCAGCGTGGCCACGATGACGGCCAGGGTGAGGAAGGCGACGAGGTCACGCCCGGGGAACGCCTGGGGCAGCGCCAGCGCCGCGGCCGTGCTGACCGCTCCGCGCCTGCCGGCCCAGCCCATCACCGTGGCGTCTTGCCGGGTCGCCGGGACGCCCTGGTCGGCGCTGAACAGGTTCCGGGCTGCCGCACTGAGCGACCGCGCCCCGCGGTGACCGAAGGTGAGCCCGGCGGCCACGACGGCCAGGACACCGGAAGCCCCGAACTTGTCGGCCGGCAGGTACGCCGCGAAGGGGAGGATGAGCGGCACGGTGTTCTCGATCACCGGTGTCTCGGTCATGGCCAACAGGCTGCTGCCCACCCGCCGGCGACGCCGATGGCCACGCCGAGGGCGACGGCGAAGGCGAACCTCCCGATCACGTCGGCCCCCGTGAAGGCCGAGCCGACGGCCACGACGGCCAGCTGATAGGCGGTGAGGGCGGTGGCGTCGTTCATGAGGCCCTCGCCGCCCAGGATGGTCACGAGGCGCCTGGGCAGGCCGGGCTTCCCGGCGATCTGGGTGGCTGCCACCGCATCCGGTGGCGAGACGATCGCTCCGAGGGCGAAGGCCTCGCCCCGGCTCAGACCGGGGACCAACGCGTGGAAGACGACGGCCACGGCCACCATGGTGGCCACCACCAGTCCGACCGCCAGGAGCAGGACGGGCCGCCAGTGGGACCGCAGCTCCTGGACCGAGGTGTCGAGCGAGGCGTCGTAGACGAGGGGCGGCAGGAAGACGAGGAGGAAGAGGTTCGGGTCGAGCTGGACCCGGTGGTGAACGGGCAGGAGGGCCACGGCGAGCCCGACGATGACCAGGAGGATGGGGTAGGCCGTCCGGAGCCGGTCGGCCAGCGCGGCCACCGCCACCACGCCGATCAGGAGGGCGAGGGCGATCCCGATGCTCGCCGGACGCCGTCCCGGCGTCGACCCCCGCCCGTGCCGGTCATGCCCAGGGACCGAGGGTCGGGAGGTGCTCGGGCCGGATCCGGCCGAGGAGCCAGGCCAGCTCGTCGCGAGGGTCGACCGTCCCCGGAGCGGGGAGCCGAGCCCCGGCCGGCAGTCGGTCCCCGGCGCCGACCCGCAGGCGGGGCAGGAAGGCGGACACGAAGGCCTCGGGCCAGTCGTCGGTGGTCGGTCCGGTGCCGAGGTCCACCAGGTGGACCTCGAGCTCCAGCCATCGCCGGCTCGGCAACTCGAGCAGAGGCCGGAGTCGTCCGCTGAGGTCACGGGTGACGTTGACCCACGCCTCGGTGGGCACGTCGGCCCACGCGGCCAGGAGCCCGGTCGAGGACGCGTGCAGATCGGCGAGCACGGCGGTGGCGTCCCGCCGGGCACCGGCCGCGATCTCCGCCGCCCGCTGCTCGGCGCCGCCGGGGTACTGGTCGACCACGATCCCGTCGACGGCCGCCCGGGTACGCCGCAGGTGGCTCTCGGCATTGTTCGCCACGTGGGTCAGCAGGTGCGCGACCGACCATTCGGGCAGGAGGGTCGCCCGGCCCATGGCGGCGTCGTCCATGCCGGCTACTGCGCCCAGGAAGCGGTGCTCGGCCTCGGCTACCCGGGCGAGGTCGTCGGCGGGTCGCGGGTCGGGAGCGGTCATGCCCGACAACCTACGCGGCGCACCTTCGGTCCCGGCGGTTCCTGGGGGGGCGCTCGGAGGACCGGGAGCCTCGTCCGGCCACCACGTCGGGACGGCCTTCCGGCCGGGACGCCGGTCCCGGCGTCGGGGTGGGGTCAGCCGGCGGTGGGGTGCACGCCGTCCCAGAGGCCGACCGGGGCCCCGCCGACGGGGTGGTGCCCGGGTTGGCGCCCACCCTTGCCCACCCGTTCGAGCCGGGCTTGCATGCCGGGGTCCAAGGCGCCGGCCGTGATCATTTCGACGTAGGTGGCGGTGGCGTTGCCGACGTCGAAGAAGTCGCGCTGCCAATTCCAGAGGAAGTCGCCGGCATAGCGGAACCAGCTGCCGCCGAGACCGGCGATCTCGTAGTGGCTGCCGTCCGGTCGTGTGGCGTCGGCGATCTGCTTCCAGAGACCGAGGATCTCCCCCTGGGCCTCGTCGATGAGGATGCGCTGGTAGGGGTAGCTCCATCCGCCGAGCCCCTCCATCTCGAGGCCGACGGCCCACTCCCGGATCTGCTCCCGGCCGACCGCCATGAACTCGTCGTTGGGTCCGACGTTCCATCCGTAGGTGGCATCCTCCGTGTACATGTCGGCGAGCGGTGACCAGTCGAGCGCGGCCTCGCAGCGCTGGTTGAGGTCGAGCCAGCGCTGCATCATCTCTTCGAGCTCACTGCGGGGGAACGACGGCACGGACTACTCCTCCTCGTGGACGGTGATGGCATGGGTGGGGCAGTAACGGACGGCACCCTCGACACCGGCCCGGGCCGCCTCGGGCGGGCGGTCGTCGAGGAGCTCGACGGGAGGGCGCTTGCCCAGGGCGAAGACCGCAGGCGCCTCGGCCTCGCAGACGCCGTGGCCCTGACAGAGATCGGGGTCGACGGCGACCCGCATCATGTGCCGTCCACGACGCGGCGCCGGTAGCGGACCCGCACCGGTTGCTCGAGCTGGATCACCATCTTCGACAGGTCGGCCCGGTAGGTGTCCACCGGCTGGGCCAGCTCGAACTCCCACCCGGTGAGCAGGACCGAGAAGATGGTCTTCAGCTGCATGAGGGCGAAGGCGGCCCCGACGCAGCGGTGGCGCCCGGCCCCGAAGGGGATCCAGGTCCACGGGTTGGCCCGCTCCTCGTCGCGCGGGGCCAGGTAGCGGCCCGGGTCGAATCGCCCGGGGCCGGGGAAGTCCTCGGCGATGCGGTTCGACACCCACGGGGAGGCGCCGACCATCTGGCCCGTCTCGATGGCGAACTGGCGGAAGGCGAGGTCCTCCTTGGCCACCCGGAGCAACAGGATGAGGGGCGGGTGGAGCCGGAGCGTCTCCTTGAGGGCGGCCTCGAGCCGGGGCATCTCCCGGAGGGCCTGGTAGCTCACCTCGTCCCCGGCGGCGTGGTGGCCGTCCAACTCGTCCACGACCGGGGCCAGTTCGTCGGGGTGGGTGAGGAGCTCGATCACCATCCACGATGCCGTGGTCGAGGTGGTGTGGTGGCCGGCGAACATCATCGAGATGAACATGCCCGTGACCTGGTCGGCGCTGAAGCGAGGCGCGCCGTCCTCGTCGCGGATCGAGAGCAGGACGTCGAGCAGGTCCCGCTGGTCGTCGGCCGGCGCCGGCCCGGACGAACGGCGGTCCATGATGCCGGCCACCAGCTGCACCAGCTCGGCACGGGCCTCGTCGCGGCGCCGGAAGCTGTCGATGGGGGCGTAGGGGTCCACGAAGGCCAGGGCGTCGGTGCCACGTTCGAGATCGTGGTAGAGCGACGCGAAGCGACCGTCGAGCTCGTCCCGGAACCGCTTGCCGATGAGGCAGGCCGACGAGGTGTAGATGGTGAGCTCGGCGAACCAGTCGAGGAGGTCCACTTCGCCCTCGTCATCCCACTGGGCCACCATCGCCCCCACCTCCGCGGCGATGGTCGTGGCGTGGCCGCGCATGAACTTGTCGCGCAGCGCCTGGTTGTGGAGCATCTCCCGGCGCCGCTCGGGGGAGGCGTCGAACACGACGCCCGGGCCGAAGATGGGCGTCATGAACGGATAGGCCTCGGCCTGGTCGAGGACGTCCTCCGGCGCCCGGAAGAACAGCTCGTTGGCCTCGGCCCCGCTGAGCAGGACCACGTCACGTCCGGCGAGCCGGAACACCCCGATGTCACCGCACTCGGCACGAACCCGCTCGAGCAACGCGATGGGGTCGGTGCGCAACTCGTCGAGGTGGCCGTTGGCCCCGTCGCCCCCGGAGACTCGGGGCGGCTCACCGAGTGTGACGTCGACGGTCATGGGTCCTCCTCGCGATCGGGCTGGTCGGGAACGGGCAGCACCGGCGCCTCGGGCTGGAGCTCGATGACGGTGGCGTGGGTGCCGCGGGGGAGCGACACCGCGGCCACGATCGCCTGGGCCACGCCGGCCGGTCGCATGAACCCCGAGTGGCGGGCGAACCCCCACAGCGCCCACCGGTCGATCACCTGGGCGGTGACGTCCGGGTCCCAGTCCATGCCCATGCCGGTGAGGGTGGGTCCCGGCCGCACGATGGTGGCCCGCACCCCCGTTCCCTCGAGTTCCATCTGGAGGGCGCGGACGTAGCCTTCCAGGCCCCACTTGGAGGCCACGTAGGCGGCCATGGTGGGACGGGGGCGCTCGACCACGTCCGAGGTCACGAAGACGACGTCGCCGCGGCGGCGGGCCACCAGGTCGGGAAGGAGGGACCGTACCAGCCGGTGGGTCCCCGAGACGTTGACGTCGAGGACGCCCTCGAACGCCACCGGCGCCGTGTCCAGCACGGCGCCGGCCCGGTTCTGTGCGGCGTTGGACACGATGATCTCGACCTCGCCCAGGGACTCGACGGCCGCGGCGGCGAACCGCTCGACCGAGGTGGGGTCGGCCAGGTCGAGGTGCACGGCCGCCGCCTCCCCGCCGGAGGACCGGATGGCGGCGGCGGCCTCCTCGCAGGCGTCGACCCGACGGGCCCCGAGCACCACCGGGTGGCCCAGGGCGGCCAGGGCCTCGGCCACGGCCCGTCCGATGCCCGACGAGGCCCCGGTCACCACGGCCGGTCGACGTTCGGGCCAGGGAGCGAACCTCGGCATCAGCGGGGCACCACTGTGACGGGTAGGGAGGCGAAGCCGCGCACGTTGACGCTGTGGACCCGTTCGGCCTGTCCGGCATGGACGTCGTAGTCCGCCACCCGGGCCACGAACTCCTCGAGGACGACCCGGCCCTCGAGTCGGGCCAGGGGAGCGCCCATGCAGAAGTGGCGGCCGTTGCCGAAGCTGATGAACTTCGACGTGTCGCGCTCGAGGTCGTACCGGTCGGCGTTCGGGAAGACCTCCTCGTCGCGGTTGCCCGACCCGATGAGGAGGAGGATGCGTTCCCCGGCGGGGATGTGGACGCCACCGACCTCGACCGGTGTCCGGGTGACGCGCAGCACCATCTGGCTCGACCCGTCGTAGCGAAGGGTCTCCTCGACCCAGTCGGGGATGCGCCCCGGATCTCGGAAGGGCTTCACCCGTTCGTCGGGGTTGCACCACGCCCAGTAGAGGGCGTTGCCGAGGAGCTTGGTGGTCGTCTCGTTGCCGGCCACCACCATGAGGAAGAGGAAGGCGATGAGCTCGTCGTCGTCCAGGCGGTCACCGTCGATCTCGGCGTGGAGGAGCTGCGAGGTGAGGTCGTCCTGTGGCCGGGCCCGGCGGGACCGCACCATGGCGTCGTAGTAGGTGATCAACTCGAGCGCGGCGGCCATGCCAGCTTCGGGCACGTCGTAGAGCCCCTCCTCCCGGTGGACGACGAGCTCCGCGAGCCGCCGGAGCTCGGACCGGTCGGCCGCCGGGACGCCGACGAGCTCGGAGATGACGTCCATCGGCACGTTCCCGGCCACGTCGGCGATGACGTCGAAACTCCCCCGTTCGACGGCGGGTTCGAGGTACCCGAGGGTGATCTCGCGGATCCGGTCCTCGAGGAGGGCCACCGTGCGGGCCGTGAAGCTCTTGCCGACGAGGGAGCGCATCCGGGTGTGGCGCGGTGGGTCCATGGCCAAGAAGGACATCGTGCGATGGGCGTCGGGGCGGAAGGCCGAGGGGTCGAGCGAGACCCCGTAGGCGTTGGAGTAGGCGTCGACGTTGCGAAAGGCACCGAGCACGTCCTCGTGCCGGGCGTACGCCCAGAAGTCGAACTGGTCGCTGCGGTAGACGGGTGCCTCTCGGCGCAACCATGCGTACGTCGGGTACGGGTCCTCCTGGAACTCGTAGGCGTAGGGGTTGAACGTACGTCCTTCTTCCGGCACGCTCACCGCCCGGACCCGCCGTCCGTCATCCGCCGGGCCGCCTCAGCCACGAACCCGGGCACGCGGTCGTAGGCCATGTGCCCCATCCCGGCCGTAAGCAGGGCGCCGAAGTAGGTGGTGACGAGGACGCCGACCACGGCGGGGTCGGCGTCCTCGCCCACCGCGGCCGCCAGTCGGCGTCTCACCTCGTGGCCGATACGGTCACGCAGGACCTTCACGTCGGGATTCGAGCTGAGGAGCGCCTGGGTGCACGCCGCCACCACCGCCGGTTCGCGACCCACGATGGTGCCGAGGTCCTCGACCACGACTCGGAGTCGGCTGGCCACGGGCCGGCCGGCGTCGACCGCCGGTTCCGGGACCTCGAGGAGGCGGCGCCACAGCAGTTCGGCCAGCAGGTGGTCCTTCGAGCTCACGTAGGTGTAGGCGGTGGCCGGGGCCACACCGGCCCGGCGGGCGACGGTGCGGACCGACACGCCCTCGTAGCCGTGCTCGGCGGCCTCCGCCTCGACCGCCTCGAGGAGCTGGTCGACGGCCTCGGCCTGGCGTTCGGTGAGCCGCCGCCTCGTGGGCTCGACGTCGACCACGGGGCCCGCGGGGACCACGGTCAGGACCGGTCCCCCGGCACGTCGCTCGGCAGGTGGGGCGTGCCGTCGCGCATCGGTGGGAAGGCGAAGGTGGCGGCCGTGGTGCCCCGGGTCACCGCGGTGATGTCCGCTTCGGGCAGCGTCTCGTTCTCGTCGTCGATGGTGAGCTCCCACCGGCAGTGGGGCGCCCGGTCGGCCGGCCTCCGGGGCGGCCGGTGGACGTGGCGGATGTGGGCCTTCGGATTGATGGCCTGGGCGGTGTAGTCGAAGGTGCCGTCTTCGATGTGGTGGCACATGCCGGTCACCATGCGGTCGCCCCAGGGCTCGGCGTCCATCAGCGCCCCGCAGTAGGCGAGTTCGAAGAAGCCGTGGCGCTCGTCGACCACCTCGTAGCGGACGTCGAGGTAGTGGTGGGGGAAGCCGGGGTCGAGCTGGAGCACCTTGAAGATGGCTTCGACCCCGTCGCCTTCGATGCCCATGATCCGGCGGATGCGCTCGCCGTAGACGGGGCTCGCTCCACGCCACTCCTCGATGGCCAGACGTTGCACCTCCTCGAGGCCGTGGGACATCCCGATGGCCGCGCACATCGACCGGTCCAGGATGTGGACGGCTTGGGCGTACTCGCGGACCAGCCGGACCAGCGCGGTGCGCGAGAGGTCCTCGTAGCGGAGGTCGGCGCGGAAGGGCCCCGAGTAGTCGGGCAGGCCACCGCGGTCTGCCCCCGGGCCGGCCGGGGCGGGTCGGGTGGAGTCGGTCATGTGTCCAAACTATAGTCCAGACACTTGTCCGGATCCCGGGGTCGTCCCGGCCGTCCGGCGGGACGCCGTCGGCCACCGAGTCCGGCGGCGACCGGACGGCCCGGAGGCGGTCGCCGGGGAGAGGGAGGACCCGTGCCCGAAGACAGACCGACCGTCGGCGTGGTCGGCCTCGGGGCCATCGGGTCCGGGGCGGCCACCAGCCTGGCCGCCGCCGGCCTGCCGCTCGTCGTGTGTGACGTCCGGCCGGAGGCGACCGGGGCGTTCGCCGACCGGGCCGAGGTGGCGGCCACGCCGGCGGCCCTGGCCGCCGGCTGCGACGTGGTCCTGATCGCCGTGGTCGACGACGCCCAGGTGCTCGAGGTCCTCGACGGGCCTGACGGGGTGCTCGCCACGGCCGGGGCGGGCACCGCCGTGGTCGTGGTGAGCACCATCTCGCCGGCGTGCATCGCCGCCGTCGGTGGGCGCTCCGGTGCGGCGGGCGTGGCCGTCGTCGACTGCGGGGTGAGCGGCGGCCCGGCCGCCGCGGCCTCCGGCGACCTGGTCTGCATGGTGGGCGGTGACCCGGCGGTGGTGGCGCGGCTCGCCCCGGTCTTCGAGGCCATCGGCTCGCTGACCGTGACCATGGGCCCGTTCGGCACGGGGATGGCCGCCAAGCTGGCCCGCAATCTCATCCAGTACGGCGGGTGGCTCGCCGCCTACGAAGGCCAGCGCCTGGCCGAGTCCTCCGGCGTCGAATTGGCCCGTCTGGCCCAGGTCGTCCGCGAGAGCGACAAGCGGATCGGCGGAGCGGCGACCCTCATGTTCCGTGCCACGGTCGCTCCCTTCACCGATGCGGACGACGCCGGGCTCGTCGGGGCCATGCGCTCGGCCGCCACCCTGGCCCACAAGGACCTGCAGGCCGCGCTGGCCCTGGCCGACTCGCTCGGCGTCGACCTGCCGCTGGCGGCCATGGCCGACGCCCGCTGCGACGACGTCTTCGGCGTCGGGGGCGGGCGATGACCGGATCGGTGGGGCGGTCCCGACCGCGGGGCGCCGACCCGACGGAGGAGGAACGATGACCCAGGCGATGGTGGTGACGGGCGAGGAACGGCTGCTGGTCGACGGCGTCCTGCGGCCGGCTCGGTCAGGGCGGGTGTTCGAGACGCTCAACCCGGCGACCGAGGAGGTCCTCGGTGTGGCCGCCGACGGGGCCGCCGAGGACATGGACGAGGCGATTGCCGCGGCCCGCCAGGCGTTCGACGAGACGACCTGGTCGACCGACGTTGGCCACCGGGTGGCGTGCCTGCGCCAGCTCCGCGACGCCTTCGTGGACCACGCGGAGGAGCTCCGGGGCCTCACCGTGGCCGAGGCCGGCGCCCCCCTGTCCATGACCCACCACGCCCAGCTCGACTCGCCGGTCGAATCGCTCGCCTGGGTGGCCGACCTGGCCGAGTCCTACGAGTGGGAGCGCGACCTCGGCGTGGCCGCGCCACTGGGCCTGCCCTCGCACCGCTGGATCCGCCGGGAGGCCACCGGGGTGGTCGGGGCGATCACCCCGTGGAACGTGCCCCACCAGATCAACCTGGCCAAGCTGGGTCCGGCCCTGGCGGCGGGCAACACCGTGGTGCTCAAGCCCGCGCCGGACACGCCGTGGTGCGCCACCGTGCTCGGCCGGCTCGTGGCCGAGGAGACCGACATCCCACCGGGCGTGGTGAACGTCGTGGCGTCCTCCGACCATGCCCTCGGCGCACTGCTCGCCACCGACCGCCGGGTCGACCAGGTCAGCTTCACCGGGTCGACGGCCACGGGGCGGAAGGTCATGGCCGCGGCGGCCGGGACGGTGAAGAAGGTGTTCTTGGAGCTCGGAGGCAAGTCGGCCTTCGTCGTGCTCGAGGACGCCGATCTGGCGGCCGCGTGCGCCACGGCGGCCTTCACCGTGGCCACCCACGCCGGGCAGGGGTGCGCCATCACCACCCGTCTGCTCGTCCCGCGTCGTCTCTTCGACGAGGCCGTCGAGGCCACGGCCAACGTGCTGGCCGGGCTGCCGGCGGCCGACCCCGTCGATCCGGGCACGGTCTGCGGTCCCCTCATCAGCGCCCGCCAGCGCGACCGGGTCGAGGGCTACCTCCGCCTCGCCGTCGAGGAGGGGGGCTCCTTCGTCTGCGGCGGTGGACGTCCCGACGGGCTCGACCGCGGGTACTTCATCGAGCCGACCCTGGTGGTCGGCGTCCCCAACTCGGCCCGGGTGGCCCAGGAGGAGATCTTCGGTCCCGTGCTCTGCGTGATCCCCCACGACGGTGACGACGCCGCCGTCGCCCTGGCCAACGACTCGGCCTACGGTCTCTCTGGCTCCGTGTGGTCGCGCGACCGCGACCGGGCCATCGCCGTGGCCGGACGCATCCGGACCGGCACCATCGGCGTGAACGGTGGCCTCTGGTTCAGTCCGGACGTACCCTTCGGCGGGTACCGCCAGTCCGGGGTGGGCCGGGAGTCCGGTGTGGCCGGCTTCGAGGAGTACCTCGAGACCAAGTCGCTGGCCGAGCCGGCCTGATGGGCGGAGAGAGGAGCGAGCGATGAGCGCCACGGATGCCGGGCACCGCCGGGCCGAGGGACTGGCCAAGATGGAGGAGGTCTACGGGTTCTCCGTCGATCCCGCCACGGTCGAGGGCCCGTATGTCGACGCCACGGTCGACCACCTCTTCGGGGAGATCTGGACCCGGGACGCCCTCCCGGTCCGGGACCGCCGCATGGTCACCATCGGGGTGCTCGCCGCCCTCGGGCAGGCCGGCCTCCTCGAGATCCAGTTCCGGTCGGCGCTGGCCAACGGCGAGCTCGACGAGGAGCAGGTCCGCGAGCTCGTGCTCCACCTGGCCCACTACGTCGGGTGGCCGCTGTCGACCGGGGCCAACCAGGCGGCCGAGAAGGTCATCGCCCAGCGCCGGAAGGCGGAGGGGGAGGAGGGGGCATGAGCGCCGCACCGGCCGGCGCCGGGGACCCCATGGTCCGGTTCGACTTCACCGGCAAGGTGGCCGTCGTCACCGGCGCGGGGGGTGGGATCGGCCAGGCCTACGCCGAGGCCCTCTCCGGTGCCGGGGCGTCGGTGGTGGTGGCGGACATCGCCGGCAAGCAGGCCGAGGCCGTTGCGGCCGCCATCGTGGCCGGGGGCGGCTCCGCCCTCGCCGCCTCGGTCGACGTGGCCGACCCGTCCTCGGCCGAGGCCATGGCCGCGCTGGCCGTGGCCGAGTTCGGCGGGATCGACTACCTGGTCAACAACGCGGCCATCTTCGGTGCCATGAAGCTCGACCTGCTCCTGACCGTCGACTGGTCCTATCTCGAGCGGTTCCTGGCCGTGAACATGCTGGGCGCGCTCAACTGCGTCCGAGCCTGCCACCCGGCCATGGCGGCCCGGGGCGGCGGGGCCGTCGTCAACCAGTCGTCGACCGCCGCCTACCTCTACGCCGGCTTCTACGGCTTGGCCAAGGCGGGGGTCAACTCGATCACCCAACAGCTGGCCCACGAGCTCGGTGGCCAGGGCATCCGGGTCAACGCCATCGCCCCCGGGCCCATCGACACCGAGGCATCCCGCACGGTGGTGCCGGAGGTCTTCCTGCAGCCGATACTCGCCGGGCTGGCCCTCAAGCGGCAGGGGTTGCCGGCCGACCTGGTCGGCACGTGCCTGTTCCTGCTCTCCGACGCCGCGAGCTGGATGACGGGGCACGTCGTCAACGTCGACGGCGGCCAGATCTTCCGGGCGTGACCGCCGGACGGATCGAGCTCGAGACCGGGGACGGGGTCCTCCTGGTGGCCTTGGCCCGTCCCGAGGTCCGCAACGCCTTCGACGCGGCCATGTACCGGGCCGTGACCGACGCCCTCGCCGGTGCCCTGGCCGACGACGCCGTGCGGGCCGTGGTGCTCACCGGGCGGGGTCCGGCGTTCACCGCCGGACAGGACCTCCGCGAGATGGCGGTCATCGCCACCGGTGGGGCCGGACCCGACGCCGGGTCGGGCTTCCGCGGCCTCCTCGACGTCCTCGGGGCCTTCGACAAGCCGCTCCTCGCCGCCGTGCACGGGGTCGGGATGGGGCTCGGCTGCTCCCTCCTCGGCCACGTGGACCTGGTCCTGCTCGACGAGGACGCCCGGCTCAAGGTCCCCTTCGCCGAGCTCGGGGTGCCCCCCGAGGCGGCCAGCAGCTACCTCCTGCCGGCTCGCATGGGGTGGCAGCAGGCGTCCGCCGCACTCCTGGCGTCGGCGTGGATCTCGGCCGAACAGGCGGTGGCCTCCGGCCTCGCCCTCCGCACCTGCCCAGCGGGGACGGTGCTGGACGCGACGATGGACCTCGCCCGGACCGTCGCCGCCCACCCCGCCCACGCCACCCGGGCCATCAAACAGCTCATGCTGGCGGCCCGCGGACCGCACGTGGCCGAGGCCCGGGCGAGAGAGGAGGCCGCCTTCGCCGCCCTCTTCGCCGATCCCGACCGGAACCCGGGGGCGGGACTGACCGACGGGCTCGGGGGCTGAGCACCGTGCGCCTCGGGATCACCGCATTCCTCACCGACCGCGACATGGCCCCGGCCGACCTGGCCCGAGCGGTCGAGGCGCGTGGCTTCTCGTCCTTGTATCTCCCCGAGCACACGCACCTCCCGGTGCGGGCCGACGAGCCCCCGGCCCTCGTCGAGGGGGTCCGTGCCGACGACTACCGGCGCGGCCTCGACCCGCTGGTGGCCCTGGCCACGGCGGCCACCGTCACCTCCCGCCTGCACCTGGGCACCGGGGTCGTCCTCGCCGCCCAGCACGACCCCATCGTGCTGGCCAAACAGGTCGCCACCCTCGACCACCTGAGCGGCGGGCGGGTGGTGCTCGGGATCGGATTCGGCTGGAACCGGGACGAGGCGGCCGATCACGGCCTCGAGTTCGGGGTGCGCCGGGCCGTGGCCCGGGAGCACGTCCTCTGCATGCAGGCCCTCTGGCGGGACGACCAGGCCGAGTTCCACGGCGAGCACGTGGACCTCGGGCCCTCCTGGAGCTGGCCGAAGCCCGTCCGGCGGTCCGGGGTGCCGGTCCTGGTGGGTGGCGGGGCCCACGACTCGGTGTTTGCCGCCGCCGCCGAGTACGGGGACGGGTGGCTCCCCATCGGGGGTGCCGGGCTGGCCGAGGCCGTGCCCCGCCTCCGCCGGGCCTTCGAGGTGCGCGGGCGCGACCCGGCCGCGGCCCGCGTGGTGCCGTTCGGGACGATCCCGACCGAGGCCAAACTCGAGCGCTACCGGGCCCTCGGGATCGACGAGGTCGTACTGCGGGTGCCCTCCGGGCCGGCCGAGGCCATGCTGGCCACGCTCGATGCCCATGCCGCCTTCCTGGCCCGGTTCGGGGACGACCGTGGCTGACGGCCCGTCGCGCCGGCCGGGCCGGCCGTGGAGCGGTGATGGGCGCGAGGAGCTTGCCGCCGCCGTCCGCCGGCTGATGGAGCTGACGGTCACGTCGGCACCGCCACCGGGCGTCCTGGCCGGGGTGGCAGCCGAGCTCGAGTCCGCGGCCGACCGTCTGGAGGCGGACGTCCCCGAGGAGGCGGGAGTGCCGGAGGGCCGTTTCGCCGAGCGGACCGTCGGGTCCGACGAGGTGGCGACCCTGGCTGCCGCCATGCCCTTCGACGTCATCATCGGCACGTGCAACCCGCTGGCCCCACCCATCGAGATCACCTTCGAACCGCCCCTGGCCCGGGGTCACGTGACCTTCGCGCCCACCTACGAGGGGGCGCCGGGGTGCGTGCACGGGGCGGCGCTCGCCGGCTCGTTCGACATCCTGCTCACCGCGGCCAACGTGCTGGCCGACGGGGCCGGTCCCACGGTGGAGCTCAGCATCCGCTACCTCCGCCCCACCCTGATCGGCGTGCCGTGCGAGTTCGAGTCCTGGGTCACCGAGCAGACCGATCGCCGGACACACAGTCGGGGCCGGCTGCTCCAGGACGGGGTCGTGACCGTCGAGGCGGTGGGGGAGTTCGCCCGGTTGGCCCGGTCCCGCATCGACGCCATGCACCGCCGTCCCGGGGACGCCGACGGCGGCACGAAGGAGCGCACTGCGGCCGGGCCGAGCGGTGCCTGAGCCGAGCTCGCCTCCCGAGGCGCTGCGGAGTTCTCTAGAGTCGGGGCACCGGGCGGTGCCGGGGGAACGGGTCGCGGACCCGTCGGGACCGCTGCCTATGAAGGGGGAGACATCGTGACGCATTCCGTCCGTCCGCGTCTGCATCGGCGGTGGGGGAGGGCACGCGCCGTCGGCGTGCTGGCCGTAGCCGTGGTCATCCCGCTCGCCGCCTGCTCGTCGACGACCGGCGCGCCGGCGGGTTCGGGGCCGTCCCCGGCCACCGGCTCGTCCAACGGCTCGCCGGTCAAGGAGCCCCCGATCCCGGCGTCGGCCTTCCAGGACACGACCGGCCTCACCGGCTCCACCGTCACGGTCGGCAACATCTCGACCCTCTTCGCCGGTCTGTTCAAGGGTGCCGACGTGGGCACCGAGGCCTACGCCGCCTATGTCAACGCCCAGGGCGGGGTCGACGGCCGGCGGATCGTCGTCGATTCGTACGACGACGGGTACCAGGGCGGGCCCAACAAGCAGGAGACCCAGGCGGCCGTGGCCAAGGACTTCGCCCTGGTGGGCGGGTTCTCCCTCCAGGACAACTTCGGTGGCACCGTCCTGGCCGCCAATCCCGGGGTCCCCAACGTCACCGTCTCCCTCGACGACGCCACCGCCAACCTGCCCAACACCTTCAGCCCCGATCCGGCAGCCCACGGCTGGCCGCTCGGCCCACTCGCCTACTTCCAGTCCAAGTTTCCTGCCGCGGTGACCAAGGCCGGCGCCCTCGTGGCCGATCAGCCGTCGGCCATCTCCAAGTGGAACGACGAGAAGGCCACCATGGAACATCTCGGCTACAAGGTCGTCTACGACAACCAGTTCGACATCACCCAGGTCGACTTCACGCAGAATGTCGTGGCCATGCGGAACGCAGGGGTCAAGATCCTCTTCATCGAGCAGATGCCCCAGAACTATGCGGCCGCAGTGATCAAGGACCTCGACCGTCAGAATTTCCATCCGATCGTCGTGCTCGGTGCGTCGACCTACAGCGAGGCGCTCGTCCCGAACGCCGGCGGGGCGGCAGCCATCGACGGCGCCTATCTCGAGCAACCGACCTCCCTCTTCCTCGGCGAGGATGCCTCGGCGATCCCGGCGGTCAGCACCTTCCTCACCTGGGTGCAGAAGGTGGCGCCGGGATTCAAGCCCGACCTGTACACGCTCTTCGGCTGGGTCTCTGCCGAGCTGTTCGCCCAAGCGCTGCGCACGGCCGGTCCCCATCCCACCCGTGGTTCGGTCCTCCAAGCCCTCCGCGGCATCACGACGTTCTCGGGCAACAACCTCATCGCCCCGGCCAATCCGGCAGGCAAGATCCCGGCCAACTGCTACGTGATCGCCCGCATCACGAACGGCAAGTTCCAGCGGCTCGACGACCCGCCAACCACCGGTCCGACCCACGGCTACCGCTGCGACCAGCCCTACTACTACACCAAGTGACCCGGTCCCCGGTCTGAGCGGGGGCGGGTCCGTCCGGAGGTCGTAGGCTCCGGATCGTCATGTGCGGCCGGATCTCCCTCTACACGCCGCCGGAACGGCTGGCTCGCATCTTCCACGCCGAGCTGGAACCCGGCATCGACGCGGAAGCCCGTCCAAGCTGGAACGTGCCCCCGACCCGACCGATCCTCGGCCTCGTCGACCCGGCCGGCGACGGCACCGGCCCGCACCGGACCCTCGGACGGTACCGGTGGGGGCTCGTCCCGTCGTGGGCCAAGGACCCGGCCGTCGGCAACCGCATGTTCAACGCCCGGGCCGAGACGGTGGCGACCAAACCCTCCTTCCGGGCGGCCTTCGCCGCCCGACGCCTGGCCGTGGTGGCCGACGGCTTCTACGAGTGGCAGCGAGGTCCCGGAGGCGAGCGTCTGCCCTACTACTTCACCCGGGCCGACGGGGCGCCGCTGGCCCTCGCCGGCCTGTGGGAGCAGTGGTGGGACCGGTCGGCCGGAACGAGAGACGGCGGTGGGGAGGACGTCCGCCCACCGGACCTGCGCACCTGCACCGTCATCACCACCGGAGCAGGTCCGGACATGACCGGCATCCACGACCGCATGCCGGTGGTGCTCGGCGCGGACCTGCTCGAGGAGTGGCTGGACCCCGCCCACCGGGACACGCCGGGCCTCGAGTCGCTGCTCGTCCCGGCCGTGGCGGGGACGCTGGTACGCCACCGGGTGGACCGCCGGGTCGGCAACGTCCGCAACGACGGTCCGCAACTCGTGGACGAGGTGGCGTCCGGGTCCTGACCTGTCCGGGCCGGTGGGTGGGGGTCGGCCCGGGACCCCTCAGTCGGACGGGGAGATCGCCCTCGTGCGGGCGGGGGTCTCCTCAGGCGGCGGGGGTCTCCTCAGGCGGAAGGCGTGGGCTTCGCCGCCCGGCGCATCAAGCGGGACTTGCGGTTGGCGGCCTGGTTCTTGTGGATGACGCCCTTGGCCGCGGCCTTGTCGATCCGCTTCACGGCCAGTCGCAACGCCTCGTCGGCGCCCTCGGCGCCGCTCTCGACGGCGACGGCGGCGGTCTTCGACCGCGTGCGCATCTCCGACCGCACCGACTTGTTGCGGGCCTGGCGCTTCAGCGTCTGCCGGTTGCGCTTGATCTGACTGCGGAGGGTCGCCACTGCTCGTCCTCGTCTTCGTGGCCGCGGCCCGGGGGGTGGGCTGCTGCCGGTGGCGCCGGCGGCGGGTCGCGGCCGGCCGTCGGCGTGACTGGGGTGTGCCGCCGGATGCCCGGGCGGGCGTCCGTCGGGGACACCACAGGCTAGCAGGTCGTCCCGGTGCGCTCCGACCGGCCTGCCGTCGGGAGCGCCCGTGCCGGCCCGGCTCCGGGCGGCGGATGCGGGGTGTGGCTTGGGTACGCTGGGCGGCCCGTGGCCCCCATCGACCGCATCCGCAACTTCTCCGTCATCAGCCACGTCGACCACGGAAAGTCGACGCTCTCCGACCGCATTCTCGAGCTCACCGGGGCGGTCGACCCCCGCCAGATGCGCGAACAGTACCTCGACTCGATGGACATCGAGCGTGAGCGGGGGATCACCATCAAGGCCCAGAACGTGCGGGTGACCTGGAGGGACCACACGCTCCACCTCATCGATACCCCGGGCCACGTCGACTTCGGGTACGAGGTCAGCCGCTCGCTGGCCGCCTGCGAGGGTGCCGTCCTGCTCGTCGACGCCTCCCAGGGCATCCAGGCCCAGACCCTGGCCAACTGCTACCAGGCGCTCGACAACGACCTCGAGATCGTGGCCGTGCTCAACAAGATCGACCTGCCCGCCGCCGACCCCGAGCGCTGTGCGGCCGAGATCGAGCAGGTCCTCGGACTCCCGGCCGCGGGCATCCTGCACATCTCGGCCAAGACCGGTCAGGGCGTCCCCGACCTCCTCGACGCCGTCGTGGCCCGTGTCCCGGCCCCCGGTGGCGACCCGGACGCGCCGCTGCGGGCCCTCATCTTCGACTCGGCCTACGACCAGTACCGCGGGGTGGTGAGCTCCATCCGGGTGGTGGACGGCACCCTGCGGGGCACCGACCGGCTCCGGTTCATACAGTCGGGGGCCAATCACGAGATCGAGGAGATCGGGGTCCGCACCCCGACCACCGTGCCCGTCGCGTCCCTCGGCCCCGGTGAGGTCGGCTACCTCATCGCCGGGATCAAGGACGTGGGGGGTGCCCGCTCGGGTGAGACGGTCACGACCGCCGTCCGTCCGGCCGACGCGGCCCTCGCCGGCTACCGCGATCCGAAGCCCATGGTCTTCTGCGGGCTGTTCCCCATCGACGGCGACGAGCTGCCCGACCTGCGCGACGCCCTCGAGAAGCTCCGCCTCAACGACGCCAGCGTGACCTACGAGCCCGAGTCGTCCCGGGCCCTCGGCTTCGGGTTCCGCTGCGGCTTCCTCGGCCTGCTCCACATGGAGATCGTGCGCGAGCGCCTCGAGCGCGAGTTCGACCTCTCGCTCATTGCCACCGCCCCGTCGGTCGCCTACCGCGCCTATTTGACCAACGGCGCCGAGGTCGACGTGGACAACCCGAGCGAGCTGCCCGAGCCGGCGCAGCTCGACCACGTCGACGAGCCCATGCTCCGGGCCACCATCCTGACCCCGGCCGAGTACACGGGCACCGTGATGGAGCTCTGCCAGAACCGGCGCGCCGAGATGGTCCGGATGGAGTACCTCTCGCCCGAGCGGGTCGAATTCGTCTACGTGCTCCCCCTCGCCGAGGTGGTGGTCAGCTTCTTCGACCAGCTGAAGAGCCGGACCAAGGGGTATGCGAGCCTCGACTACGAGCCCGAGGGGTACGCCACCGCCGACCTGGTCAAGGTCGACCTGCTCATCAACCGGACCCCGGTGGACGCCTTCTCGACCATCGTCCACAAGTCGCAGGCCGACACCTACGGCCGGCGGATGACCGAGAAGCTCCGGGAGCTGATCCCCCGACAGCTCTTCGACGTGCCCATCCAGGCGGCCATCGGGGGCCGCGTGTTGGCCCGCGAGACGGTCAAGGCCCGGCGCAAGGACGTCCTGGCCAAGTGCTACGGCGGGGACATCACCCGGAAGCGGAAGCTCCTCGAGAAGCAGAAGGAGGGGAAGAAGAAGATGAAGAACATCGGCCGGGTCGAGGTCCCCCAGGAGGCCTTCGTGTCGGCCCTCCGTCTCGACGACTGACCCCCGGGCGGCCGGTTCGCCGACCCGGGATGCCTGATGCCGGATGCCATCCTCCGCAGCGATCCGGGGACGCCGGCGAACGGTCCGGCGGCTGCCCGGCTGACCACTATCGTGGCCGAGATGCCCGACGGATCGTCGATCACCGTCTCCCAGGTGTCCAAGACCTACCGGATCCTCCGCCAGGAGGACAAGGACAACTACGCGGCGGAAGCCCTGATCAAGCGGCTCAAGGGCCGCAAGAAGCGCCCGGAGACGTTCGAGGCGCTCCATGACGTGTCCTTCACCGTCGGTTGGGGCGAGGTCGTGGGCATCATCGGCCGCAACGGTGCCGGCAAGAGCACGCTGCTCAAGATCATCAACCGCATCACCGCGCCGACGACGGGTCGGATCGAGCTCGGCGGCCGGGTCGGCAGCCTGCTCGAGGTGGGCACCGGCTTCCACCCCGAATTGACGGGCCGGGAGAACGTCTTCCTCAACGGCACACTGCTCGGGATGCGGCGCAAGGAGATCGCCGAGCGGTTCGACGCCATCGTCGAGTTCGCCGGCACGGCGAAGTTCCTCGACACCCAGGTCAAGCGGTACTCGACCGGCATGTACGTCCGCCTGGCCTTCGCCGTCGCCGCCCATCTCGACTCGGAGATCCTGGTCGTCGACGAGGTCCTCGCCGTGGGCGACTCGGACTTCCAGGCCAAGTGCCTGGGCAAGATGCGCGAGGTGGCCAGGGACGGCCGCACCGTCCTGGTGGTGAGCCACCAACTCCAGACCGTGTCCGACCTGTGCACGTCGGCCCTCTATCTCGACGCCGGCCGCCTGGTCCTCCACGGCACGGTGGAAGAGGCCCTCGAGGAGTACAAGCGCAGCTTCGCCCGCTCGGCCTCGGCCCGCCAGGTGCCGCGGCACCGGCCCGGGACGGGTGAGCTCCGCTTCACCGGCGTGGGCACGGCCTCGGACATCACCCGGCCCGGGGAGGACGTCTGCGTGGAGTTCGCCGTCGGGGCCAATCCCGGATTGGGCAAGCGGTACTACGTCTCCGCGTTCGTGGTCAACGAGGACGGGATGGTGATCGCCCAGTGCGATTCCCGGGTCGTCGACTTCTGGCTCGACCCCTCGACCGATGTCCAAGGGCGCCTCCTCATGCGGACCCCCTGGCTCAAGTCCGGTACCTACGCGGTCGACCTCTTCCTCTATGCCGGCGGTCGGGCCACGGACATCTGGGAGCAGGCCTGCCACTTCCAGGTGCTGCCCGTGACTCCCTACGCGCACGCCACCACCCCTGACGGCACCGACCACGGTGTCGTCTACCCCGATTTCGACTACGCGGAGACCTGAGCCCTCGTGCGCACCGTCGTCATCACACCACCCCGGCGCTTCTCGCTGCCCAAGGTCTCCGAGTTGTGGGAGGCGCGCGAGGTCCTCTACCGGTTCGGCGCCAGGGACGTCACCCTGCGGTACCGCCAGACCCTCCTCGGCGTGGTCTGGGTCATCCTGCAGCCGCTGCTCACCGCCGTGGTCTTCACGCTCGTGTTCAACAAGGTCGCGGGCCTCAAGGCTCCCGGCGGGGTCCCCTACGCCATCTTCAGCTTTGTGGGCCTGCTCGCCTGGAACCTGTTCAGCGGGATCATCAACCGGTCGCAGGGATCGCTCGTCTCCAACCGGGACCTGGTGTCCAAGGTCTTCTTCCCGCGCATGCTGGTGCCGCTGGCCACGGTGTATTCGTGCGTGGTCGACTTCGTGGTGTCGACGGCGTTCCTCGTCATCCTGATGATCGTCTACGGAATCTCCCCGAGTGCGGCCGTCGTGCTCGTCCCCGTGTGGACGCTCATGGTCGTCCTGTTGGCGAGCGGCGTCGGGCTCGTGACCTCGGCACTCACGGTTCGCTACCGGGACGTCAGCTACTTCGTCCCCTTCTTGCTCCAGTTCCTGCTGTACGCCAGCCCGATCGCCTACGCGGTGACGGCTGTGCCGGCCAAGTACCGCTGGGTCTACGAGATCAACCCGCTCACCTGGATCCTCCAGGAGTTCCGCTGGGGCTTCCTCGCCCAGCCCATGCCACCGGCCTGGCAGATCGTGCTCTCCGTGGTGGTTCCGGTGGCGGTGTTCCTCGGTGGTGCGGTCATCTTCGAGCAGATGGAGCGGGGGTTCGCCGACGTCATCTGAGCCTCGATCCATCGACCGTGACCTGGGCGGCGTGCTGCACCCCGGGCTGCCTGCTCGTCCCCGACGCTGGAGGTTCCCCACCCTCCGACCACGACCGTCGGGGTGACCTCCATCGTGGCCGTGGGCCGGCCATTCGAGGCTCCGGGCCTCCCAGGGGCTACACTCCCGCGTCGGCAATGCTCGCCCGGCGCGCTCCTTCTCCATGCCCAAGACCCTCGTGGAGTACCGTCGCCAAGGAGACAATGCCATCGCTTCCCATCACCCTGACGCAGACCGGGTCATGAGTTCGGGTCTGCCTACTCGTCCCCGGTGGGCAGGAGGCACCGCAGACGAGCCTGATGGCCCGGCCGCTCGCATCCGTCGGCATCGCCCACGAAGGCACGAGCAGTGACCGTTCATCACCGAGCCGCACGCTCGGGATGCACGCCGACCGGACCCCGCCCCCCGTCTCCTCCCCAGCCTGCAGCCGTCCTCGGGCTCCCGTCTTCAACTTCACGGTGCGGCATGGTCGGCACTCGACGCCTGCGTTCCCGGCGGACGGCCGGCCATCACCACCGTTTGTCACCCCCGGTGACCCCCCGTCCCTCAGCACTCGTGAGTCGTCAGCTCGGCCCACGGTCAACCCCCGCCGCACGTAGACCCCAATTCGATCCGAGCCCTTCAACGCCTCGTGAGCGGCGGAGTCTGCCCTGGTCCGGGGGCGCGTACCGACCTCCGCTGGCTTCGCAGTGCGTCCTCGCCGCCTCTCTCGTTGATCGGAGCCCTCGACGTGACTAGCCGCATTCGGTGCCTGCTGGTGTCCCCCCTCCCACCGGGCGACGCAGAGAGCGGGGACTGCCAGTACACCCGAGATCTCCTGGCCGATCCTCCGGACGGCGTCGAGTATGTGCACTACAGCGAAGCCCTGGAGACGGGTGAGCTCCGCGCCGGTGCGTCCTGGACGCTGGGCGAGCGCACTCCGCACAGCGTCGAAGACGTCCGTACGGCCACGATCCGTCTCAAATTGCATGCATTGCGCCGGCTGGGGGTGCTGTTGCCGGAGCCGGTCCGCTGCTGGCACGTATCGGGCTCCTTTGACGTGATCCACGTCCACTACATGCCGACACGCTTCACGGGAGTCGTGCCTCCCGTCGTCGCCACCGACAGTGCAGGTGGCTTCTGGTACTGGAGGTACGGTCACGGTATACCGGCGGAGCGGGTGTGGTCGATGCTGCGGCGCGAGCGCAAGCTCGCGCAGCGCTACTCGTATGTTCATCCGACCGCTCGCCCAGACGGGGCCGCCGCCTGCCTGTTCTTCGTCGAGTCCGGTATCCGGTTGGCCGCGGAGCTCGGAGCGACCGGGCCCGGACTGAGGACCTGCTCGCCCGGGATCCCCTCGGCCAGGGCCCAGACGCAGCGCCAGGCCGTGCCGACGCTCGCCTTCGTCGCTCGCAACTTCGAGATCAAGGGTGGACCTGACGTGCTCGAGATTCACCGTCGCGTGCGTCAGGAGCATCCCAATGCGCGGTTGCTCGTCGCCGGACCCGAGCAACGCCCGGACGCTGGTGACGGCGTCGACTGGCTGGGGCCGCTTTCGCGCGAGGACGTTTATGACCGGGTCTACTCGCAGGCGGATGTCCTCGTGTACCCGTCGCGGCTCGACACGGCCGGATTCGCGGTGCTCGAGGCACTGGCCCACGGGGTACCGGTCGTGGCGCCGAGGACGTTCGCGTTTCCGGACATGGTCCGGGACCACAAGACCGGGTTTCTCTTCGAGGCGGGGGACGTGGAAGCGGCGACCAGTGCCACGTTGCGACTTCTCGCAGACACCGAACTCTGGACGTCGATGTCTGCAGCGGCCCGCACCGACTTCGAAGCGCGGTTCTCGGTCCCTGCTCGGGCACGCACCCTGCGTGCCGCCTATGGCGAGGCAGCCCGAGCCCGGCGCCGATAGGAGGGAGCGGCGCCCCGGGGACTACCAGCCCGTCGTGGCCCCTCCCTCACCCCCTGATCCGGCTCACTCCGTCGACCGTGGGAGTCCTCGGCCCCTCAAGGGCCCACCCTGCGCCACCATTCGGCGTGGACGGCCGCACTGGCCTCCCAGGTGTACCGGCCGGCCCGGATCCTGCCCCGGGCCACGAGGTCGTCCGTCTCCGTCCCCCCGGCCACGGCGGCCTGGATCCCGGCGGCCAGTCCCGGACCATCCGGCTCGACCAGGTAGGCGGCCTCTCCACACACCTCGGGGAGCGAGCTGCGACGGGCGGCCACGACGGGCACACCGGCGGCCATGCCCTCGAGGACCGGGAGGCCGAAGCCCTCGTAGGTCGACGGGACCACCAGGGTCGAGGCGGCACCGAGGACGCCGAGCGCAACGGCGTCGTCGAGCCTGCCCGTCCGGACGGTGCGGTGATGTCCGGCGAACAGACGGTCGCGGCGGGGGTCGGCGGGGCCCATGAGCACGAGCTGGACGTCCGGGAGCGCCGGTTCGAGCAGCGACCAGGCATCCGCCAGGCCAGCGAGGTTCTTGCGGTCCGTGCACCCCCCGGCGTGCAGCACGAACGGGCGTCGGATCCCGAGCTCGGCAAGCTCGGCATCCCCGAGGGGCGACGCGTCGAAGAAGCGCTGGGCCAC
>DAHVAJ010000015.1 GCA_027314705.1 Acidimicrobiaceae bacterium
GGGGACCGCGACCGGGGCGGGGACCGCGACCGGGGCGGGGACCGCGACCGCGACCGCGGCGGGAGGGGCGGGACGCCCCGGGGCGATCATGCCGATCCCGACGGCCCGTCCGCACGCGGCGGGGGCCGCGAGGCACCGGAAGGCGCCGCCTCCTTCGAAGACGCCTTCGAGGCCGAGCTGGTCGAGGCCTTCGGGGACCTCGGACCGTCGTCAGCCGAGTCCTCGGACCGGCCCTCGGGCGGCCGCGGCGGTCGCCGACGCCGTTGAGCGCCGGGTCCCGTCGCGGGCGGTCCGCACCGGCCGCCCGGCGACGGGTCCCCGGGATCCGGGCGCCGCGCCGGCGGCGGGGGTGATCCGGACCGCGGTCCTGTCCTCGGGACTCACCGTCGTGACCGAGCCGATGGCCGAGGCGCACTCGGTGAGCCTCGGCTTCTGGGTGGGGACCGGCGCCCGTGACGAGGACGACCGTTCGGCCGGGGCGTCCCACTGCCTCGAGCACCTGCTCTTCAAGGGCACCGCCGACCGGTCGGCTGCGGCCATCGCCGAGGCGGTGGACGAGGTGGGGGGCGACTTCAACGCCTACACCACCAAGGAGTACACGTCCTTCTACATCCGGCTGCTGTCCGACGACGTCGAGCTCGGCCTGGACATCCTCTCCGACATCATGTGGCGGCCGGCGCTGCGGCCGACCGACCTCGACGCCGAGCGGCTGGTCATCCTCGACGAACTCCACATGCACGCCGACGAGCCGGCCGACGCCGTGGCCGAGCAGGCGGCGTCGGCGCTCTTCCCCGGGCACCCGCTCGGGCGCGAGGTGCTGGGCACGGAGGCGTCCGTGGCCGCCATGACCGCGCCGCAGATCCGGGAGTTCTTCGAGGAGCACTACCGGCCGGCCAACATGGTGGCCGCTGTGGCCGGCGACGTCGACCACGACACCGTGGTGGCCGGCCTGGCCGACCGCGCCGGGGACGCCACCGGTGGGGCCGCCCCGCCCCGGACCGCCCCGGCCGCAGACGTCGAGGGGCTCCGGGTGAGCCGCCGGAGGACCGAGCAGGCCCATCTGGTGCTGGCCGCCCGGTGCCCGGGACGCCACGACCCGTCGCGCTACGCCCTGGCCGTGCTCGACCACGTCCTCGGGGGCGGGCTGTCGAGCCGGCTCTTCCAGGAGATCCGGGAGCGGCGGGGCCTCGCCTACTCGATCTGGTCGGAGCGGGTCGCCTTCCACGACGCCGGGTACGTCAGCGTGGGGCTCGGGACCTCCCCCGAGAACGTGGCCGAGGTGCTCGGCGTGGTGGTCGACACCCTCGACGCCCTGGGCGCCGAGGGGGTGACCGAGCGGGAGCTGGCCGTGGCCAAGGGCTACCTCCGGGCGGAGACGCTGCTCTCCGCCGAGGACTCCGGTGCCCGCATGGGGCGTCTCGGCGGAGCGATGCTGCTCCACGGGGAGGTGCTCTCCGTCGACGACGTGCTGGCCCGCATCGAGGCGGTGACGGCGGAGGACGTCCACGCCTCGGCCCGGGCCCTGGCCGCCGCGCCCCGGACCCTCTCGGCGGTCGGGCCCTTCGATGCCGGGGACTTCGACACCGGCGCCCTCGGCCTCGCCGGAGCTCCCTCCGGTGAGCAGCAAGGACCCCGGGGTGGCGGCGGTCGGCTTGGCTAGGGTGGCCGGCATGCGAGTCGGGGTGGTGGGCGCCGGCGGCCGGATGGGCCGGGAGGTCTGCCGCACCGTGCTGGCCCGGTCCGGGATGGAGCTGGTCTGTGCCGTCGACCCGTCCCACGTCGGCGAGGACGCCGGGGTGCTGTGCGGCGCCCCGCCGCTCGGCCTGGCGGTGGACGCCTCGGTGGAGGCCCTGGCCGCCGCCTCCTGTGACGTGGCCGTCGACTTCACCCACCGGGAGGCGGCCCGGGCGACGCTGGCCTTCTGCGCCGACCGCGGCATCCACGTGGTCTGCGGCACGACCGGCTTCACCGAGGACGACGTGGGCGAGCTGGTCGCCCGCTTCGACCCGGCCGGCGGGTGCCGGGCCCACGGAGTGCTCGCCGCCAACTTCGCCGTGGGCGCCGTCCTGCTCATGCACTTCGCCGCCCTGGCCGCGCCGTTCTTCGCCGGCGCAGAGATCGTCGAGCTGCACCACGACGGCAAGCGGGATGCGCCCTCGGGGACGGCGCTGCGCACCGCCGAGGGGATGGCCGGGGCCCGTCGGGAGGCCGGACGCGACGCCTACCCCGACGACGCCACGACCACCACGGTGATCGAGGGCGTCCGCGGCGGGGCGGGGCCCGGGGGGGTGCGCCTCCACTCGGTCCGCCTGCCCGGGCTCGTGGCCCACCAGGAGGTCCTCCTCGGAGGGCCCGGCCAGGGGCTCACCCTCCGCCACGACTCCTACGACCGGTCGTCGTTCATGGACGGTGTGGTCCTGGCCGTCGAGGCGGTGGCCGACCGGCCCGGCCTCACGCTCGGGCTCGGGCCGCTGCTCGGCCTCTGAGGCGGCAGCGGTGGACGACACCCGCCAGCGCATCGTCGAGGGGGCCTACGCCTGCGTGGCCCGGCGCGGGCTGGCCAAGACCACGCTGGAGGACGTGGCCCGGGAGGCGGGCTGCTCGCGGGCCACCGTGTACCGGGTCTTCCCCGGGGGCCGCGAGGAGGTGCTGGGCGCCACCGTCTCGTGGGCCACGTCCGAGTTCTTCGCCCGGCTCCACGCCCACGTCCAGGGGGCGGCCGGCCTCGAGGAGATGATGGAGCGCGGGATCGTCTTCGCCCACCGGGCCATCCTCGAGCACGACGTCCTCCAGCGGGTGATGCAGACCGAGCCCGAGAAGCTCCTGCCCACGCTCACCGTCGAGAGCAACCGGATCCGCGAGGGCATCGCCGCGGTGCTGGAACCGGTGCTGGCCCGGCGCGGGCTGGCACCGGGGGTCGACCGGGGGGAGGCGGCCGACCTGCTGGCCCGGATGGTCCTCTCCTACATCTCCGCCCCCGGGCGTTGGGACCTCGGCGACCCCGCCCAGGTGTCCCGCCTGGTCCGGTCGGAGCTGCTGGCCGGTGTGGTGGGGCCGGCACGGGGGGCCGGCGCCGGGGAGCACGGCGCGCGTTGACACTGAGACAAATCACGATCTAACGTTTCAGCCGTGCACGCCCTGGGGGGAACCTTGTCGGTGCTGGCCGGCGGCGCGCCCGCCGCCGCCGCTCCGCGCTCGCCCCACCGGGTCCGGGTGATCGACGCCACCCTGACCTGCCTGGCCCGCCACGGCACGACCAAGACGACGGTCGACGACATCGCCCGTCAGGCCGGCCTCTCCCGGGCCACCGTCTACCGGGTCTTCCCGGGAGGTCGCGACGAAGTGCTCGGGGCCGTGGTCGACACCGAGATGGCCCGGCTCTTCTCGGCCCTCGGCCACCGCCTGGGCGGGGCCGGACACCTCACCGACGCGCTCGTCGGCGGCATCGTCGAGGCGTCCACCCGGCTGCGCGACCACGCCGCCCTCCACTTCCTGGTCGAGCACGAGCCCGAGATGGTCCTCGGACACCTGGCCTTCGACGAGTCCAACCGGCTGCTCGGCACGGCGGCACGCTTCACCGCGCCGTTCCTGGCCCGCTGGATGGCCCCGGACGAAGCCGAGCGGGTGGCCGAGTGGGCGGCTCGCATCGTGTTGTCCTACGCCGTCGCCCCGTCGACCCGGACCGACCTCACCGACGTGGGCACGGCCACCCGTCTGGTGGAGACCTACCTCCTCCCCGGCATCGAGGCCCTGGCCGTTCCCACGCAGGCCACCATCGACATCACCCCGTTCGGCACGGCCCCCGGCGGGCCGCGCCGGCCCCACACCCGACCCCGCATCGACTACCCCCGAGGAGCACGGCCATGACCACCGAAATGAGCAGTACCGAGGAGATCATCGGCCGCGCCGAGATCGACGACTTCGAGGCGATCCTGTCGGTCGTCGGGACCGAGGAGACCGACGGTCGTCACGTCGTCCCCTCCGAGTACGACTCCATCTTCACGTGGGACTACGGCAAGGGCACCCGCCCCAAGCTGGCCAAGCTCTACGAGAAGGCCAAGGGCGCCCAGTGGAACGGCGAGACCGACCTCCCCTGGGAGATCGACGTCGACCAGGAGCGGCTGGTGGCCGAGCAGGCCCAGGCCATGGGCGGGTTCGGGGTCGGCATCGACCTGACCGGGACGCCCGCCGCGACGTGGGGCGAAAAGGAGTGGATCGCCTTCGGGGTGGAGAGCCAGAACTGGACGCTCTCGCAGTTCCTCCACGGCGAGCAGGGGGCGCTCATCTGCACGGCCAAGATCGTCGAGTCGGTGCCGTGGATCGACGCCAAGTACTACGCCTCGACCCAGGTGATGGACGAGGCCCGGCACGTCGAGGTGTTCGCCAAGTACCTGCAGGAGAAGATGTCGGGGCACTATCCGGTCAACGCCCACCTGCGGATGCTGCTCGACGACATCATCGCCGACTCGCGCTGGGACATGACCTACCTGGGCATGCAGATCATGATCGAGGGCCTGGCCCTCGCCGCCTTCGGGCTCATGCACTCCATGACGCCCGACCCGCTGCTCAAGCAGCTCCTGCGCTACGTCATGGCCGACGAGGCCCGTCACGTGGCCTTCGGCGTGGTCAGCCTCCAGGAGTACTACGAGGGACTCACGACCGCCGAGCTGCGCGAGCGTCAGGAGTTCGCCTTCGAGGCGGCCGTGCGTATGCGCGACCGCTTCCTCCAGCAGGAGGTGTGGGACCGGATGGGCGTCGACCCCCGTGCCGTCGTTCCCCTCGTCGCCCAGGCCCCCGACCGCATCGAGTTCCAGGCCCTGCTGTTCTCCAAGATCGTGCCGAACTGCAGGAAGCTCGGCCTCCTCGACGCCGCCGACGGCTGGCTGCGGACCAAGTTCACCGAGCTCGGGGTGATCGAGTTCGAGTCGTTCGTCGACACCTCCGAGGAGTACGACGCCATGGCGGCCGTGCCCCCGTCGCAGCGGTCGCTCGACTGACGGTCCCCCGGGATGCCCGTGCGGGGGCTGGTAGCCTGCCCCCGTGAGCACCCTCCCCGTGACCCCGTCCCCGAGCGGGGGCTGACCGGCGTGGCCCGCTTCGGCTCGGTGGTGACCGCCATGGTCACCCCCTTCGGACCCGACGGTCAGCTCGACCTGGACGGCGCCGCCGTGCTGGCGCGCCACCTCGCCGACCGCGGCAGCGACGGGCTGGTGGTGGCCGGGACCACGGGCGAGGGCCCGGTCCTCACCGACCCGGAGCGCATCGCCCTGGTCCGGGCCGTGGTCGAGGCCGTGGACGTGCCGGTGGTGGCGGCCACCGGGACCAACGACACGGCCCACTCCATCCGGCTCACGCGGGAGGCCGCGGCGGCCGGGGCCGCCGGCGTGTTGGTGGTGACCCCCTACTACAACCGCCCGTCGGCGGCCGGCATCGAAGCCCACTTCCGGGCCGTGGCCGGCGCCTCGTCGCTCCCGGTGGTCCTGTACGACATCCCGGTGCGGTCGGGCCGGCGCATCGGGGCCGGGCTCACGCTCCGGCTGGCCCGCGAGGTGGCCAACGTGGTGGCCGTGAAGGACGCCACCGGGGACGTGGCCGCCGCCTCCGAGGTGGCGGCCGGCGCCCCCGAGGGCTTCGAGCTCTACTCGGGCGACGACGCGCTCACCCTGCCCCTGGCCGCCGTGGGCGCCGTGGGCGTCATCAGCGTGGCCGCCCACTGGGCCGGCCCGCTCTTCGTCGACCTGCTGGCCAGCTTCCGGCGCGGCGACGTGGCCCGGGCGGCCGAGGTCAACGGCAGGCTGCTCGAGTCCTACCGGTTCGAGGCCTCGGACGAGTTCCCGAACCCGGTCCCGGCCAAGGCCGCCTGTCGGGTCCTCGGCCTGCCCGCGGGACAGTGCCGCCTCCCGCACCCCCCGGCTCCGGTGGCCCTCGACGAGCGCGCCCGGCGGGTGGTGGCCGACGTCTCCGGCGGCCTCCCGATCCAGCAGTCGGTTGCCTGAGCGCCGGCGGGCCGGCGCACCGGTCAAGAAGGCCGCAGCGGCCACGTCACCACCGGCGGTCAAGGCGGCCGCGGGCGCCGCCCCGCGCCGCAAGGGGCGGGGCGGGCCGGCCCCGGTGAGGATCGTCTTCCTCGGAGGACTGGGCGAGATCGGGCGCAACTGCGCCTGCATCGAGGTCGACGGCCGGATCCTCGTCCTCGACGTCGGCATCATGTTCCCGGAGCCGGACATGCCCGGAGTCGACCTGGTGCTGCCCGACTTCACCTACCTCCGCGAGAACGCCGACCGGGTCGACGGCGTCATCTTGACCCACGGCCACGAGGACCACACCGGCGGACTGGCCTACCTGCTCCGGGACTTCCCGGTGTCCGTCTACGGCTCGGAGCTCACCCTGGCCCTGGCCCGCAACCGGGTCGACGAAGCGGGCATGGCCAGCCGGGCCGAGTTCATCCCGGTGCGCGACGGCGAGCGGCGCACCATCGGGCCGTGCGAGGTCGAGTTCATCCCGGTCACGCACTCGGTGCCCCACGCCTTCGCCACCGCCTTCCACACCCCCCAGGGGGTCATCCTCCACTCCGGAGACTTCAAGATCGACCTCCACCCGGTCGACGGCCGGCGGACCGACCTGGCCCGGATGGGGGCCCTGGCCTCGGACCCCGGTGTCCGGCTCCTCATGATCGACTCGACCAACGCGGAGGAGCCCGGGTTCACGGCGTCGGAGTCCACGGTCGGGGCGACGCTCGAGAAGGTCTTCCTGGCCCGGCCGGGCCGGCGCTTCATCGTCACCTGCTTCGCCAGCCACATCCACCGGGTCCAGCAGGTGGCCAACGCCGCCATCGCCGGGGGCCGGGTGGTGGCCACCCTGGGCCGGTCGATGCAGAAGAACGTCGCCCTCGCCCGCAAGCTGGGCGTCCTCGACATCCCCGAGGACTCGCTGGTCGACATCGAGGACATCGACGACCTCGATCCCGGGCGGGTCTGCGTGATCTCGACGGGCTCGCAGGGCGAGCCCATGTCGGCCCTCTCCCGCCTGGCCAACGGGGACAACAAGTTCCTCACCCTCCACGAGGACGACGTGGTGGTGATCAGCGCCCATCCCATCCCGGGCAACGAGTGGTCGGTCGGTCGGGTCATCGACGGCCTCCACCGGCTGGGGGTGGAGGTCATCCACTCCGGGGTCGACGCCGTGCACGTGAGCGGCCACGCCCGGCAGGGCGAGCTGGCCACCCTGATGGAGGTGACCCGTCCCGAGTGCCTCATCCCCGTCCACGGCGAGTACCGCCACATGGCCAACCAGGTCCGGCTGGCGGCCAGCATGGGCATCGGCGGCGACCGGGTGCTGCTCTGCCAGGACGGCGACGCCGTGGCGCTCGACGGCGGCGGCCTGCGGCGCGACGGGACGGTCCCGGGCGGCTACCTCTTCGTCGACGGCTCCTCGGTCGGCGACATCGGCCACGGGGTGCTCCGGGACCGGATGGTCCTGGCCGAGGAGGGGGTGGTCATGGCCGTGGCCACGGTCGACCTGCACCGGGGGGAGGTGGTCGGCGTGCCCCAGATCGTGACCCGGGGCTGGGCCTACGACCAGGACACCGAAGCCCTGCTCGACGAGGCCCGCGCCCGGGTCACCAAGGCGCTCGACCAGGCCCTCACCTCCGGTACCCACGACCACGAGAGCCTCAACCGGGCGGCCCGCAAGGCGCTCGGGAAGGTGGTGGGGGAGCGGACCCGCCAGCGGCCGATGATCGTCCCCGTCATCGTCACCGTCTGACCCCGGGGCACCGGGGGCGTCCCCCTGGCGCCCACGGAGCGGCGGTACGCTGTCCCGTACTGTGACCACCGCCACCAAGCGTCCGGCCGGTCGGGGCGGGGCGCCGCGGGCGAAGGGCAGGCCGGCGTCGTCCCGACCGGGCCGCGGTCCGAAGAAGACCTCGGGCCCGACCCGACGCCGGGCGGCCGCGTCCGCCCGAGGGTCCGGCCCCCCGGGCCTCCTCGCCTCGATGGGCACGGTGGCCGCCGGCCACGCCACCGACCTGTGGGGCCTGGCCCTCGTGACCCTGGGCACGCTCCTGGCCGTGGCCTTCTACGGCGGCTCCCTCGGCCCCGCCGGCCACGACGCGCGCGAGGGCCTGGGCGACCTGCTCGGCTGGGGGCGGTTCCTCGTGCCGCCCGTGCTGGTGGCGGGGGGCGTCCGCCTCCTCGCCGGCCGGCGGGAGGGGGACGACCGCCCCCGGCGCGAGCCGGCCCGGGCCGTCCTCGGCGGCACCCTCATCCTCCTGGCCGTGGCCGGCCTGGCCGGCCTGGCCGCCGGCTCGCCCCGCCTCGGGGCGTCGACGGGCCTCCTGGCCGCGGCCGGCGGCTGGGTCGGGGCGGTGGTGGCCGATCCGCTCGGCTCCGCCCTCGGGGGGTTCGGCGCGGCCGCCGTGGCCGGCCTGGTCCTGGTGGCCGCCCTGCTCATCTTCACCGGTGTGAGCGTCGCCGGCGCGGCCTCCGGGCTGGTGCGGGCCGGGCGGTGGGCCGCATCGGTAGCCCGCGGCGACCGGGCCGGCATCGCCGCCGAGGAGAGCGACGGCGAGCCCACCGACCCGTTCGGACGGGCCGTGCCCGACGCCCGGCAGCCCTCGGTGGCCGAGGAGGCGGCCGGGGCCGCCACCCCGGCCGGGGTCGCCGTCCCCGGCGACGAGCCGGTGC
>DAHVAJ010000016.1 GCA_027314705.1 Acidimicrobiaceae bacterium
GACGACCCGGGCCGGACCCGCCACCCGATGAGGTCGAGGCCCAGCTGGTAGAGGTCCATGTACCGGTCCGTCAGGGCGTCGTTGACCCGACGGTGCACCTCGATGAGCCGGGCGTCTGGTGCACCCGCACCGCTCGAGGCCAGGTAGGCGGCGAGGGCGAACTGCATGCTGAGCGAGGAGCGGCCGGCGGCGTCCATGAAGGCGCCGGCCGAGATGCGGATGAGTTCGGCCAGCGCACCGCGGCGGGTGGCCGGATCCGAGACGTCGGCGTGGGGGAGGGCCTCGAGCAGGGCGACCTCGGCGGTGTCGAACTCGGCATCACCCTCGCGCTCGATGACGGTCCGCACCACATCGACGTGGAAGTCGTCGCGGTTCCTCCAGATGCGGTCGATCACCGCCGCGTTGGTGACCTTGACCCCGTGGACCCGCTCCACCTCCTCGAAGACCCGGGTGAACGTCACCCGCTCGGCCCCGAGCGTGAGGCCCTCCTCGAGGAGGAGCCTTGTCCCGGCCTCGAGCAGGAGCTCCCGGAGCTCGGCGCGGGTCCTCCGCCTTCCGCGCTCGGGCGCCGGACCGGGACTCGGTTTGGCACCCGCCGACCGCTTGGCTTCCATCGGGGACCGAGGCTACCCGGCGCGGGTGCTCCAGGGTGACGCTGTTTCGGCTCCGGGGGAGACCCCCTGTCTCGCCCCGCCGTGGGCGCCTGGGTAGGTTGAGGGGCGAGCAACCCAGGTAGGAGGCAGTGCCATGACCACGACCGACACGGCGATCGATCCACGGGGAGAGATCTTCATCGACCCGGCCGCCTATGCCGACCAGGAGCGTTGGCACGCGATCGCCGCCGAACTCCGGGACGAAGCCCCGGTGCTCCGCTACGAGGCTCCGGACATCTCACCCTTCTGGGCGGTGACCCGCCACGCCGACGTCTTCCGGGTGTCCCGGGACAACGAGCACTTCCTCAACACGCGCAACTCGGTACTCGGCAACGACTCGGCCATGGAGTTCATCTCCTCGCTGGGGATCGAGCCCAAGACGCTCATCCACATGGACGGCCACGAGCACGCCGTGCACCGGGGTCTGGCCAACCCCTACTTCCGCCCGCCGGCCGTGGCGGCGCGCCAAGCGGCCATCGATTCCATCGCCGACGAATTCGTGACCAAATTCCGAGAGCTCGACGGACGGTGCGACTTCGCCCAGGACATCGCCGTGCCCTACACGCTGCGGGTCATCATGAGCATCTTCGGGGTGCCGGTGGAGGACGAGCCGACCATGCTCCGCCTCACCCAGGGCATCTTCGGGGCCGCCGACCCCGAGTACCTCGGCGACCTCGCTGACCCCGTGGCCCTACTGGTCGACACCATCCAGGAGTTCGACGACTACTTCGAGCGCCTCTCGGTGGAGCGTCGCGCCCGACCCCAGGACGACCTGGCAACGGTCATCGCCACCGGCCAGGTCGACGGCTGCCCCATGGACCGCAACGCCACGCTCTGGTACTACACCATCGTGGCCACGGCCGGGCACGACACCACCTCGTACGCCCTGGCCGGCGGGATGGAGGCGCTGGTGCGCCGGCCCGACCAGCTCGCACTCCTCCAGGGCTCGCCGGACCTGCTGTTCAACGCCGTCGACGAGATGATCCGGTGGACGTCGCCGGTCCGTGCCTTCCTGCGGTACCTGACCGAGCCCGCCGAACTCTCGGGCGTCGAGATCCCCGCCGGGGAGCGCGTCCTCCTCTCCTATCCGTCGGCCAACCGGGACGAGCGGGTGTTCGACGAGCCGATGACCTTCGCCGCGGACCGCCCGCACGCCAACCGGATGGTCGCCTTCGGCGGCGGGGAGCACTTCTGCCTGGGTTCAACCTTCGCCCGGCGGGAGCTGCGCACCATCCTGCCGAAGCTGCTCGCCGCCATCGACACCATCCACCTCGACGGTGAGCCCGAGTGGGCCCAGGCCAACTTCGTGGGCGGGGTCAAGCACCTGCCGGTGGACGCCACCTTCCGGTAGCGGGACCCTTCAGGTGGGGGCTGTCCCGGCGGTCCCACGGGTCGGCGTCCATCCCGGCCCCCGCACCAGGTAGCCGAGGCGCTCGGCCCACCCGGTCGAGCCGGCGACGTCGCGCACCATGGCGGCGTACTCGTGGCTGGCGATGCGAGCCGGATGGAAGGTGTCGACGTTGGTGGTGAGGCCGTAGACGACGCGCTCGTCCTCCCGCTCGAAGGTGCCGAAGAGGCGGTCCCAGAGGATCAAGATGCTTCCGTGGTTGCGGTCGAGGTACTGCCGGTTCGAGCCGTGGTGGACCCGGTGGTGGGAGGGGGTGTTGAGCACCTCCTCGGTGGGGCCGAGCCTGCCCACGGCCTCGGTGTGGATCCAGAACTGGTAGAGGAGGTTGACCCCCCTGGCCGTGGCCACGAGCTCGGGGGCGAGGCCGGCGAGGCACAGGGCGCCGTAGGGAAGTGAGGCGGTGAGGGCGTCGGCCACAGGCTGGCGGAGGGCGGTCGAGAGGTTGTAGCGCTCGCTCGAGTGGTGGACGACGTGCATGGCCCACAGGTACCGGCTCTCGTGCATGTACCGGTGGTTCCAGTAGTAGAGGAAGTCCCAGCCGACCACGGCGAGGGCGAGGGCGAGGGGGCCCGTCCCGAGTGAGGGAAGGAGCCGCCGACGCCAGAGCCGCTCGGGGGTCAGGTGTGCGGCCCATGACGTGGTCACGGCCAGACCGCCGGCCATCACCGCTGCCACCCCGCCGACCGAGGCGACGCGGCGTGCCCGCCGCAGGGTCCTGGACGGGGCCCCTGCGGCGTCCGGCCCGGCCTCGGCTTCGGGACCGCCTGGGCGGGCTGCCCGGCGAACCACCGCGTCGGCGGCAGTGGTGACGGCCACGGCCCCGAGGGCGCCGGCCAGCAGGGCACGCCCGTAGCGGCCCTTGCCGGGCGTGAGGGGCGCGAGCAGGCGGGGGACGACCAGGGGGACGGCGAGGCTGCCCGTGCCCATGGCCAGGCTGGCCAGCGTGTCGCGCCACTCGTAGTCGCCGGCCGCCGGTGCGCCCCCGCGGGCCAGGCGTCGGCGCTGGACGAGGTACTCGGCGCCCATGGCCGCGAAGTAGAAGGGTACGGCCACCACGGTGAGGTCCGCCCGCTTCCCGCGACCCGTGCCCGGCCAGCTCACCGGCCCACCTGTACCACGTCCACGTGGACGCCGGGGAATTGACCGGGAGCGGGCCGGGGGACGGGCTGCACCGGGCCGTTCCGGCCGAGCCGGGTCTTGAGCTGGAAGACCGTGTAGAACTGCACGACGGGCCAGAAGCGGGTCGGGGCCAGGTCGGTGGGCTGGCAGCCGTTCTCGCCCAGCCGGGCCAGGGCCGGCGCCACCAGGTGGTGGGCAACGGCGAAGGCGAGGAGCCCGCCGCCCGAACGGATGGTCTCGCAGATGTCCGTATAGGTGTTGTGCCCGGCTCCGGAGATCTCGACGAGCGCCTTGGGCCCCGGGAAGCTCCGGTAGGTGGTTCGCACGGCGGCCGGCGGGACGACGGTGTCGCCCGTGGCGGTGATGAGGAGGACCGGCTTGGGCGACGGGGCGCCAGCCGGCCCCACCGGCGCCCAGCCCACGGCCGTGGCCACGACCGGGTCGGCCAGCGCGTCCAGCGCCGTCTGGCCCCCGGCCGAGTGGCCGACGGCGGCCACCCGGGTGGGGTCGACCGAGCCGGCCAGCACCGAGGCCGGGTCGGCCGAGGCCTGCTCGACCGCGGTCAGCGAGGCCTGCAGGACGGCGCTGTCCTGGGCCGGTGTGGAACCGGCGGTCCGGCCGAGGACCTGGGCGGCGAGGCCGCGCTCGAGGTAGTCGGCGCTCACCACCACGTACCCCCACGAGGCGATGCCGGTCAGGAGATGCGAATACTGGAGACGCTCGCCCCCGTAGCCGTGGCTGAACAGGACGACCGGGTAGGGGCCGTGGTGCGACGCCGGTGGGTCGGAGGTGGCGTCGACCGTGGTCACGGTGTCGTACTTCGCCGGCAGGATGCCTCGGAAGGGCGCGGGCAGGGTCGAATCCTCGGAGTAGGAGAACCTCGGGTGGCCGGACAGCGCGTACCGGTCAGCGGGGTAGTAGACGGTGGCCAGGCGCTCTCCGAGCGCTCCGGCCGGGCCGAGGTCGAGCGTCGTCACGCCCACGGGCTCGGGGCCGGGTCGGGCGTAGGGCAACGGCTGGCTGTCGAGCGGCGCGGCGCAGGCGGCCAGCAGGGGCGCGCTCAGCACGGCGAGGGCCGCCGCGGCCATCCGCAACCTCACCGGTCTGCTCCCATCGCCCTGCTCCCCCTCCGGCCACGGCAGCCGGCCCGGTGAGCGTACTGCGGGGTCGGCGACCCGGCCCGGCTCGGCGTCGTCGCTGACGAATCCGACGGGCGTGTGGTTCCACTCGACGTCCACGAAGGCGAGGGCGTACTCGGCCAGGGCGTCGACGCCGTGGATGTACTCGGGCGTCACGAAGACGGAGGTGTCGGCCCGGTCCGCGGCGGCGCTCCAGACCTCGGAGTGCCGGTGGGGACCCCAGCGGTCCGGCCGCCCCGGGTGCCGCCGCCGCTCCGGCCCCGTCGGCCACCGGGCCCACGGCCGAGAACCGGTTCTATACTCCACCGTCGGGTCGCCAGGTGGTGGCCGCAGCGCCGGGCAGCCCGGCCCGAGCCCGACCCAGCACCTCCAAACCAGCACCTCAGAAGGGGGATCCGCCATGGCCCAGCCGGTGATCGTCGAAGCAGTCCGCACCCCGATCGGGAAGCGCAACGGCTGCCTGTCCGGGTTCCACGCCGCCGAGCTTCTGGGTCACTGCCAGGTGGAGCTGGTCAAGCGGGCCGGCATCGACCCGGCCGACGTCGACCAGGTCGTGGGCGGGTGTGTGACCCAGGCCGGTGAACAGGCCTCCAACGTCACCCGCACGGCATGGCTCAGCCAGGGCATGCCCTTCGAGGTGGCTGCCACCACCGTCGACTGCCAGTGCGGGTCGGCCCAGCAGGCCAACCACTTCGTGGCCAACCTCGTCAGCGCCGGGGCCATCGACGTGGGCATCGCCTGCGGCGTGGAAGCCATGAGCCGGGTCGGACTCGGAGCCAACGCCTTCAACGGCCCGGGCAAGTCGCGCCCCGACGACTTCCCGTGGGACATGCCCGACCAGTTCAATGCGGCCGAGCGCATCGCCCAGAAGTACGGCATCACCCGCCAGGACGTCGACTGGCTCGGCTTCGAGTCCCAGCGCAAGGCGGCCCAGGCCTGGGCCGAGGGGCGCTTCGACCGCGAGATCGCGCCCGTCGAGGCGCCCGTCGTCGGTCCCGAGGGCCCGACCGGCGAGCGGACGCTCGTGACGAAGGACCAGGGTCTGCGCGAGACGACGAGGGAGGGCCTCGCCGGGCTGAAGCCGGTCCTTCCCGCCGGCATGCACACCGCGGGGAACAGCTCGCAGATCTCCGACGGTGCGGCCGCGGTGCTGTGGATGTCCGAGGAGCGAGCGGCCGAGCTCGGTCTGCGACCTCGGGCCCGCATCGTGGCCCAGACCCTCGTGGGCTCCGACCCCTACTATCACCTCGACGGTCCGATCGCCGCCACCACCGACGTCCTGAAGAAGGCCGGGATGACGCTCGACGACATCGACATCGTCGAGATCAACGAGGCGTTTGCCTCGGTCGTGATGTCCTGGGGCAAGGTCCACGGGGCCGACTTCGACAAGGTGAACGTCAACGGCGGGGCCATCGCCCTCGGCCACCCGGTCGGCTCCACCGGGGCCCGGCTCATCACCACCGCCCTCCACGAGCTCGAGCGGAGCGACAGCCAGCTGGCCCTCGTGACCATGTGCTGCGGTGGGGCGCTGGCCACGGGTACCGTCCTCGAGCGGCTCTGAGCCTCCGGGCCGGGGCACTGGCCTCCGGCCGCCGACCGTGGTGGAGTGGGAGGGATGACCCTGCGCCGCGTCCTCGCTGCCGTCCTCCTCCTCTCCCTCGCCGTCCCACTGATCGCCGCCGCCCCATCGGCCCCCGGCCCGCCTGCCGCGGGCGCCCCCGTGCCCCACCTGCCGCCCACCTCGGAGTGGACGACGTTCGACCAGAACGGACTGCGCAGCGGGGTGGACGTCTCGGGTGCCTCGTTCTCACCGGCCACGGCGGCGTGGACCTCGCCGGCCCTCGACGGCAGTGTCTACGGGCAGCCCCTGGTGGCCGCCGGCCGGGTCCTCGCCGCCACGGAGGACAACACCGTGTACGCGCTGGCCGCCGATACCGGCGCCGTCCTCTGGTCGACCCACGTGGGACCGGCCTTCGATCCGTCGACCGTGGCCGGCCTGTGCGGAGACATCCAGCCCACGGTCGGGATCACCTCGACCCCGGTCATCGACCGGGCCCGTGACGAGGTCTTCGTCGTGGCCGCCGAGCAGGTCCCCGGGGGCGCTGCCCACCACCTCGTGGGTCTCGACCTGTTCACGGGCGCCATCCTGCTCGACGAGGTGGTCGACCCACCGGGAACGAGTCCGGCCTACGAACTCCAACGGGCCTCGCTCGCCCTCACCGCCGGTCGGGTGGTCATCGGATTCGGTGGGAACGCCGGTGACTGCGGCCCCTACCACGGGCTGGTGGTCTTCGCTCCGGAGGACGGCTCGCCCCCGTCGACCTTCACGGTCGCCGCCCAGCCCGGCGACTCGCAGGGGGCCGTCTGGATGGGCGGTGCCGCGCCGGTGGTCGACGCCGCCGGCGACGTCTGGGTGGCCACCGGCAACAGCGCCGTCACCTCGGCCGGATCGACCTACGACCAGAGCGACGGCGTCCTGCACCTCACCCCCACCGGCCAGCTCGTCGACGCCTTCGCCCCGACGTCGTGGCCCTCGGACAACGCGGGCGACGCCGACCTCGGTTCGACCGCCCCGGCCCTCCTTCCCAACGGGCTCGTCTTCGAGGTGGGCAAGTCGCGTACGGCCTACGTGCTCTCGGGCAGCCACCTGGGGGGGGTCGGGGGTCAGCTCGCCTCGACCCCGGGGTTCTGCGGAGCCGACCCCTTCGGTGCGTCTGCCCAGCTGGATGGCACCCTGTTCGTCCCCTGCTCTGATGGTGTGCGGGCCGTGACCGTCACCTCGTCACCTCCGGCAGCCAGCTGGCGTGCCACGAGCGGGGCCCACGGGTCCCCCATCGTGGCCGGTGGACTCGTGTGGTCGATCGGCAACGGCACCCTCTTCGCCCTCGATCCGTCCACGGGGGCCACCGTCCAGCAGTTTCCCATCGGGAGCGCGGCCTCGTCGTTCCCGTCGCCGGCGGCTGCCGACGGCCTGGTGCTCGCACCGGCCACCGACCGCATCCACGCCTTCTCCGGTCCGGCCGGCCTGCCCGGTCCACCGGACCCCGGCCCGCCCCGGCCGGGCTACTGGTTCGCCGGCGCCGACGGCGGTGTCTTCGCCTTCGGCGGTGCCGGCTTCCTCGGCTCGGCCGGGGGCATCCCCCTGGCCAGCCCGGTGGTGGGCATGGCCGCCACCCCCGACCACGGCGGGTACTGGCTGGTGGCGGCCGACGGCGGCGTGTTCAGCTTCGGCGACGCCGGCTTCTTCGGCTCCGCCGGCTCCCTCCGGCTGCGGTCGCCCGTCGTGGGCATGGCCGCCACCCCCGACGGCGGCGGGTACTGGCTGGTGGCCTCCGACGGCGGCGTCTTCGCCTTCGGGGACGCCTCCTTCGAGGGGTCGACCGGCGGGCTGCGCCTCAACGCGCCGATAGTGGGCATCGCCGCCGGTCCCGACGACCTCGGCTACCGGCTGGTGGCGTCCGACGGGGGCGTCTTCGCCTTCGGGGACGCCACCTTCGAGGGGTCGACCGGCGCCCTGCGCCTGGTCCGGCCGGTGGTTGGGATGGCGGCCCTTCCCGGCGGCTCCTGGCTGGTGGCCTCCGACGGCGGCATCTTCGCCTTCGGCGGTGCCGGCTTCTTCGGCTCGATGGGGGGCCGACCACTCCACCGCCCGGTGGTGGGACTGGCTGCCACCGTCACCGGGTCCGGCTACTGGCTGGTGGCCTCCGACGGGGGCGTCTTCGCCTTCGGGGACGCCTCCTTCGAGGGGTCGACCGGGACGCTGATGCTCGCTGCCCCGGTCGTCGGGCTGGCCGCCGGGCCCTGACGGCGTCCCCCGCTCCGGCGGAAATGCCGGTGGCGAGCATCTGTTCTAGTTTTCTACGGGGCGCCGTTGCGCCCGGGGCCGGGCCGGCCGGCACCGAGGAAGGAGCACCGTGATCAGCACCGAACACCTGACCTACGAGGTGGTCGGCACGACCGCCGTCGTGACCATGAACCGTCCGGAGGCGAAGAACGCCCTCTCGGGGCCCATGCTGGTCGGCATGGCCGACGCCTGGACGGAGATCGACGGCAACGACGACATCCGTTGCGCCGTCCTCACCGGTGCGGGCGGGACGTTCTGCGCGGGCATGGACCTCAAGTCGATGTCGGGGCCGAGCAACGACGAGGTGGCCCAGCGGATGGCCGAGGACCCGGACCTCCACTGGAAGGCCCTGCTCCGCCACTACTCGCTGAGAAAGCCGCTCGTCGCCGCAGTCGAGGGGTGGGCGGTGGCCGGCGGGACCGAGATCCTCCAGGCCACGGACATTCGGGTGGCCGGCGAGGGCGCCATGTTCGGGGTGTTCGAGGCCCGCCGGGGGCTCTTCCCCCTCGGTGGCTCCACCGTGCGCCTGCGTCGGCAGATCCCCTTCACCGTGGCCATGGACCTGCTGCTCACCGCCCGGGAGGTCCCGGCCCACGAGGCCAAGGAGATCGGGCTCATCGGCCGGGTCGTCCCGGACGGCACTGCCCTCGAGACCGCACTCGGCATCGCCGAGGTCATCGGGGCCAACGGACCCCTGGCCGTCGAGGCGATCAAGGCCTCGGTCAAGGCCACCGAGGGAATCCCCGAGGAGGAGGCGCTCAAGATGGAGCTCGAATTCGGCTGGCCCGTCTTCGCCAGCGAGGACGCCAAGGAGGGTCAGCGGGCCTTCGCCGAGAAGCGGACGCCGGTCTACCGGCGCGCGTGAGCGACGCTCCGGAGGAGACGACTTCCGACGGGCTCCGCCTGCGGCTCGCCGCTGCGCTCCGCCCCCTCATCACCATGACCGTGGCCAGCGAGCTCGACGACGACGCCCTCGCCGCCGCCGTCGACGCCGTCGAGCGGGTCTCGGCGACCCTGTCCGCCCGGGCCGGGGGCCGGCGCTCGCGCCGTCAACCCGACGTGAGCCAGCCTGCCCAGGAGTTCTTTCCGAACAGCCCCGTGATGGGCCTCCTCAATCCGTTGGCTCCGCCCGTTCGGGTCCGCGTGGTGGACGGGGTCGACGGTGGCCCCCGCGAGATCCGGGCCGAGGTCTCCTTCGACGACGCCTATGAGGGCCCGCCGACCTGCGTCCACGGCGGGGTGATCGCCGAGACGTTCGACGAGATGCTCGGGGCGGCCAACATCGTGGCCGGCAGCCCGGCCATGACCGGGACGCTCACGGTTCGCTACCGCCGCCCGACCCCGCTGAACACGCCGCTGGCCATCGAGGCGCGCTGCACCGGACGCGAGGGCCGAAAGGTCCACACCTGGGGCGGCATCTACCACGGCGAGGTGCTTACGGCCGAGGCCGTCGGGCTGTTCATCGAGGTCGGTCCCGAGCGGTTCGTGGCCATCGCCGAGGGCAACGCCGACCGCGCCGACCCCGGGACGCTGGCCTCCATCCGGGCCGAGGCCACCCAGGCCGACGCCGCCTCCGACGTGCACGGCGTCGTTCCCGAGGACCCCCACCCCGACCGACGCCGCTGACGGCCGCCTGCCCGGGCCGTCAGCGGACCGGTCAGATCCTGCCGTGCCCCTCCCAGTAGGGGTCGCGCAGCTTCCGCTTGTAGAGCTTCCCGTTCGGGTCGCGGGGCAGGGAGTCGGTGAAGTCGATCGACCTGGGCGTCTTGAACTTGGCCAGCCGGTCGGCGCAGTAGGCGATGATCTCGGCGGCCAGCGCGTCGTCTGCCTGCACCCCTTCGACCGGCTCGACCACGGCCTTGACCTCCTCGCCCCAGTCTTCGTTGGGGATGCCGAAGACGGCCACGTCGGCCACCTTCGGGAAGCCCAGGATGACGTTCTCGATCTCCGCCGGATAGATGTTGGCTCCACCCGAGATGATCATGTCGATCTTGCGGTCGCGCAGGAAGAGGTAGCCGTCCTCGTCGAGGAAGCCGACGTCGCCGACTGTGAAGAACTTGCCGATCCGGTTGGACTTCGTCTTCTGCTCGTCCTTGTGGTACGAGAAGTCGCCCGTCTGCATGGCCATGTAGACCGTGCCGATGACGCCGGGCTCCTCGATCCGGTTGCCCTCGTCGTCGAAGATGGCGATCTCGGAGATGGGCCAGGGCCGTCCGACCGTGCCGGGCTTGGTCAGCCACTCCTGGGCCGACACCAGCGTCCCGCCCCCCTCGGAGGCGGCGTAGTACTCGTCGATGGCGTCGCCCCACCACTCGATCATCCGGTGCTTCACGTCGACCGGGCAGGGGGCGGCGGCATGGATCATGTGGCGCAGCGAGGAGACGTCGTAGCGTGACCGGACCTCCTCGGGCAGGGCCAGGAGGCGGTGGAACTGGGTCGGCACCATGTGGGAGGTGGTGACTCGGTACTGGTCGATGAGCCGCAGCATCTCCTCGGGAAGCCACTTGTCCATCACGACCACGGTGTGGCCGAGGTGGACGGAGGCCCCGCCGAAGCGCAGGACCGCGGTGTGGTACAGGGGCGAACCGACGATGTGGACGTTGTCGTCCTTGGGCTGGATGCCGAAGAGGAACAGGATGCCGCACAGTCCGAGGGCTGCCTCCTCGGGCGAGGCGCCAGAGAGCGGCCGGAAGACACCCTTGGGGTTGCCGGTCGTGCCCGAGGTGTAATTCATGACGTCGCCGATGGTCCGGTCGCCGGGGTCGCCGACCGGCTGGGCGCCGCGCATCCGGGCGTAGGAACCGAAGCCCACGATCTCGCCCACTGCGAAGCAGATGGAGGAGGGCAGCTCGGCCTCTTCCGCCGCCTCGAGGGCCACGTCGCTGAACCGCTCGTGGGCCACGAACGCCTTGGCGTCCGAGTCCCGGAGGATGTAGGCGACCTCGGGAGCCACCAGGTGGTGGTTGATGGGTACGAGGTACCAGCCGGCCTGGAGGCAGGCCAGGTAGAGCTCGAACATCTCCACGCCGTTGGGCAGCAGGGTGGCCACCACGTCACCGGGCTGGAGATTGAGGCCGCGGAGCCCGTGCACGACCTGGTTCGCCCGCCCGAGCAGTTGACCGGCGGTGTACTCCGTGCCGTCGGGCGCGACCAGCGCCAGGTGGTCCGGATCTTCGTGCGCCAGTGCCCAAAAGCCGAAATCGGCCATGGTGTGCCTCCCCCGTGTGGTCGGTGTGCCCCGCCTGTCGGGCGCCTGCGGGACCCGGGCCGACTCGGCCGGGGCCGGCGGAGCGGGGTGGCGCCGACCCGGTGGGGACGCTAGAACAGGTTCCAGTAGACGGTCAACCTCCCTGGCGGCGACCGGGGTGCCGGGCGCGCGTGCACGTGCGGCCCGAGGACCGGCCGACGGACCGACGAGCGCGAGGAGCAGCACACGATGAGCGGATTCCTGGACGGCAAGGTCGTGGCCATCACCGGCGCCGGCGGGGGGATCGGGCGGGCGGTGGCCCTGGCCGCGGCGGCCGAGGGCGGGCGCGTGGTCGTGGCCGACATCGGCGTCTCGATGGCCGGGGAGGATCCCACCAGCGACGTGGCCGATGCGGTCGTGGCCGAGATCGCGGCGGCCGGTGGCGAGGCCGTGGCCGTCGCCGAGAGCGTGACCACGCTGGCGGGCGGCGAGCGGATCATCGGCACCGGGGTCGAGCGGTGGGGCCGGATCGACGGCGTGGTGGCCGTGGCCGGCATCTTGCGCGAACGCATGCTCTTCAACATGTCCGAGGACGAGTGGGATGCCGTCGTCGAGACCCACCTGAAGGGGCACTTCACGGTGTTCCGGGCTGCCTCGTCCGTCATGCGAAAGCAGGAAGGCGGCGGTGCGCTCGTGGCCTTCACGTCGGGGGCCTTCGCCGGCAGCGTGGCCCAGGCCAACTACGCCGCGGCCAAGGGCGGCATCGTCTCGCTCGTGCGCTCGGCCGCCGCCGGGCTCGACCGCTACGGCGTCACGGCCAACGCCATCGCTCCGGTGGCCCGCACCCGGATGTCGGCCAACGTTCCCATGGACCTCGCCGAGATGGGCGACCCCGAGGACGTCGCTCCGCTCGTGGTCTACCTGCTCTCCGACCGGGCCCGGCACGTGACCGGCCAGGTGTACACGGCCGTCGGCCCCAAGATTGCGGTGTGGAACCAGCCTCGCGAGGTGCGGGCGGTCTACGCCGAGGGCCGGTGGACCCCCGAGCAGATCGCCGACCGGCTCGACTCGACCGTCGGCCAGGAACGGATGCCCCTCCTCGACCAGCTCGAGGCCTACCGCCGGGCGGCCGAGACCAAGGCGGCGGCGGAGGCGCAGGCCGGCTCCTGACCTCGCCGCCCGGTCACGGTTCGTCGAGGACGCAGAACTCGTTGCCCTCGGGGTCGGCCAGTACCACCCAGCTCTCGGTGCCGGTCTGTCCGATCGACGGCCGGGTGGCCCCCAGCGCCTCGAGCCGCTCGACCTCGCGTTCCTGGTCGTCCGGGAGGAGGTCGAGGTGGAGGCGGTTCTTGCCCGTCTTGACCTCGGGCACGGCCAGGAAGAGCAGTGGCCGGGCGGCGCCGTGGTCGGGATGGACGTCGGGCGGCTCGAGCCACACGTCGCCGTCGTCGTCGATGCGTGCCTCCCAGCCGAGCGCCGCGGCCCAGAACCCGGCCAGACCGACCGGGTCACGTGCGTCGATGCTCACCGTCTCGATGCGTAGCGCCATTCCCCTGTCCGCTGCCTCACGGTTCGCCTGCCGTCGGGCTGACTCTAGTGGGCTCGGTCGCGGTCGGCGGGGTGTGCGATACCGGGACGGTGCGTCGTGCCACCACCTCGGGGCGGCACCTTCGTAGAGTTGGGAGGGACGCCCGGGGACGGCGTCTCCACCCAGCCCGGAGGTGAGCTCATGGTCGCACTCGTCGTCGCCCTCGGGGCCGTGGTCGCCCTGGTGGCCGTCCTGGTGGCCGGTCTGCTCCGGAGCCATGCCGACATCCTGAAGGCCCTGCACGACCTCGGCGTCGGCGTGGGCGACCCGGTGGAGGGACGGGGTGCCGACGCGCCCGCCGGTCACGGCGCCACCTCGGGGCCGGTGCCCCTCCGCCTCGGTCCTCCGCTCCCGCCCGAGCGCGATTCGTCCTCGGCGCCCGCCCTGGCGGGCGTGACCCCGTGGGGCGACGCCCTGGCCGTGGCCCCGGCCTCGTCGGACGGCCTCACGCTCCTGGCCTTCCTCACCACCGGCTGCTCGTCGTGTGCCGGGTTCTGGGAGACGTTCCGACGTTCGGGCACCGTCGGCCTGCCCTACGGCACCCGGGTGGTCGTCGTGACCAAGGGGCCCGACCGGGAGCTCGCGACCGAGGTGGCCGCCCTCGCCCCGCCGGACCTCCCGGTCGTCATGTCCGGCGAGGCCTGGGACGACTACGAGGTGCCCGGCTCCCCCTTCTTCGTCCTGGTCGACGGGCGGTCCGGCCGTCGGGTCGGCGAGGGCGTGGCTAACGGGTTCGCGCAGGTGGCCGACCTGGTGCGCCGGGCCGAGGCCGAGCTCGGGGAGCGCTCGGTCGGCGGCCGGGCCCCGGGCGGGGCCATCGGCATCGACGGGCCGGCGCGCGAGGCGGCCAACGATCGGGAACTGCGGGCGGCCGGCATCCTCCCCGGGGACCCGAGCCTGTACCCGAGGAAGCTCGAGGACCTCTACGGACCTGGCGGCTCCGCGGGCGGCGCACCGGCCGTGGGGCCGGTGGGACGAGCGGGCTGAGCGTGCCGGTCCTGCGGGCCCACGGCCTCGAGACGACCCTGCCCTCGGGGTTCGAGGGGCGCATCTTCGTGCGTCCCTCGGCCGGCGGCGCCGTGGCCCACCCGGTGGCCCACTTCGCCACCTTCCCCCTGCCGTCCACCACCGGCGACTTCGGGGGTGGCGCCGTCTCGCTCATGGGGGACACCGACATCTTCGCCGTCCTCTTCGAGTACGGGCCCGAGAGCCTGGGCACGGCGCTCTTCGCCCGCCAGGGGATGCCACGCTCGCTGACGCCGGACGACTTCCGTCCCTACGTGCTGCGGCGGGGCCTCTCCGGCCAGTCGGGCACCCAGTGGTTCTTCACCGAGGGCGGGAGGCCCTTCACCCTCTACGTCGTGCTCGGCAGCCACGCCCGACGGGCGCAGCTGGTGCCCCGGGTCAACCAGCTGCTCGCGCCCCTCACCGTCCAGTCGGTGGCACCGGCCGCCGCCCCGGGGGCCGGATGGAACTGATGGGGCCGTACCTGGCGGCTTGTCTGGTCCTGACGGCGGCGGGTGCGGCCAAGACGTTCCGCCCGGGCGACACGGCCCGGGCCGTGGCTGTGCTCGTCCCCCTCCGGCCCCCCGTCCTCAGGACCGCGGTGCGGGCCGGGGCCGTGGTCGAGGCCGGTCTCGGGGTGGTGGCCGCGGCCCTGCCGGGTCCGCTCACCGCCGGCGCCGTGGCCCTCTCGTACCTCGGGTTCGCCGGCTTCGTGGGCGTCGCCCGGCTCCGGGGCGGACCCCTCGCCACCTGTGGGTGTTTCGGTACCCCGGACACGCCGGCCACCCGGCTTCACCTGGTGGTCGACCTCCTCCTCGCCGCCGTGGCCGCGGTGGTGGCCGGCACCATCGCCGCTGCCCCGCTGCCGTCCCTCCTCAACCAGCAGCCCTGGCACGGTGTACCGCTGGTTCTGCTGGCTCTCGCCTGCACCTGGCTGCTCGGCCTGACGCTCACCGCGCTGCCCCGGCTCGGTGCCGCCCGCCTCCGGTTGGGCATCACCAGGGGACCCTCCGCATGACGCTGGTCGAGCGGGCGTCGGGCTTCCTCGGGGCCCACCTGTCGCGCCGCAGCTTCATCAACCGCTCGGCCGTGGCCGGGAGCGCCGTGGCCGTCGGGGCCGGCATGGACCTCGTGCTCCGGCCGGGCACGGCCTACGGCTACGTCTGCACGTGCGGCAACGCCAATTGCGGCTGCGGCTCGACGTGCTGCGCCGGGTTCTCGGAATTCTGCTGCTCGGTCAACGGCGGGTACAACTACTGCCCCACGGGCACGGTCATGGCCGGCTGGTGGAAGGCCGACAACTCGTCCTACTGCGGCGGTCCCCGCTACTACATGGACTGCAACGCCACGTGCGGCTGCACCACCGGGTGCGGCAACGGATGGCAGTTCTGCGACACGGGGTGCGACGGGGTCGCCTGCGGCTGCGGCCCGCAGGGCTGCGACTCGTACGTCACCGGGTGCTTCCAGTTCCGCTACGGGCAGTGCAACCAGCAGGTCGACTGCCTGGGGCGGATCGTCTGCCGGGTCGTGGCCTGCGTCCCTCCGTGGACGGTCGACCCCACCTGTACCACGGCGCTGGCCGTGGACGACAGCACCGCCGAGCAGAACGAACCGTGCTGGACGCCGGAACCTCCGACGCCCCCCCCGCCGCCGTGCCTCTCGCCGCTCACCCGGTGCGAGACGGCCGGAATGGTGGCCAGCACCGACGGTCGCGGTTACGCCGTGGTGACCGCCTTCGGGGCGTCGCTCCCCTTCGGCGACTTCCCCTCTGACGGCGACGTCTCGACGCTGCCCCTCAACCGGCCGGTGGTCGGGGCCGCGGCCACGCCGACCGGGGCCGGCTACTGGATGGTGGCCTCCGACGGCGGCATCTTCGCCTTCGGGGACGCCCCCTTCCACGGCTCGATGGGGGGCCAGCCGCTCAACCAGCCCATCGTCGGGATGGCGGCCACGCCGACCGGGGCCGGCTACTGGATGGTGGCCTCCGACGGCGGCATCTTCGCCTTCGCCGCCCCCTTCTACGGTTCCCCCGCCTGACGTGTCCGGGCCCCGTCGCCCCATCGACCGGCCCCTGGCCACCCACCCGACCGACCGAACAGGAGCGCCATGACCTTCACCGTCGCCCTCGCAGCCGCGCCCGTCACCGTCGCCGCTGCCGTGCGGTCCACGTGGTCGCCGTGCGGCCTCTCCATGCTCTCGACCATCACCCCCTTCGGCGAGCGGGCCAAGGGCCACCGCTACGCCGTCACCGTGACCTGGTTCGTGCTCGGTGCAGTGGTCGGCGGCCTCTCACTGGGCGCCGTGGCCGCGCTCGGTGCGGCCGGCCTGAGGGCCACCGGTGCGCCGTCGGGGGCCTGGACCGCCGTCGCCCTGGCGGTCACCCTGGTGACGTTGGCCTCGGAGACCGGCGCGGCCGGGATGCGCCTGCCCGTGCACCACCGGCAGGTGAACGAGCGGTGGCTCGACGCCTACCGGCCGTGGGTCTACGGTGCCGGCTTCGGCTGGCAGATCGGCTGCGGCCTGGCCACCTACATCACGACGGCAGCCGTCTACCTGACCGTGGCCCTGGGCGCCCTCACCGGCAGTCCGGCGGCGGCCGTCGCCCTGGGCGGTCTCTTCGGCCTGGTGCGCGGGGTCGCCGTGATGCTCACGGCGGGCGTCCAGACGCCCGGTGCCCTGCTCGAGTTCCACCGTCGGTTCGCCGCGGCCGGCCCGGCTGTGGCCCGCGCCGTCACGGCCGTGCTGGTCCTGGCCGCGCTGGCCCTCCTGGTGGGGTCCCCCGGACCCGCTGCTCTGGCCGTGGTCGGTGGCACCGCCGTGGTCACCGGTGCGTTGCGCCTGGCCAGCCGGTCCCGACGGACCCAGGTGGGGGCCCCGACCGGGAGTGCCACTCCGGCCGGGGCGGCACCCACCGAGCAGTCACTGGCCGCCGGCTGACGCCTCGGCCGCGTCCGTTCCCCGCGGCCCCGGGGTCACCGGCTGGCCGGCCTCGCCGTCCGGCTCCGGCTCCTCGCCCGGCGTCGGCCCCCCGGCCGCCGGGACGCCGGACCGCCACCGGCGCAGGGGTCCGAGACGGGCGATCAGCAGCACGACCCCGGCCACGGTCAGTCCCACCCCGGCCAGCTGGACGAGGGCCGAGCCGAGATGGCCGGGCTCGCCGAGCCACAGGTGCTCGTCCAGGTAGCGCTCGATGCCCCAGAGGACCATGCCCACACCGAGGACGATCCCGGCCGGCGGGGGGACCGACCACGCCGCCACACCCACATCGGTCGGCTCCCCGGTCGACGCCGGCTCCGAGGCCACTGCCCCGGCCGGGGCCGTGGTGCGGAGCCACCGTTCGACGAGGAGGAGGAGCCCGAAGATGGTGAAGTCCTCGAGCGACTGGAAGATGGGGACGGGCAGGCGCTTGCCCACCTGGCCGGCGTAGTACATGCCGAACCACTGGTGGGTGGGGTGGCCGCCCCCGGCCAGCATGAGCTGGGGGCCGAGAAGCCGTCCGAGCCCCCAACAGGCCATGAGGACCGGCGCCATCAGGTCGGCGAACCGGAGGGCACTGAGTTCCGGGCAGCGACGACGGACGCTGAACACGGCCACGGGCACCGCCAGGATGAGACCGCCGAAGGAGGACAGGCCGCCCTGCCAGACGGCCACGATCTGGCCGGGGTGGGCCGCATAGTAGGAGGAGTTGGCCAGCACGTGGGCGGCGCGAGCGCCCACCACGGCGGCGACCACCACCCAGAGGAACATGCCCGTCACCCACTCCCACCGGAACCCTGCCCGCCGCAGCCGGCGCTCGGTGTAGCGGAGCCCGAACCAGAAGGTGAGGGCCAGGCCGATCCCGTAGGTGTGGATCTCGAGGAACCAGATGTGGAAGGCGACGGGGATGGGTCTCATGGAGGGTTCCGGCCGCCCGGACAGGCCCGGCAGGTGGGGCCGGTGCAAAGCCGATGGCTCTCAGTATGCCCTACGGGCCCGGGTAGGGTGACGGCGGCAGCCGGCGGCGCGACAGCGGGGGAGGACCGGGGATGGGGACGGTCAGCGGCAAGGTGGCCGTGGTGACGGGCGGGGCGTCGGGCATCGGACTGGCGACGGCCACCCGGTTGGCCGCCGCCGGGGCCTCGGTCGCCGTGGTCGACCTCGACGGCGGCGCCGCCGAGCGGGCCGCGGGCGACCTCGGGGGCCTGGTGCTCCAGGCCGACGTGGGCCGCCCGGACGAGTGGCCGGGGATCGTGAGGGCGGTGACCCGCCGGTACGGTGGGATCGACCTCGCCCACCTCAACGCCGGGGTCACGACGGGGGAAGCGGACGTCACCAAGGTCAGCGACGAGGCCTACCGTCGGGCGACCGGGGTCAACGTCGACGGCGTCTTCTTCGGTATCCGTGCCCTCGTACCCGTCCTCGAGGCCCGGGGAGGCGGTGGCCTGGTGGCCACGGCCTCGCTGGCGGGACTCATCGGCTTCTCGCCCGACCCCGTCTACTGCCTCACCAAGCACGCCGTCGTCGGCCTCGTGCGTTCGTTGGCTCCCCAGCTCGCAGCGCAGGGGATCACCGTCAACGCCGTGTGCCCGAGCCTGGTCGACACGCCGCTGGTGGCCGACGTGAGAGAGGTCCTCGACCGGAGCGGGTTCCCCCTCATCGACGCCGACACGGTCGCCGAGGCCGTCGTCGGCTGCCTTTCCGGCGAGGAGACCGGACAGGCCCTGGTGATCCAGGCCGGGCGCGAGCCGGTCCCGTTCCGCTTCGCCCGCCCTCCCGGTCCCCGGGTCGGCGGTCACCGCGGGGGCCTGCCGCCGCCGGAGCTCACCGCCCACGACCAGGGCCGAGGCCCTTCCACCGCCCGGTAGGCCGGCGGGAGGGGACGGGCCTCGGCCGCCGGCCGGTGACCGGACGGCCTAGCCCACCACCCGGCCGACGCCGACGAAGCCGCTGCCGGTCCGCACGCCGGTGATCCACACCGACGCCCCGGTGTAGGGCGCCTCGATCATCGAACCGCCGCCCACGTACATGGCCACGTGGTCCGAGCCGCCCGGACCGTAGAACAGGAGGTCGCCGGGCTGGATGTCGGCCAGCGGGATGTGGGTGGTGTCGGCGTACTGCGCCCCCGAGTAGTGGGGGAGGCCGATCCCGACCTGAGCGTAGGCCCACTGCACGAGCCCCGAGCAGTCGAAGCCGGCCGGAGTGGTGCCGCCCCAGACGTAGGGCACGCCGATCTCCCGTTCGGCCGCCTGCACCGCTCCCGCTGCACCCGCGGCCAGCGGGGGAGGTGGTGCCGGGGGGATCGGCGCACTCCCGGCCCCGCCCGACGATCCGCCGGACGGCCTCGAGCTCCCGCCACCGGGCGTCACGACCGCCGCGGTCTGGGCCGCCGCCTGGGCCGCCTGGGCCTGCTGGAGTCGCTGGTTGAAGGCCGCCTGGGCCGCCTGGGCCGCCGCCGCTTCTGCGGCTGCCTTCTGCTGGGCCACCAGGTTCTGGATGGTGGCGTCGACGCTGGCCAGCGTGGCCTGGTCCTGCTGGGCCAGGGCCGACGCTTGCGACTGCGACTGGGTCAGGTTGTCCCTGGTCGCCTGGGCCTGGGCCTGCTGTTGCTCGAGCGAGGTCTGGGTGTCCTGGAGGTGGGCCTGGGCCGTGTGGAGGCGGGCGATGGTGGCCGTGACGTTGCCGGTGGCGATGGCCGAGTACTCGGAGCGGATCCCGCTCGTGTTCACGTTCGAGGTGAAGAGCTGGGTGTCGGTGCTGGTCGTCCCACTGCTCGTGTAGTCGGCGATGGCCTGGGTCCGGAGCTGGGCCTGGTCCTGGGCCACCTGCTGCTGGTCCTTGGCGAGCTCGGCCTTCGAGGCATCGATCTGGCCCTGCAGCTGTGAGAGCCGGTAGTCCGCTGCGGTGACCTGGCCGGTGAGCGCCTGGATCTGGGCCTCGTCGGCCTGGATCTTGGCGGTGATGGCGGCGGCCTGGGCGCGGGCGTTGGCGATGGGATCGGCGGAGGCCGGGCCCGCGGCCGGGAGCATCGAGGCTGCGACCCCCAGGGCCGAGGCCACGGCGACCATGCCGATCGACCGCCTCGAGGGGGCCGTGTCACTGGTTCGGCGGGCACCTGGCTCGGACGTCGAGGACGGCTCGGCGTGAGTCATACGGGGACCCTTCATAGTCGCTCGCCGCCCTCACGGCAAGGACCCCCCGGCAAATACAGGTGTTGAACAGGGACGTTGTCTGAGGTCGTCCGCCGATCCCCCGGGACCGGCCCGGCAGGCCGGTCCCCCTCCCCGCCGGGCGACCCCGATCCCAGGCCCTCGTCGACGGGCGTGCGCGGTAGGGTCCGGCCCATGGGCCGACACATCGAGTTCCCGAGCAACGGTTCCAGCGCGGCCGGCTACCTGGCCGAACCGGCCGGGGGCGCCACCGGCACCATCGGGGTGCTGGTCATCCAGGAGTGGTGGGGCCTCATCGGCCAGATCGAGCGCACCTGCGACCGCTTCGCCGAGGCCGGGTTCACCGCGCTGGCCCCGGACCTCTACCACGGAGTCACCGTGCCCCTCACCGAGCCCGACGGGGCGGCCAAGGAGATGATGGCGCTGCGCATGGACGGCGCGGCGAAGGACCTCGGCGGCGCGGTCGACGAGTTGCTGGGGCGGACGGAGCGCGCCGCGGTGGGTGTCGTCGGCTTCTGCATGGGCGGCGGGCTCGCACTCGTGCTCGCCTGTCAGCGACCGGACGCGGTAGGGGCGGTCGTGCCCGCCTATGGCGTGATCCCCTGGCCCGACGCCCGGCCCGACTACGCGGCCCTCGCCGGAGCCGTCCTCGGGCACGTCGCCGAGCTGGACGAGTCGTTCACGCCGGCCATGGCCCGGGAGCTCGAAGCCGAGCTTGCCGGTCTCGGCAAGGACGTGGTCTTCCACGTGTACCCCGGTACGCATCACGCCTTCTTCAACGAGGACCGGCCCGAGGTTCACGATCCGGCCGCTGCCGCCCTGCTCTGGGACCGGACGGTCGCCTTCTTGCGCGAGCGTCTGGACTGAATCCCGGTGAAGGTGCCGGGTCCGGTGGGGGAGTACCTCACGCTCGGACTGCGCCTCGGCCGCCACGTCGACGGTCTCGTCGACGCCTACTACGGGCCGCCCGACCTGGCCGCGTCCGTCGCCTCCGAGCCGGTGGTCCCCGCCGGCCGACTCGCTGCCGACGCCCGTGAGCTGCTCGCCGGGGTCACCGGCGGCCGGTCCCTCGGCCCCGGAGAGGGGCAGGATGCGCCGTCACGCCGACGGTGGCTGATCGCCCAGCTCGAGGGCCTGGCCATGACGGCCGCGCGGTTGGCCGGGGAGCGGATCGCCTACGAGGACGAGGTGGAGGCCTGCTACGGGGTCCGTCCGGTCCGGGTCGACGACGGGGTCTTCGCCGCCGCCCACCGCCGACTGGCCGAGGTGCTGCCCGGGGACGGCCCGCTGGCCGGGCGGCTCATCGCCTGGCGCGAGTCCCACGCCGTGCCCGTCGACGTCCTCGGCGCAGCCGTGCGCGTGCTGGCCGAGGACCTACGCGAGCGCACGCGGGCGCTCTTCGGACTGCCCGACGGTGAACACGTCGACTTCGAGCTCGTCACCGGCCAGCCCTGGGCCGGATTCAACTACTACCTCGGCGACCTCCGCAGCCGGGTGGCGGTCAACACCGACCTTCCGGTGCTGTCGCTCGGGCTCGCCCACCTGGTGGCCCACGAGGCCTATCCGGGCCACCACACCGAGCACACCAGGAAGGAGGTCGGCCTGGTCCGCGGCCGGCGGTGGTGGGAGGAGTCGATCTTCCTGGTCGGGACGCCCCAGTGCCTGCTGGCCGAGGGGCTGGCCGACCTCGGTCTCGAGGTGGTCCTCGGTCGTCGGCCCGAGGAGCACGTGGCCGCCCACCTGCGTCCGCTGGGCGTCCGCTACGACCCCGAGGTCGTGGCCGCCGTGGTCGACGCCGGTGAGGCGCTCGGAGCCGTCCGCCAGAACGCCGCGTTCCGGCTCCACGTCGACGGGGCCGATCCCGGGACCGTCGCCTCCGAGGTGGCCCGTTGGGGCCTGCTACCCCCGGACCGCGCGGCCAAGACGGTCGAGTTCCTGACCCATCCGACGTGGCGGGCCTACCTGACCTGCTACGTGGAGGGCCTGCCCCTGTGTCGGGCCTTCGTCGCCGGCGATCCGGCCCGGTTCGCACGGCTGCTGGGTGAGCAGCTCACGCCGGGCGACCTGGCCGACCAGGTCGCCCGGGACGCCGCCGCACCCGGGACGCCGCCGCACCGCGGCTGAGCGACCACGCCCGGCCGCCGGTTTGGGTCCTGTGTACCCGGGGCCGTACGATCGGCCCATGTCCGAACGCTCCCGCACCCTTCCCCGCCGATCGTGTATGTCCTCGCCCGGCTCGAACGAGCGGTTCCTGGCCAAGGCGCCGACGGTGCCGGCCGACATGAGCTTCCTCGACCTCGAGGACTCGGTCGCCCCGCTCGAGAAGGAGGCGGCCCGGGCCAAGGTGGTCGGGGCCGTCCGCGACCTGCCGTGGGACGACCGGGTTCTCTGCGTGCGCATCAACGCCTGGGACACCGAGTGGACCTACGGTGACGTCATCGAGGTCGTCTCCAACGCAGGGCCGCGCCTCGATGAGCTCATGCTGCCGAAGGTCCAGTCGGCCGCCGAGGTCGTCGCCCTCGACCTGCTGCTCGCCCAGGTGGAGAAGAGGAGCGGCCTCCCGGTCGGGCACATCGGGATCGAGGCCCAGATCGAGACGACCCGGGGCCTCATCAACGTCGAGGAGATCTGCGCCGCCTCGCCCCGTCTCGAGACGATCATCTTCGGGCCGGCGGACTTCGCCGCGTCCATGGAGATGCCGGTGCTCACCGGCGGGGTGTCCATCCCCGAGTATCCCGGCGACCACTTCAACTACGTCTTCTCGAAGATCCTGATGGCCGGCCGGGCCAACGGGCTCCAGGTCATCGACGGCCCCTTCCTCAAGATCCGGGAGCTCGACGCCCTGCGCGAGTTCTCGCAGCGGACCCGGGTGCTCGGTTACGACGGCAAGTGGGCGCTCACCCCCGACCAGGTCGGCGTGCTGAACGAGGTGTACTCGCCCACCCAGGAGCAGTTCGACAGGGCCTGGGACATCCTCGACGCCTACGCCAAGGCCACCGAGCAGGATCGGACGGGGGCGGTCATGTTCGGCGACGAGATGATCGACGAGGCCTCGCGCAAGATGGCCACCAAGTTCGTCACCCGCGGCGAGCGGGCCGGGCTCGGCCGCTCGGCCGGCTGAGACCGGCCGGTCGGCCGGGGATCAGCCGGCGGCCATCAGGCGTCGGGCGATGACCTTGAGGCAGAGCGTCTCGTCGGCCCCCTCGAAGATGGAGAGCACCCGGGCATCGACGAAGTACCGGCTCACCGGGAACTCCTCGGCGTACCCCATCCCGCCGTGGATCTGCAGCGCCTCGCGGGTGACCCACTCGGCGGCCCGGCACACGTAGGCCTTGATCATCGAGGCCTCGAGGGTGCCCTCGCCCTTCGACATGAGCCGGGCCACCTCGTAGGAGAACTGCCGTGACGCCTGGATGAGGACGGCCATCCTGGCCAGCTTTGCCCGGGTCAGCTGGTACTCGACGATGGGCTCGCCGAAGACGACCCGGTTGCGGGCGTAGTCCAGGGCGGCCTCGTAGGCCGCCTGCATGACTCCGAGGGCCCGTGCCGCGGTCTGGAGCCGGCCATTCTCGAAGCCCTGCATCTGCAGGTAGAAGCCCTTGCCCAGACCGTCGGTCCCGCCGACGAGGTTGGCGTCGGGGACGAACCAGTCCTCGAAGGCGACCTCGTAGGAGTGCATGCCCCGGTAGCCGAGGGTGTCGATGGCCCGGCCCTCCATCCGCCCGGCACCGCCCGGCCGCCCGTCGGCCCCCGGCTCCTGGGTGAAGAGGAACCCGTGCCCGTCAGCCCGGGGTTTGGGCACCAGGAAGAGCGACAGGCCCCGGTGGCTTCGCGAACGGTCGGGGTCGGTGCGGGCCAGCAGCAGCAGGACGTCGGCCCGGGCCGCGAAGGTGCACCAGGTCTTCACGCCGTTGACCAGCCACCCCCCACCGACTCGGGTGGCCGAGGTGACGAGGCCGGCGACGTCGGAGCCGTAGTCGGGCTCGGTCACGGCCACGGCCCCCATGACCTCGGCGCTGGCCAGCTTGGGGAGCCACTCCCGCTTCTGGTCCTCGGTGCCCCCGTGGACGATGGCCCGGGTGAGGATCTCGGGCCGTGTGATGAGGGAGCCGCCGGCCCCGAGCGATCCCCAGGCGAGCTCCTCGGTGGCCACGACCATTCCCAGGTAGTCGGACTCGCCGCCGGTGGCGAAGCCGCCGTACTCCTCGGGGACGGACATGCCGAAGCCGCCCATTTCGGCCAGGCCCGAGATGATCTCCTCGGGGATGTCGGTGTTGGCCCGGTGGATGTGCTCGGCCCGGGGCCGGATCTCCTGCTCGGCGAAGCGGTGGAAGGTCTCGCGGACCAGCTCGAAGTCGGGGTCGAGGTGGCGCGGGCCCTCGGTCTCGGCCAGGGAGGCGAGGAACGCCGGGTGGCGGTAGGTGGCCACGAACCCCTCGGCCGGGGCCAGCCAGTCGGCGGTCACGCCCCATTCGGCACTCCGGCCCACGGTGCGGGCGGCCAGGTCGCCGAGGGCGTCGGCGGCGAAGGCGCAGGCGATGCCGGCCTCGACCTCGCCCCGGGCGCCGTAGGCCAGTGCGGCCTGGGCGGTGCGCACGGCGGCGGCGGCGTGGGAGACGTCGTAGGCCAGGACCTGGGCCAGGTCGGGTCCCCCGGCGGCCTCGACGGCGCCGATCCCGGCGTCGACGACGGACCGGGCCACGGCGACGGCCGCGGCGGCCGCGTCCAGGTCAGGGGTGGGGCGGGTGTCGGTGGTCACGCCCCAGAGGTTACCGACCCGCCCGCCGGGCCGGGCAGGGTACCGGGAGCGGTCGTTCCGCCGCCCGAGGGGACCTGGCCCACCACGGTGACCAGCGGGGGAAGCACGACGGGGTCGTCACCGGGGTGGACCCCGGTCAGCACCTCGAGGTAGTCGGCCACGGGTCCCGAGCCGACTCCGGCCGGTGCCTCGGCCCAGGCGTCGACGAGGGTGACGCCCGCGGCGCGGACGAGCGAGGGGAGGAGGGCCCCCACGTCGGGGTGCCGGGCGTCGGGCATCGAGAAGGGCCGACCGCCGACGCGTCCGGCCGAGGTGATCGGCTCCTGGGCGACCACCCACCCGCCGGGACGCACGGCCCGGACCATGCGGTCGAGGACCCGTGCCGGGTCCACCACGTGGAGGAGGAGGAAGCGGCAGAAGGCGAGGTCGACCGGCTCGGGCAGGCGCAGGTCCTCGCCGGCCTGGGTGACGGCCAGGACCTGGCTGTGGGCGGCGGCGACCTCGGCCACCTCGTCGCGGGCACGGGGGTCGCTGTCGACGGCGTAGACCCGGCCGTCGCGACCGACGAGCTCGGCGAGGGCCACCGAGACGTCGCCCCCTCCGGCCCCGACGTCGACGCACGTCCACCCCGGCCCGATGCCGAGGCGGTCGAGGGCGGTGACCAGCGGCCGCCGGTAGACGTCGTCCCTCAGACCGCGGAGCTCCACGTCTGCACGTTACCGGCCGGTGCGGCGCCGACCCCGTCCGGCGCCCGTCCGGCCAGCCGGTAGCCTCCGGGACGTGAAGGTGACCATGATGCTGTGCGACTCCGCCCAGGTGGCCGACGGGAAGCTCTACCTCCTGGGCGGCGGGTGGAGCATGACCGGCCCCGATCCCGTCCCCTCGGCCATCGCCCTCAAGATCGACGTGGGCTGGCACGAGGCCGAGGACGCCCACCACTGGGAGCTCTTCCTGGAGGACGCCGATGGCGCCCCGGTGCTGGTGGACACCGCCGAGGGCCAGCAGCCGATCGAGGTGCGGGGCGAATTCACCGTCGGTCGCCCGCCCGGCATCCCCGAGGGGTCGCCGATCGACGTGGCCCTGGCCGTCAACCTCGGACCCCTGCCGCTCCCACCGGGGAGGCGGTACACGTGGCGCATGTCCATCGACGGCGACTCCCATCCCGACTGGGTGCTGGCCTTCACCACCCGCCCGGCTCCCGACCCGGCCTGAGGGACCGGGTGGACGCGGCCGCTCTGGACGGGGGTCCCGGGCCCGGGCTACACCTGTGTCCGTGACGACCTATGACCGCCCCTTCGGCCGGTGCTTCGAAGACTTCGCGATCGGCGACGTCTACCGGCACTGGCCCGGCAAGACCGTCACGGAGGCGGACGACCACTTCTTCTGCATGATCACCATGAACCACCATCCGCTGCACACCAATGCGTGGTTCGCCGAGCACGAGTCGGTCCAGAAGAAGAACGTGGTCGTCGGCAACCTCGTCTACTCGCTCGTCCTCGGCATGAGCGTCCCCGACGTGAGCGGCTCGGCCATCGCCAACCTCGAGGTCGAGTCGCTGGTGCACCGGGCGCCCACCTTCCACGGCGACACGATCTACGCGGAGAGCCGGGTCGTCGACAAGGTCGACTCGCGCTCCCGGGACGACCGCGGGGTCGTGACCGTCGAGACCAAGGGCTTCAACCAGCACGGTGACGAGGTCTGCTTCTTCCGTCGCAAGGTCATGGTGTGGAAGCGGGCGTCGGCACCCGAGCGCCGGCGCCCGTATCCCGACGACGTCTGGACCTGAGCCCGTCCGGGCGGGTCGGTCGATGACCACCGGCGCGCCGCCGGGCGCGCGTCCGCCCCGGCAGGTGGCCGCCATCGGCGCGGCCGTGGAGGCGTGGGGCTCGGCCACCGGCCAGGGGTCCCGCCGCCCGGACCTCCCGTGGCGCCGCACCCGCGAACCCTGGCCCGTCCTGGTCAGCGAGGTCCTGGCCCAGCAGACCCAGGTGTCCAGGGTGCGGCCCGCCTACGGGCGCTTCCTCGCCGCCTTCCCCACGCCGGCGGCGTGTGCCGGTGCCACCCTCGGTGACGTGCTCCGGGCGTGGGAGGGGATGGGCTACAACCGTCGGGCCCGCAACCTGCACCGGGCGGCCGCCGCCGTGGTGGCCGACCACAACGGCTCGGTGCCCGACGATCTCGATGCGCTGCTCGCCCTGCCGGGGGTGGGGCCCTACACGGCCAGGGCCGTGCTCGCCTTTGCCTTCGGCCGAGACGTCGGAGTCGTCGACACCAACGCCGGACGGGTCCTCGCGCGCGCCGTGGCCGGACGGACCCTCCCGCCGGCCGAAGCCCAGCGACTGGTCGACGCCATGGTTCCGCCCGGCCGGGGCTGGTCCTTCGGCCAGGCCCTCCTCGACCTCGGCGCCACCGTGTGCACGTCGCGGGATCCCGCCTGCCCGGCGTGCCCCGTCCGCCGCCGGTGCCGGTGGGCGGCGGCCGGGCGTCCCACGCCGGACCCGGCCCGGGGCTCGGCCGGCCAGTCGTCGACCCAGCCCCGGTTCGCCGGTTCCGACCGTGAGGGTCGCGGCCGCCTGGTGGCCGCCCTGTGCTCGCGGCCGCTCGGGGCGGCAGAGGTCGCGGCGGCGGCCGGGTGGCCGGACGACCCCGGTCGCGCCGCTCGGGTGGCCGAGGCGCTGGTGGCCGACGGGCTGGCCGCCCGGGGCCGCGACGGAGGGCTCTGGCTCCCCTGAGCCGGGTCGCGGGTCGCCGGCCCGAGCGCGGCGATGGCTCCCGGCGGTTCCGGGTTGGCTACGGTGTGGCGTGTGCGCCGACGCGAGGGCGCCGGGTCGACCGGGGGGAGCGGGATGCGGTCCAGGTTGAGCGATCGGCGACGGCTGCCGCGACGGGCGGTGGCGGTGGCGTTGGCCACCGGGGTGTCCCTGCTGGCCGCCTGCGGGGGTCCGTCCGTGGTGACGCCCCTGGCGGCTCCGCCGTCGGAGGTGGCCCTCGGGGCGCCGACCTCGGTGCCCGAGGCCGTCCTCACCGTCCCCACGCCGCCCGTCGCCGGCACGCCGGCGGTCTACGACAAGGTGCAGGTTCGGCGGTTCGGCAGTCCGGACGCGTCCCACGTGCTCGTCCTGGTGCCCGGCACCAACGGCGGCGCCGGGGACTTCGACCTCGTGGCCCCCTACCTCGTCACCCACGTGCCCGACCTGCAGGTCTGGTCGGAGATGCGGCGGGAGGGCGCCCTCCAGGACGAGTCGCTCATCGAGTCGACCCTGGCCGGCCGGACCACCCCCACCCAGGCCTTCGACTACTACCTGGGCTGGATCGCCGACAAGAGCATCACCCACCACTACCAGCCCCTCGACCCGGCCCACTTCGCCTTCGTGGACCAGTGGGGCCTGGCCGTGGCCATGAACGACCTGCACGCCGTGATCGAACGTGCACGCGATGGCGGCCGGCACACCGTGGTCCTGGGCGGCCACTCCCTCGGCGGGACCGACGCCGCCGCCTACGCCGCCTGGGACTTCAACGGCACCCCGGGCTTCACGACCATCAAGGGGATCGTCTGCATCGACGGGTGCGCCGGCTCGGCCGGCGCCTTCGGTCCGTCCCCGAGCCTCGCCTCGGTCCAGCAGTCGGTCGCCCAACTGGCCACCAAGGGGCCCTGGCTCGACCTGCTCGGGGTGGGCCTGCCGTGGGCCACCGGCGCCTTCAGCCAGGTCGGCGCACTCGCCGCCCTCAAGGAACCGACCGCCCCGGCGACCGCGTTCGAGCAGTTCCCGCTGCTGCCGGCCGAGTTCAAACCACCGGTGCCGGTGACCAACGAAGCCCAACTGGGCTACGCCTTCGACGTGAAGACGTCACCGCCGGGCCTCAAGCTCATCCAGGTCCACTCCGGGCACGTGGCCACCTCCGGCGACCCGGCGGGCTGGGTCAACACCGGCATCACGCCCATCCAGAACGTGGCCGCCGTCTTCGCCCAGGCGCCCCTGGCCGCCGCCGAGTGGTACTACCCCGAGCGGCTCTCCATCGACTCGGGCGCGGCCGCCGGCCTCCAGCAGAACGACGTGGCCCAATTCCTCGGCCTTCGCCTGCTGCACACCGCCCAGGTCGACGTGCCCCTCTACGCCTTCCAGACGGCCCTCGGGGGGGCCAACGACGCCGTGGCCGCCAGCGCCCACGCCTACCAGGCCGAGTCGAGGATCCCGAGCGTGGTCGTGGTCAGCCGCACGTCGACCTACTCCCACCTCGACCCGCTGCTGGCCACGCCGTCCGAGAACGCCTTCCTGCAGTCCGTCGTCCCCTGGCTCAAGAAGGTCGACGCCGGGGCGGTCCCGCCCTCCTCTTCGTCCTGACGGGCGCCGGGTCCGGACCGCCTTCAGGCGGTGAGGAACCGGAGGATGTGGCCGTTCACCTCGTCCGGTCGCTCGACGTGGAGGAAGTGGCCGGCGCCCTCGACCACCACCACCTCCGAGCCCGGGGCGAGGTGGTCGGCGACCGGTCCGACGACCTCGACCCCCATGCAGCCGTCGTCAGCCCCGTGGAGGTAGAGGGTGGGTTGCGGGGCCACCGTCTCGCCCGCGGCCTGCACTGCCGCCGCGACCGGGTCGTCGGGCGGCCCGGCGAACATGGCCCGGTAGTAGGAGACGGCCGCGGTGAGGTGCTCGGGGTCGGACAGGGCCTCCTTGACGCGCGCCGCGTCCCGGGTCCCGTCAAAGCCGGGTGACCAGTCGGACCACAGCCGGTCGATGAAGGCGAGACCGTCCCGGGAGACGGCGTACTCGGCCAGCGGGGTCTGGAACAGGAAGATGTACCAGCTGCGTCGGAGCTGGTCGTAGGCGAAGAAGCCCTCGCCCATGGCCCGGGGCGGGGGCACGGCCGCGGTGACCACCCGGCGCCACCGGTCCGGCTGGTGGGCGGCCGCGGGGTAGGCCATGAGCGCCCCCCAGTCGTGCCCCACCAGTACGGCGTCGCCGTCACCGCCCAGGGCCTCGTGGAGCGCGCCCGCGTCCAGGGCGAGGGTCCCGGTGTCGTAGCGGCCGTCGGCCGGCACCCCCGTCGGGGCGTAGCCCCGCAGGAAGGGGGCCACGGCCCGGTAGCCGGCCTCGCCGAGGCGGGGCAGGAGATGGCGCCACGTGTGGGGCGTGTCGGGGAATCCGTGGAGGCAGAGGGCCAGTGGTCCGTCCTCGGGGCCGGACCTGAGGTAGGCGAACTCCAGACCGTTGGCGGTGACGGTGCGCTGGTCCATGGCCGGAGGGTAGCCGGCGGCGGTGCCGTCCGTGGCGACTAGCCTGCCTCCTCGGTGCGCATCACCTTCTTCGGCGTCCGGGGCTCGTGCCCGTGCTCCTCGCAGGAGCAGCGCAAGTACGGGGGGAACACGTCCTGCATCCTGGTCGAGGTCGACGGCGAGCGACCGCTCATCCTCGACCTCGGTACCGGCCTCAGGGCACTGGGCCACTACCTCAACTCCTCGCTGCTGACCGCCGGCCGCCCGCTTCGGGCGGACGCCCTCCTCACCCACCTCCACTACGACCACGTGCTCGGGCTGCCCTTCTTCCCTCCCATGCGGGACCCCGGCGCCCTGCTCGAGATCCACGGTCCGGCCCAGGACGGCCGGTCGCTGCACGAGGCCATGGCCGCCATGGTCCAGCCACCGTTCTTCCCCGTGCACATGGCCGACTTCCGTGGCGAGCTCCGTTTCCACGACCTGCACGGTGCGGACGAGTTCGCCCTCGGCAGGACCAAGGTCACCGCCCGGGCCGTCCCCCACGTGGGTACCACCCTCGGGTTCCGCATCACCGCTGACGACGCCAGCGTGGTGTACCTCCCGGACCACCAGGCGCCGCTCGACCGGTCCACCGTCGACGAGGCCGTGCTCTCTCTCTGCGAGGGAGCCGACCTGCTCCTGCACGACGCGCAGTACACCGAGGAGGAGTATCTCGAGTTCTCCGACTGGGGCCACTCGACGCCGGGCTACGCGGTCCACGTGGCCTACGAGTCCGGGATCCGCCGGCTCGTCCTGTTCCACCACGACCCCGGTCACTCCGACAAGGAGCTCGACCGGATGCTGCGGGCGTCCCGGCGGCTGGCCGGAGGGCGCGGCACGCTCGAGGTCGAGGCGGCGGTCGAAGGTGCCACCGTCGAGTTGGGCGAACGGTGACGTCCCCGGTGGACGGCACCGCCCCGGTCGACGCCGGCGCCCTCAAGGAGGTCGCGGGGCGGTTCGCCACCGGGATCACCGTGGTCACCGGGATCGACGCCGGCGAGCCGGTGGGCTTCACCTGCCAGAGCTTCGTGTCGCTGTCCCTCGAGCCGCCGTTCGTGGCCGTGGCCCCGGCCCGGACGTCGACGACCTGGCCTCGGATCGCCCGGGCCGGCAGCTTCTGCGTGAACGTGCTGAGCGACCGCCAAGAGGAGTTGTGCAGGGGATTCGCCGTCTCCGGGGGTCCGAAGTTCGACGGTGTGGCCTGGCATCGGGCGCACGCCACGGGGGCGCCGCTCATCGAGGGCAGCCTGGCCTGGGTGGACTGCAGCATCGAGCTGGTCCACGACGCCGGCGACCACGAGCTCATCGTGGGCCGGGTCCTCGGACTCGGCGTCGGCGAGGGCTCGCCCCTCCTCTTCTACCGAAGCCGATTCGCCCGGATGGATCACGACGGCGGCGCCCGTGGCCGGGCCGACCAGACAGGAGGCTGAACCGTGGTCAGGATCACCGAGTCGGACGTCATCGCCGACGTCGTCATCGTCGACCCCGAGGCGCACGGGGACGAGCGCGGCCGGTTCGTCGAGACCTACCGGCGGAGCTGGTTTCCCAAGGGTCGCGAGATGATCCAGGGCAACCGGTCGACGAAGCAGGCCGGCGCCCTCGTCGGCCTCCACTACCACCTCCACCAGGCCGACTACTGGTACGTCCTGGCCGGTACGGCCCGCGTCGTCCTCCACGACCTCCGCTCGGGCTCTCCGACCGACGGGGCCACGCTCGCCCTCGATCTCTCGGGGGACCACGATCGGGGACTCTTCATTCCGCCGGGCGTGGCCCACGGTTTCGCCACCCTCACCGACCTCACCCTCTGGTACCTGGTCGACGGCTACTACAACCCGGCAGACGAGCTGGGCATGGCCTGGGACGACCCGGCCGTCGCCGCCGACTGGGGGGTGCGGGACCCGGTGCTGTCGGCACGCGACCGGGCCAACCCGGGGCGCGACGAACTGCCCGACGCCCTCCGGCCCCGGTGGGGGTTGCGGACCTGAGCCCCCGCCGCGCCGCGGGCCGGGATGGAAGACTGCGGGTATGGCCACCGACCCCGCCGTCCTGCCCGCCCCCGCCGGCCTGGGTGCCCCCGGCGGCCTGGGTGCGCCCGCCACCGGGGTGCTCGTCACCGGTGGCGCGTCGGGCATCGGACGGGCCACCGCGCTGGCCCTGGCCGAGGTGGGGCGGCCGGTGGCCGTGTGGGACCTCGACGGCGACGGCGCCGGGGCGACCGCCGCAGCATGCCGGGAGCTCGGCGTCACCGCCCACGCCGCCCAGGTCGACGTGGCCGACTCGTCCGCCCTGGCCGGTGCCCTGGCCGAGGTGGCCGGCGCGCTGGGCAGCGTCGGCGGACTCGTCCACGCCGCCGGGGTCTCGGGGGCCATGACCATCGACGGGGTCGACGACGCCTTGTGGGATGCCACCCTGGGCGTGAACCTGCGGGCTGCCGCCATGCTCTGCCGGGACGTCCTCCCCTGGTTCCGCGCGGCCGGGCCCGGATCGGCGGTGGTGCTCGTCTCCTCCATCGAGGGCCTCTTCGGCAGTGCGATGCTTCCCGCCTACTGCGCGTCGAAGGCCGGTGTGCTCGGGATCATGCGCTCCCTGGCCCAGCACTTCGCCGTCGAGGGATTCCGGGTCAACGCCGTCTGCCCCGGTGCCGTCGACACCCCCTTGCTGGCTCCCGCGTTCGAGCTCCCCGGCTTCCGCCAGCAGCTCGAGGAGCGCACGCCGCTCGCCCGGGTGTCGGCCCCCGAGGAGATCGCCCGGCCGGTCCGGTTCCTCCTCTCCGAGGAGGCCTCGTTCGTCACCGGGGCCCACCTGACCGTCGACGGTGGCCTGACCTCGGTGACCGCGATCTGAAGGCCCCGATCGGGGCACGGCCCCCTTCCGACCAGGGATGACGTGGCCGGTCGCCCAACCGGCGGGGCAGGTGCGGGCGCCCGCGCCGACCCGGGACGGTGATCGCGGCTTAGATGGTCGGGATGGTCGCCGTGGTCGTGCTCCTGGTCCTGGCGCTCGGCGTGGTCCTGGTGGTCGCCGTGGTGCGCACGCCGCGCCGTGACGACGTCCATTCCGTGCACGACTACCACGCCGCACTGGGGACGCTCGAGCACCTCTCCGACCGAATCGGCCCGACCGAGGCCTACCCGGTCCCCCCCCCGGGGCCCGCCGGGGCAGCGGCGGTCGCCGGGGCCGGCGGAGGCGATCGGGCCGCCCGGCGCGTGCCGCCGGTGCCGGTCCGGGGGAGTGACCAGTTCCCCGAGCCCGGGGCGCCGATCGTCTTCGACGACGCCCGTCCCGTCGAGCGGGCGGCCCGTCCCTCCCCTCCGCTGGCGCGCGACGACCGGGCCCAGAGGATCGCCCTCGACTCGATGAACCGCCGGCGCCGTCCGGCGGTCGGTCTCCTCGTGCTGGGCGCCACCCTGGTGCTCTTCGTCGTGCTGGCCGTGGTGGGCAGCCACCGTGGGCGCCCGAGCGCCCAACGTGCCACCTCCACCACCCGTGTGCCCACGACGACCACGAGAGCCAGCAGCGGCACCACGACCCGGACGACACCTCCGCCGCCGACAACGCTGCCGGCGCAGTTCACGGCGAGCTCGACGGCGGCCAACGGCACCTCCGCCACCTACACCGTCCCCAGCGCCTCCTACCACATCACGGTCCGCGCCAGTGGGGCGTGCTGGATCCAGGCCGCGGCCGTCGGCGGTTCGACCCTGTGGACGGGCGTGCTCCAGGCCGGCTCGGTGCAGGACATCCCGGCCACCGGGACGGCGACGGTCCAGTTCGGGACGCCGGCCGTCTCGCTCACCGTGGACCACGTCCCGGTGGTGCTGCCCCCGTCCTTGCGGACGCCCTTCGTGGCCACGTTCACGCCGCAGCCGGGCGCCGCACCGGCGCCGACGACCACGACGCTCCCCGGGGGGGCGGCGACCGCCGGTGCCTCCTCCTGACGCTCAGCTCCCGGAGGCTCCCGGGTAGGGCCGGGCCGCCCGGTCGGCCAGCCCCAGTGCGTCGAGTACGAAGGCGTAGACGAAGGCCTCGTCGCGCCAGGCGTCGTACCGCCCGGACGGGCCTCCGTGCCCGGCACCGAGCTCGGTCTTGAGCAGCACCCGGTTGGCCGGGTTGGCCGCCCGGAGCTTCGCCACCCACTTGGCCGGCTCCCAGAAGCCGACGCGCGGATCCGAGAGCCCGGCCGTGGCCAGGATGTCGGGGTACCGCACCGGCCGGCCGTCGTCGTCGGTGGCCCGCACGTTGTCGTACGGCGAGTACGACTTCATCACCCGGTAGATCTCGGGGTCCTCGACCGGGTTGCCCCACTCCTCCCACTCGAGGACGGTGAGCGGGAGGGTGTCATCGAGGATGGTGGTCAGGCAGTCGACGAAGGGAACCTCGGCCACGATGGCCCGGAAGAGGTCCGGAGCCAGGTTGGCCACGGCCCCCATGAGCAGTCCTCCGGCGCTGCCGCCCCGGGCGGCCAGGCGGTCCGGAGCGGTCCAGCCCTCGTCCACCAGGGCCCGTGCGCAGGCCACGAAGTCGGAGAAGGTGTGGGGCTTGGCCGCCAGCTTGCCGTCCTCGTACCAGTGCCGTCCGAGCTCGCCACCGCCGCGCACGTGCGCGATGGCGAAGACGAAGCCGCGGTCGAGGAGGCTGAGGCGGAGCGAGGAGAAGGTCGGGTCCATCGAGGCCTCGTAGGAGCCGTAGCCGTAGAGCAGGCAGGGCGCGCCGCCCTCCGGGGCGGGTTCCCGGCCGGGCGCGGCCACGAGGTCGGGTCGGTAGACGAGCGAGACGGGCACCAGGGTGCCGTCCTCGGCCCGGGCCCACCTGCGCTCCGTGCGGTAGCGGGCGGGGTCGAAGCCGCCGAGAACGGACTGGCGCTTGCGCAGGGTGAGCTGGCCGGTGACGAGTTCGAGGTCGTAGGTCGACCGCGGCGTGGTCAGCGAGGTGTACTCGTAGCGGAGGACGGTGGTGTCGTACTCGGGGTTGGCGCCGCCCCAGACCGTCGAGGGCGACTCGGGTTGCCCGAGCGCCCTGGACGTCCCCGTGACATGGTCGACGACCCGCATCCGGGTCTCGCCGTCCTCACGCTCGTAGACGGCGAGGTGACCGGCGAAGGCGTCGACGCCATCGAGGCGCACGCCCGGCCGGCCGGGCAGCACCTCCCGCCAGTGGTCCCGGCCGGGGGCGGCGTCGGGCGCCGCGAGCAGCCGGAAGTCCTCCGCACCGTCGTTGGTCACGATCAGGAAGCGGGCGTCCCGCCCGAGCGCGGGGTCGCCGCGGTCGTGGTCCACGCTGTACTCGACGTCCTGGCGCCGGGGCTCGATCACGGCGAAGTCGCCCCACGGGTCGTCGGCGTCGAGCACCCTGACCTCGGAGGACACCTTCGAGTCGAGGCCCAGGACCACGTAGCGGTCGTCCCGGGTGCGCCCGACGCCCAGGTAGAAGTGCTCGTCGGGCTCTTCGTAGACGAGTTCGTCGCCGGCCGGGTCGGTGCCCACCCGGTGACGCCAGAGCTGGTGGGGGCGCATGGCCTCGTCGACCCGCACGTAGAACACGGTGGCGTCGTCGTTGCCCCAGGCAGCACCGTGGGAGGTGTCCTCGATGACCTCGGCCGACTCGGTCCCGGTGGCCAGGTGGCGGAAGCGCAGGGTGAAGCGCTCGCCGCCGGTCGTGTCCGTGGCGTAGGCCAGCCACCGGTGGTCGGGGCTGATCGCGAAGGTGCCGAGGGCGAAGTAGCCGTGCCCCTCGGCCAGGGTGTTCTCGTCCAGCAGCACCTCCTCGCCACCGGGCCACGCGGACACGGGGGCGGAGCCCGCAGGGTCCGGGGGCTCCGGCCCGTCGGCCGCCCGCCGGCAGTGGATGCCGTAGCTCGACCCCTCGACGGTCCGCGAGTAGTACCACCAGGGTCCCTTTCGGACCGGCACGGACCGGTCGGTCTCCTCGATGCGGGCCACCATCTCGCGGTAGAGCGCCTCCCGGAGGTCGGCGGTCGAGGCCGTCTGGGCCTCCGTCCAGGCGTTCTCGGCCTCGAGGTGGGCCAGGACGGCCGGGTCCTCCTGATCGCGAAGCCAGAACCAGTCGTCGGTCCGGACGTCGCCGTGCGCCTCGAGCACCGTGGGCCGGCGCTCCGGAGCCGGGGGCCGGACCGGAGCGTCCTCGTGGGCGGAACCGGGGGAGTCGGGCATCCGCACAGGATGGCATGCACGGCGCACCGGCTCCCTGCCCCCGGCGCACGGGTGCCCGCCCGGAGTTGTTACTATCTGGATAGGGGAAATCCACGCCCGCAGACCTGCCGACCAGGAGCCCGCATGACCACTGCCGACCTCGACCTCGGGAAGTACAAGCTCGGTTGGTCCGACGAGGAGGACTACGTCTTCAAGCCCAAGAAGGGCCTGTCCGAGGCGATCGTCCGGGAGATGTCGATCATGAAGGGCGAACCCGACTGGATGCGCGACTTCCGCCTGCGGGCCCTCAAGCGCTTCGAGCGGAGGCCGATGGCCGCGTGGTTCGCCGTCAACATGCCCGACCTCGACTTCGACGATATCTACTACTACGTCAAGCCCACCTCGGGCCAGGTCGAGGACTGGAACGACCTCCCCGACGCCATCAAGTCCACCTACGAGAAGCTCGGTATCCCCGAGGCCGAGCGCAAGTACCTCGCCGGCGTGACCGCCCAGTACGAGTCCGAGGTCGTGTTCCACCGCAACCGGGCCGATCTCGAGGCGAAGGGCATCGTCTTCTGCGACATGGACACCGCCGTCCGCGAGTACCCGGACCTCGTCCGCAAGTACTTCGGGACCATCATCCCGCCCAACGACAACAAGTTCGCCGCGCTCAACTCGGCCGTATGGTCCGGGGGTTCGTTCATCTACGTGCCCCCCGGCGTGGTGGTCGACCAGCCGCTCCAGGCCTACTTCCGCATCAACGCGGAGAACATGGGGCAGTTCGAGCGCACGCTCATCATCGCCGACCAGGGCGCCCAGGTGCACTACATCGAGGGCTGCTCGGCTCCGGTCTACACCACCGACTCCCTCCACTCGGCGGTCGTCGAGCTGGTGGCCCTCGAGGGTGCCCGCATCACGTACACGACCATCCAGAACTGGTCCAACAACGTCTACAACCTGGTGACCAAGCGGGCCCGGGCCGAGGCCGAGGCCCACGTGGAGTGGATCGACGGCAACATCGGCTCGCGCCTGACCATGAAGTACCCGAGCGTCTACCTCATGGGCCCCAAGGCCTCGGGGGAGGTCCTCTCGGTGGCCTACGCCGGTGCCGGACAGCACCAGGACGCCGGGGCCAAGATGGTCCACGCCGCCCCGGAGACGACCTCGACCATCGTGTCGAAGTCGATCGCGAAGGACGCGGGGATCACGACCTACCGGGGCCTCGTGCGTGTCGACGAGGGGGCGAAAGGGGCGAAGAGCTTCGTCCGCTGCGACGCGCTGCTGCTCGACGACCACTCCGTCTCGGAGACCAAGCCCTACATGGAGGTGGACGAGCGCGATGCCCGCATCGGCCACGAGGCCACCGTCTCCAAGGTCGGCGACGACCAGCTCTTCTACCTGATGAGCCGCGGACTGTCCGAGTCCCAGGCCATGGGGATGATCGTGAACGGCTTCATCGAGCCGATCACCCGCACCCTGCCCATGGAGTACGCCGTCGAATGGAGCCGCCTCATCGAGCTGCAGATGGAGGGCTCGATCGGCTGATGCCGGCCGCCGACCGCCGGCCGCCGGCCACAATGGCGACGAGCCGATCAGGGGAGCCCCGATGTCGATGAGAGAAGAGTGCAAGCACTTCCAGAGCCGGACCTACGCCTCCGGCGAGGTGGCCCGGTTCTGCATCCTCGACCTCGCCCCCGAGGCCCCGTGGCGCTGCCCGGCCGACTGCCCGTCCTACGCCCCGCGATTGGCCGACGTGGGCTGGGACCACGGCACCCTGGTCGAACCGGCCCTCGAACCCATGCCCGAGGTGCCCGGTGAGGAGGCGGCGGCGCTGCTCGACCGGGCCGAGGACATCGTCAACTCGGTGGCCCCCGAGGTGCTCGACGAGGTACGTCGGGAGGACCGCTCCCGGGGTCGCAGGTGGTGGCGTCGTCATCGGTGACCGGTCACCGAGGACGACCGGGCGCAGCGTGGGCTCAACGGCCGGTGAAGGTCGCCGGCCGTTTCTCGGCGAACGCGGTCATGGCCTCGGCGAGATCGTCGGAGGCCAGGAACGCCGCGTTCCAGGTGGCCACGTAGTCGAGGCCCTCGGCGACGGTGCGGCCGTCGCCGCCGCTCAGCACGGTCTTCGTTCCCTGCACGGCGAGGGGCGAGTTGGCGGCGATCTCGGCCGCCATGGTCCGGGCGTCGGCCACCACCCCCGCGGCATCTGCGCTCAGGTGGTTGACCAACCCGATGGCCTCGGCCCGAGCCGCGGTGATGTCCTTGCCCGTGTAGGCGAGTTCGGCCACGTGCCCGAGGCCGATGATCCCGGGGAGGCGCTGGAGGCTGCCGAGGTCGGCCACGATGGCGATCTTCGCCTCTCGGACCGAGAAGAGGGCGTCGGCGCTGGCCAGCCGGATGTCGCAGGCCGCAATGAGGTCGACGCCCCCGCCGATGCAGTAGCCGTGCACGGCGGCGATGACCGGAACCGGGCACGCGGCCACCGCCGTCACCGAGTCCTGGAGCCGGAGGATCTCGGCTCGGGACTGCCTGGCCCGGGCGGCCACGGAGGGTCGACGGGGCTCGTCGCCGCCCGGTTCGCCACCGATGCCCGCCATGGCCACGAGGTCGAGCCCGACCGAGAAGTGCGGTCCCCGGGCGGCGACGACCGCGGCCCGCACGGAGGGGTCGGCGCCGATGGCCGCCATGGCCACGGGAAGATCGGCCCAGAAGGCCGGCCCCATGGCATTGCGCTTCTCCGGACGGTCGAGCCAGAGGGTGGCCACGTGGTCCTCGACCTCGAGCGTGAGGACCTCGGAACGGAAGGTGTCGGTGGTCGGTTGGGTCATGGTCCGAGCGTAGGCCGTTGGGCCCGGACCCGGCCGGAGGCGCCCGGCCGGGCGGTAGCATGGTGGCGGAGGCTCGTCTGGCGGGCCTCCTTGCGCGAGAGGCTCCCGTCCTGACCACGTTCACCCCTGACGCCGCCGCCGGCCTGCCCGGCGCCCCCTGGCTCCGGGCCCGGCGCGCCGCCGCCGCCGAGATGTTCACCGGCGCCCCCGTGCCCACGGCCAAGGACGAGGTCTGGCGGTACAGCCGCATCGACGAGCTCGACCTTGGCCGGTTCGCTCCGGCCAGGGTGGTCGCCGCCGCAGGCGGCGACGGGTCCGGGCCGTCGCCGTCCGACCGGCTGCACGCGCTGGTCGACGCCCTGGGTCCCCGGGCCGGGCTCGTCGTGACCATCGACGGCGTCCTGGCCACCGTGGCCTCCTCCGTCGACGACGCCGACCTCGTCCTCGGGCGCACCACGGACCTCCCCGACGGCGGCGAGGTCCTCGGCTCCGTGGCGGATGCCGGCCACGACTTCGTCCTCCTCAACGACGCGTTCGCCCCCGACCCGGTGGTGGTGGACGTGGCCGCCGGGGCCACGGTCGGGCTCCCCGTGGTGGTGGTCCACGTGGTCACCGGACGCCCGGGATCGGCCGTGTTCCCCCGCACGGCCCTCCGCCTGGGGCCCGGTTCCCGGGCCGGCGTGGTCGAGCTGGTGCTGGCCGCCGACCACGGCCTGCTGGCGACACCTCCGGGCGGCGCGGTGCCCTCCGCCGCCCGGCCACCCGAACAGCTCGTCGTGCCGGTCACGGAGGTGGCCGTCGGGGAGGGGTCGACCCTCGAGTACGTCTCCGTGCAGTCCCTCACCGGCGCGACCTGGCAGCTCGCCTACCAGGCCAGCACCATCGGCACCCGGGCCTCGCTCTCGAGCTTCGCCGTCGCCCTCGGAGGTGGGTACGCCCGGCTGCGGACGGACTCGGCTCTCACCGGCGACGGCGGGACGAGCCGTCTACGCGCCGCCTACCTCGGCTCCGACCACCAGATGCTCGATTTCCGCACCCTGCAGGACCACCGGGCCCCCCGGACGGTGAGCGACCTCCTCTTCATGGGCGCGGTGGCCGACACCGCCCACGCCGTCTACAGCGGCCTCATCCGGGTCCGCAAGGGCGCGGTCAAGGCCGACGCCGTGCAGACGAACCACAACCTCGTCCTCGACGAGGGGGCCCACGCCGACTCGGTCCCCAACCTCGACATCGAGGAGAACGACGTCCGCTGCAGCCACGGCTCGACGGTGGGTCCGGTCGACGAGGACCAGCGCTACTACCTGGAGTCGCGCGGAGTGGAGCCGTCCCGGGCCGAGCGGCTCATCGTGGCCGGCTTCTTCGAGAGCATCGCCGCGCAGGTCCCGCTGGCCGGCGCCCGTCCGCTGGTCGGTAGGGCCCTGACGGAGCGGGTGGGGGTGTCCCGTGACTGACCCAGGTACCCGGCGCACGGTGCGGCTCTGCGGGCGTTCCGACCTGGCTTCGGGCGAGGCCCGTCGGTTCGAGGTCGAGGGCGAGTGGATCGCCCTGGTGCGCACCGGGGACGACTTCCATGCCGTGGGCGACCGCTGCAGCCACGAGGACGTCTCCCTCTCCGAGGGCGACGTCTGGGTCGAGGAGTGCGAGATCGAATGCGCCAAGCACGGCTCGACGTTCGACTTGCGCACCGGTGCCCCGTGCTCGCTCCCGGCCACCACCGCCATCCCCGTCTTCGACGTCGTCGTCGAGGACGGCGACGTCTCGGTGGTCCTGCCATGAGCACCGGCGAGCTCTGCATCGAAGGCCTGCGCGCCGGGATCCCCGGACGCGAGATCCTGAAGGGTCTCTCCCTCACCGTTCGCAGCGGTGAGGTCCACGCCCTCATGGGCCCCAACGGGTCCGGCAAGAGCACACTGGCCCACGTCCTCATGGGGCGGCCCGGCTACCAGATCCACGAGGGCGCGGTCACGCTCGACGGCGTCGACCTGCTGGCCCTGCCCACCTGGCAACGGGCCCGGGCCGGGCTGTTCCTGGCCATGCAGCAGCCGATCGAGGTGCCGGGCGTCAGCCTTGCCGCCTCCCTGGACGAGGCCCGCCGGCCCGTACCCGAGGGCGGGGCCGGGCCCGTCCCGCCGGACCTCGACGCCGAGCTTCGGGCCGAGGCGGCCCGGATCGGGCTCGAGACGCGGCTCCTCGAGCGCCCGCTCAACGTCGACCTCTCGGGAGGTGAGCGCAAGCGCAACGAGATCGTCCAGCTCGCCGCGCTCCGGCCCCGTTTCGCCGTGCTCGACGAGATCGACTCCGGCCTCGACGTCGACGCCCTGGCCGCCGTCGGTCTCCGGGTCCAGGCGGCCACGACCGAGTGGGGACTCGGCGTGCTCGCCATCACCCACTTCCGCCGGCTGCTCGACGTCCTGCGCCCCGATGTCGTCCACGTCCTCTCCGACGGCCGCGTGGTGGCCACCGGCGGTCCGGAGCTCGCCGAGCTCGTCGACCGCTCGGGCTACGCCGCCTACGCCTAGTCCGACGGACCGCGGTCCGCGGGCGGCCCCGACGCCGCCGCTACCGTCGGTCCCTGGCCGGCCCGGACCGTGGTCCCGGTGACGCCGTGGGCGGGGACCGGCCCGACGGCCGTGGGCAGCAGGCGGACGCCGCCGGAACGGCCGTCCCGGACGCCGGCCCGGTGCTCACCCGCAACGAACGCCGGGTGGCGGTCCGACGCCGGCGCACCTGGCTCGAGCGGGTCCTCGTCGGCGCGATCGTGGTGGTGTCGTCGGTCCTGGTGGCGGTGGGGTCGGGCGACGCCTACCTGCGCTACCGCTTCGACCAGGTGGCGAAGGTCACGGTCAAGCACCTCCGGGCCGCCCCGGCGGGACTGCCGTTCAACGTGCTGCTCATCGGTTCGGACACGCGCGCCGGCATCAGCCCGGCCGACCAGACCCACGTCGGCAACCAGGCGAACGCCGGCGGCCAGCGCAGTGACGTGGTGAAGATCGTCCACGTCGTGCCGGCGACCGGCCAGGCGAGCGTGCTCTCGATCCCCCGGGACACCATGGTGACGGTGGCCGGCGACACGGACCAGACCGGGACGTACGACCGCATCAACGCCACCGACGGCAACGGACCCGACCAGCTGGTCCAGACCATCGAAGCCAACTCCGGCGTCCCCATCGCCCACGTGGTCCAGATCAACTTCGTGGGCTTCCGGGGCGCAGTCGATGCCATCGGGGGCATCAACCTCGACTTTCCCTACCCGGCCCGTGACGCGTCTACGGGCCTCAACATCCCCACCTCGGGGTGCCAGCACCTCGACGGCGGCGACGCGCTGGCCGTGGCCCGCAGCCGTCACTTCCAGTACGACAACAACGGGTACTGGCACGACGATCCCACCAGCGACTTCGGGCGCATCCAGCGCCAGAACGCCTTCCTGAAGGCCCTCGTCGACCGGGCCGAGAAGCAGGACAACCCGTTGACCGTCAACGCCCTCGTCGGTTCGGTGGTCCAGGGCGTGACCGTGGACTCGACGTTCACGGTGAAGGACCTCATCACGCTGGCCCAGGAGTTCCACGCCTACTCCTCGGCCTCGCTGGCCACGGCCACCCTCCCGACCTACTCCCAGGCGGCGTCGCGGTTCCCCGACCTCGGCGCCGTGCTCTACGTGCAGCAGCCCCAGGCCGACCAGGTCGTCACCGAGTTCCTCGGCGGCCCGGCCGAGGTGGCGCTCACACCGCCACCCGGTCCCTACGGGCCGGTCCCGACGGCGACCACCACCACGGGCCCCTCCTCCACGGGCGGCGGTGCACCGGCCACCTCGTCGCCGACGCCCACCACCACGACGATCGAGACGGACGTCGATCCCACACCCTGCTGAACCTCAGGTCGCGGCACCGGACGCGGCCGGGCGGGCCGGGGCCGGGGGGGCTTCGGGACCTCGACGTCCATCTGGAGCGGACCGGGCCCCGAGGGCCCCCGGCGTCGCCCCCGTCAGGCCGGTGCGCCCGCCTCGTCCAGGGCCTGGGCCAGTGTGTTCCAACTCAGGGTGGCGCACTTGATGCGTACCGGGAACTTGACCACACCCTGGAGGGCGGCCAGCTCGCCGATCGCCTCGACGTCCACGGCCGCCGGCTCGGCGTCGTCGGCCGGCGTGCTCCCCTCGCCCTCACCCGCGGCCGGCAGGGTGGCCTCGTGGATCGACATCATGGCCTTGAAGGTGGTGATGAGGTCACGGACCTCGGCCACCGGCTTCCCCTTCACGGCCGCCGACATGAGCGAGGCCGAGGACTGGCTGATCGAGCAGCCCGTGCCACCGATCTTGATGTCGCGCACCGCATCGTCGGCCATCTCGACGGTCACCACGATCTCGTCACCGCACAGCGGATTGAACCCCTCCGCCCGGACGGCGGGAGGCGACGGCAGCTCGCCGCGGTTCCGGGGCGAGCGGTAGTGGTCGAGGATGATCTCGCGGTAGAGGTCTTCGAGGCCGGGCATCAGACCGAGATCCCTCCATCAACTCGGCGGGGCGGACGGAGCTGCAAGGTGGCAGCGTACCGGAGGCCGCTCATGCGAAGAACCGGACGGCGGCGGCGAGCGCCTCGACGAGGGCGTCCACATCGCTCTCGTCGCTGTAGGGGGCGAACGAGGCCCGAGCCGTGGCCGTCACCCCGAGTCGACGCATGAGCGGCTTGGCGCAGTGGTGGCCGGCACGAACGCAGACGCCGTACTCGTCGAGGATCTGCGAGATGTCGTGCGGGTGGAGGTCGCCGAGGGCGAAGGAGATGACTCCGCCCCGTGCTGCGGCCTCGGGGGGCCCGAACACCGTGAGGTCCGTGCCGAACCGCTCGTCGAGGGCGGCCAGGGCGTAGCGGGTGAGGTGCAGGTCGTGGTGGCGCACCGCCTCCATCCCGAGGTGCCGGAGGTAGCCCACGGCGGCACCCAGGCCGACGGCCTCGGTGATGGGGGGCGTGCCCGCCTCGAAGCGCCACGGGATGTCGTTGGGCGTGAACCCCTCCTTGCGCACGTCGAGGATCATCTCGCCACCGCCGAGGAACGGTGGCAGCTCGGCGAGGAGCTCGTCCCTCCCCCAGAGGACTCCGATGCCGGTCGGACCGAGCATCTTGTGGGCGCTGAAGGCGACGAAGTCTGCTCCGAGGGCGGTGACGTCGGTCGGCAGGTGGGGAACCGACTGGCAGGCGTCGGCCACCACCACGGCCCCGGCGGCGTGGGCCGCGGCGGCGAGGCGGCTGACCGGATTGAGCGTGCCGAGGACGTTCGACATCACCGTGACGCCCAACAACCTCGCGCCGTCGAGCAGGCGGTCGAGGTCGTCGAGGACCAGGCGACCCTGTTCGTCGACGGGGAGCCACCGGAGCTCGATGCCCCGCTCGGCGGCCAGCATCTGCCACGGGACGATGTTGGCGTGGTGCTCCATCTCGGTGAGCACGACGGCGTCGCCCGCCCGGAGGTGGGTGCGCCCCCAGGCGTGGGCCACCAGGTTGATGGCCTCGGTCGCGTTCTTGGTGAAGACCACCTCCCGGTCCGGCACACGAGCGCCGATGAACCGACCGACCTCGATGCGGGCCTCCTCGAAGCGCCGGGTCGCCTCCTCGGCGATGGCGTAGACGCCCCGGTGCACATTGGCATGGGTCGTCTCGTCGTACTCGCGCATGGCATCCAGCACCGCGGTCGGCTTCTGTGAGGACGCAGCCGAGTCGAGGTAGACGATGGGCCGGCCGTTGACCTCGCGGCCCAGCAGCGGGAAGTCCTTGGCCACGGTGGCCGCGTCGAACCCGCCCGGCCCCGGACCGTCCGTCCGGTTCATGTCCGCCACGCGTCGTATCCCTCGGCCTCGAGGCGGGCACCGAGCTCCGCGCCGCCCTCAGCCACGATCCGCCCGCCCACCAGGACGTGGACGCGGTCGGCGGCCAGCTCCTCGAGCATGCGCAGGTAGTGGCTGATGACCAGCACCCCGAGCTCCGGACGGGCGTCGCGCACGGCGCGGACGCCCTTCGCCACCGAGCGGAGGGCGTCCACGTCGAGTCCGGAGTCGGTCTCGTCGAGGACGGCAAGTTCTGGCTCGAGGAGGGCCATCTGCAGGATCTCGTTGCGCTTGCGCTCGCCGCCCGAGAACCCCTCGTTGAGGTGGCGCTCGCCGAAGGCCGGGTCCATACCCAGCTTCTCCATCCACTCCATCATGAGCAGCCGTACCTCGAGCACGGAGAGGTCCATGCCACGTCGGGCCGAGAGCGCCTGGCGGAGGAACTGGATCACCGGCACCCCACCGATGGCCTCGGGGTGCTGGAAGGCGAGGAAGATGCCGGCCTTGGCCCGCACCTCGGTGGGCCACCCGGTGATGTCCTCGCCCCGGAACCGGAGGGCACCGGCGGTGACCCGGTAGGCGGGATTGCCGAGGAGCACATTGGCCAGGGTCGACTTGCCCGAGCCGTTCGGGCCCATCAGGGCGTGGACCCGGCCCGCCTCGACGGCGAGGTCGACCCCGCGGAGGATGGGCTTGCCGTCGACGGCCACGTGGAGGTCCGAGATCTCGAGCAGGGGGGCGGCGGGGACGGCGTCGGGCGGCACGCCGGAAGTCTACCCGCTCTGCCATATTTCCCCTACGTCGATAGGGGGAATACGGCCGTGCGGACGGGATGGGGGCCCCAGGCCCACGCACCATCCCCGCCGGGCCACCCGGTACGCTCCGGGGATGGCCGACCCCTGGACGTTCGCGGGGCCGGTCACGGAGTTGGGCACCGGCCCGGCGGCGGTGACCCTGGTCGACGAGTCCACCTTCGCCATCAGCGGGGGTGCCGGCGACATCGTGCCGGGCGGTGCCCAGGGCCTCTTCGTGCGGGACACCCGCATCCTCTCCCGCTTCGAGGTCCTCGTCGACGGCGGGCGCACCGAGTCCCTCTCGGCGGTCACGGTCGACCCGTTCTCGGCCACCTTCGTCTCCCGCACCCTGCCGGCCCCGGGCCGGGCCGACTCGACCCTCATGGTCTTCCGCAGCCGTCACGTCGGGCAGGGCATGCGGGAGGAGCTCACCGTGCGCAACTTTGCCGACGAGGCCACCTCCTGCCGGGTGGAGGTCGTCGTCGACGCCGACTTCGCCGATCTGTTCGCGGTGAAGGAGGGGCGGGCGGGCACCGAGCCCCACCGCGGCGAGGTCGGCGTCGAGGTGGTCGGGGGCCGGGGGGACGGGGCCCGCTCGCTCCTCCTCACCTACCGCCGGGGGGCCGTGTCCCGGGGCGTCGAGATCCGTACTGCCGGAGCGACGGCCGCGGTCCCGGGACTCATCACCTACGACATCGTCGTCCCCGCCCGGAGCCGGTGGACCACCTGCCTCGAGATCGGCCCGGTCATCGACGGCGTCGCCATCGACCCGAAGTACCGGTGCGGCCGCCCGGTCGAGCAGGCCACACCCAGCGAGCGGCTCGCCGAGTGGCGCCGTCAGGTGCCCCAGGTGGAGACCGACCACCCCGGGCTCAAGCAGGTCATCGCCCGCAGCGCCGAGGACCTCGGTGCCCTCCGCATCTTCGACCCCGACTTCCCCGAGCGGGTGGTGGTCGCCGCCGGCGCGCCCTGGTTCATGACCGTCTTCGGGCGGGACTCCCTCCTCACGGCGTGGATGGCCCTGCTGGTCGACCCCGAGCTGGCCGTGGGGGTGCTCCAGACCCTGGCCCGGTTCCAGGGGCGCGACGTCGACCCCCGCCACGACGAGGAGCCCGGGCGCATCCTCCACGAGATGCGGTTCGGCGAGGCCGGGTCGCTCTCGCTCGGCGGGGGCAGCATCTACTACGGCACGGCCGACGCCACCCCGCTCTTCGTCATGCTGCTCGGGGAGCTCCGCCGGTGGGGTGTGGCCCGCGACGTCGTCGACGAGCTCCTGCCCAACGCCGACCGGGCCATCGAGTGGATCGAGCAGTTCGGAGACGCCGACGGCGACGGCTACGTGGAGTACCAGCGGGCCACCGACCGGGGCCTCGCCAACCAGGGCTGGAAGGACAGCTGGGACGGCATCCGTTATGGCGACGGCCGCGTGGCCCAGGCGCCCATCGCCCTGTGCGAGGTCCAGGCCTACACCTACGGCGCCTACCTGGCCCGCGCCCACTTCGCCTTCGAAGCCGGCGACACGTCGGCCTACGAGCGGTTCCGGGCCCGGGCCGCCCAGCTCAAGACGGCCTTCAACCGCGACTTCTGGCTGGAGGACCGGGGGTGGTTCGCCGTCGGCCTCGACGCCGACAAGCGGCCCATCGACTCGCTGACCTCCAACATCGGCCACTGCCTGTGGGCCGGCATCGTGGACGAGGACAAGGCCGAGCGGGTGGCCGGGACGCTCACCTCCCCGGAGATGACGACGGGCTGGGGCCTGCGGACCCTGTCGAGCGCGAACGGCGGGTACAACCCGATCAGCTACCACTGCGGTTCGGTCTGGCCCCACGACACGGCCATCGTGGCCGCAGGACTGGCCCGGTACGGGTTCGACGCCGCCGCCCACCAGCTCATCTTCGGCCTGTTCGACGCGGCCTCGGCCCAGGGGGGCCGCCTGCCCGAGCTCTTCAGTGGCCTCGACCGCAGTGAGCTCCCCGTGCCCGTGGCCTACCCGACGTCGTGCTCGCCCCAGGCGTGGGCCGCCGCGTCGCCGCTGCTCTGCCTGCGGACGCTCCTCCGACTCGACCCCTGGATCCCCTACGGCAAGGCGTGGCTCTCGCCGAGCTTGGCCGACGGCATCGGGTACCTGAAGGTGGCCGGGATCCCGCTCGCCGGGTCGAGGGTCACCATCGAGGTGGGCAACGAGGTGCCCGGGGGGGTGTCGGTCACCGGTCTCCCTCCCGAGATCGAGGTCGTCCACCGGCCCCGGCGACCGTCGACGGCCGTGTGAGCGGGTCCCGTCCCGGTCACCATCCCCGCTCGACCCACTCGGAAAGGTGGGGTGACTCGGTGCCGATGGTGGTGCCGGCACCGTGCCCGGGCAGGACCAGCGTCTCGGGGTCGAAGGCGGCGAAGAGGCGACGCTCGATCGAGGTGATGATGGTGCCGAAGTCGGCGTTCTCGAAGGACGTGTTGCCCGGACCGCCGGGGAAGAGGGTGTCTCCCGTGAACAGGAGCGGCGTGCCCTCGACGGCGAAGCACATCGAACCGGGCGTGTGCCCCGGGGTGGCGACGGTCGTGACCCGGAGGCGCCCCACCTCGAGGACGGCCTCGTCGTCGAGGAGCTGGTCGTAGGCCGGCAGCATGTCGGCGTCGGCCGGCGTCACGGCCACGTCGAAACCGGCGTCGCGCACGGCCTCGACGGCCTGGATGTGGTCCCAGTGGCCGTGGGTCTCGACGACGCGTCGGACCCCGAGCGCCCGGCACAGGTCGAGCAGGAGGTCGTGCTCGTTGGCTGCGTCGACGAGCAGGGCGTCACCGGTCTGGCGGCACCGGACCACGTAGACGTTGTTGTCGACCGGGCCCACCACCACGCGGTGGACCTCGACGGTGCTGTCCTCGTAGTCCACGATCGTCTCGGGGCGGGGTCTCTCGGTCACGGTCGGCACCTCCTGGCGCGAGCGTAGCGGGGGACCTGCGGGGTGGGACCCGGTCCCGCCCGTCGTTGGCCGACGGCGCGGCGGGTCTGGTAGACAGACGGGCACGGCGCCGCTTCCGGTTGCCAGCACGCCCCGAAGCGGGGCACCACACCATGGAGAGCAGGATGAACTTCGCCTTCAGCGAGGAGCAGGACGAACTGCGCAGGTCGGTGCGCCGGTTCCTCGACGACAAGTCCCCCGAGGCCGAGGTCCGCCGGCTGATGGAGACCATCGAGGGGTACGACCCGGCGGTCTGGTCCCAGATGGCCGACCAACTCGGACTCCAGTCCCTCATCATCCCCGAGGAGTTCGGTGGCGCCGGCTTCTCCTACGTGGAGCTCATCGTGGTCCTGGAGGAGATGGGGGTCTCGTTGCTGTGCGCGCCGTTCTTCTCGACGGTCGCCCTGGCCACGAACGCCCTACTGACCTCAGGTGACCGGGGGGCCCAGGAGCGCCTCCTCCCCGGCATCGCGGCCGGCGAGACGATCGCCACGCTGGCCTTCACCGAGGACTCCGGACGGTGGGACGCCGAGGGCGTCACGCTCGCCGCCGCGCCGTCGGGTGACGGCTGGACGCTGGACGGCCACAAGTCGTTCGTGGTCGACGGCCACACGGCCAGCCTCGTGTTGGTGGTCGGGCGCACGGCCGCCGGCCTCTCGCTCTTCGGCGTCGAGGGGGACGCGCCCGGCCTCACCCGTTCGCCCCTCGCCACCATGGACCAGACCCGCAAGCAGGCCCGTCTCGAGTTCGCGGGAACGCCGGCCTTCCTCATCGGCACGGACGGCGGTGCCGGAGGCGGTCTGGCCAAGACGCTCGATCTCGCCGCCGTCGCCCTCGCCGCCGAGCAGGTGGGCGGGGCCCAACGCTGTCTCGACAGCTCGGTCGAGTACGCCAAGACCCGGATCCAGTTCGGCCGGCCCATCGGCAGCTTCCAGGCCATCAAGCACAAGTGCGCCGACATGCTCCTCGAGGTCGAGTCGGCCAAGTCGGCTGCCTACTACGCGGGCTGGGCCGCCGCCGAGGACTCCGACGAGTTGCCCGTGGTGGCCAGCCTGGCCAAGTCGTACTGCTCCGAGGCCTACTTCCACGCCGCAGCCGAGACCATCCAGATCCACGGTGGCATCGGCTTCACCTGGGAGCACCCGGCCCACCTGTACTTCAAGCGGGCCAAGTCCTCCGAGCTGATGTTGGGTGATCCTTCGTACCACCGCGAGCTTCTCGCCCAGCGCATCGGCATCTGAGCGACCTCCCGTGTCCTCCGCCGCGCCTGCCCCCCGCCGCGCCCGCCGGTTGGCGGAGCACTGAGCACCGTGCGCCGCGCCGCGCCGCTCCTCCTGCTCGGTCTGCTGGCCGTGGCCGGCCTCGCCGGGGCCACCGTCGGCGCCGTCCAGGCCCCGAACGGAACACCCGTGCCCGAGGCCGTGACCAACACCCTGGCCGCGTCCAACTTCACCGAGGACGTCCTCCAGCAGACCTCCCTGGGCAGCCAGACGGCCCACCTCGTCTACGAGGCCCCGGACCGGCTGAGCGGCTACCAGGAGAGCGCCGGACGCCGCACCTACGTCGTCATCATCGGCACCGTCGAGTACGTGAGCGAGACCGTCCCTTCGAACACGCCCACGTCGAAGCTCGTCTTCTTCAAACAACAGTCGGCCGGGGCACCGGCCGTCGATCCGGCCCACAACACCCTGCCCATCTACAAGCAGGCCACGGAGAAGGGGCGCAACGGCGACGTGACCACCTACCGCTACGACCGCAACGGCCAGCAGGCCACGCTGGACTACACGGTGGCCGGAGCCTACGTCTCGGTCTTCGACGCCACCATCGTGCACTCCGGGCACGAGAGCATCACCATCACCAAGGTGGGCTCGTCGCCGGCCGTCGCCCTGCCCGCCGGGGCGGCAGTCCGGGGCTGACGTCCGACCGCACCGCAGTCGGACCACGGTGCCGGCCGGGCGGCGTCAGGTGGCGGCCGTCTCGACGGCTGCCTCGACGGCGTAGCGCAGGGCCCGTGCCGCCGCTCGGGGGTCGTCGGCCAGGACCAGCCACCGCACCACCACGAAGTGGCGGGCCCCGGCCGCGGCCAGGCCGGCCACGGTGTCCGGGGTGACGCCCCCCGTCACCCAGACCGGCCACGGCGAGACGGCCACCGCCTCGGTCAGATAGCCCGGACCCGTGCCGGGCCGCCCGGGTTTGGTCGGCGTGGCCACGACCGGGCCGGCGGAGAGGTAGTCGACGGGCTCGGGGCCCGAGGCGTCCCCGGTCACGGCGGCCGCGAGCTCGTCCGGAGCGTGCGTGGACAGGCCGACCAGGGCGTCGGCCCCGAGGAGGTCCCGGGCCCGACGCGGGGAGACGTCGTCTTGGCCCACGTGGACCCCGTCGGCCCCGACCGCGGCGGCGAGATCGGGCCGGTCGTTGAGGACGAAGGGGACGCCGTAGCCGGCACAGACGTCGCGGGCCACCTCCGCCCGGGCGGCGAGCGCACGGTCGTCGAGGTGCTTCTCGCGCAGCTGGACGACGTCCACGCCCCCCTCCAGGCACCGGCCGATGAAGCGCTCGAGGTCCGGGCGGTCAGGGGTGCACAGGTAGAGCCGGCGCCCGGCGAGACCCCAGCCGCCGGTCGCCGGGTCCGGGACGCTCACCCGCCGCGGGGGAGCTTGGCCCGGGCCTGGGCCTTCGCCTGCTGCTTGAACTTGCGCACCCTGGCCAGGGCCTCCGGTGAGTCGATGTCGGCCACCGACCGGAAGGCGCCGGCCTCCGCGTAGGGCCCGGCCGCCTCCTCCCATGCGGGCGGGCGGACGTCGAGCTGCTTGGCCAAGAGGGCCAGGAAGATGCGGGCCTTCTGGTCGCCGAAGCCGGGCAGCGCCCTGAGGTTGGTGAGGAGCGCGTCACCGTCCGGGGCCGAGGTCCAGATGGCGGCGGCGTCGCCTCCGTAGGATTCGGTCACCGTGGCACAGACGGCCTGGACCCGCGCGGCCATCGACCGGGGGTAGCGGTGGAGGGCCGGCTTGGCCGCGAAGACCTCGGCCAGCGCGTCGGGGTCCATGGCGGCGATGGCGGCCGGGTCGAGCGTTCCGCCGAGGCGGTCGCGCAGGGCGAGCGGCCCGGCGAAGGCCCGTTCGAGGGGGATCTGCTGGTCGAGGACCATGCCGAGGAGCAGGGCCAGGGGGTCCTCGGTGAGCAGGGCGTCGGCCTCGGGGTCACCGGTGATCCAGAGCACCCCCGAAGGCTAGCCGCACGCCCGGCGGAGGCTCCTCCCGATCAGACGGCGTGCCCGGTCGTGGCCACCGGGCCGTCACCGGTCCCAGGGATCGGGGGCGTGTGCATCGATGTCGTAGCGGACCACGGCATCGGCCACCGTCGCCTCCGGGATCACCTCGTCACGGGCCAGGCCCTCGAGGACGGCCACCACCAGATGGGCGGCGTCCGTCTCGAAGTGCCGCCGGAGGACGTCCCGCGTGTCGGAGCGCCCGAACCCGTCGGTCCCGAGGGACGTGTAGCGCCTCGGCATCCACCGGGCCACCTGGTCGGGCACGGAGCGCACGTAGTCGGTCACGGCCACGATGGGCCCGGCTCCGGCGGCCAGGGACTCGGTGATCCGGGGAATGCGGGCCGGGGTCCCGGGGTGGAGCCGGTTCCACCGCTCGGCCGAGAGCGCGTCGGTCCGCAGCATCCCGTAGGAGGGGACGGACCAGGCGTCGGCGGAGACCCCCCAGTCGAGGGCGAGCAGGCGCCGGGCGGCCAGCGCCGACCGCCAGGCCGTGCCCGAGAAGAGGAGCGTGGCCCGGGGCCCGTCGGCCGGCACCGTGGCGCCGGGCACCTCGGCCGGGCCGGTGAACCGGTAGAGGCCGTCGATGGTGCCCTGACGGACACGGGCGGCCTCGGCGGGGTCGTCGGGCAGGGCGGGCATGACGTAGTTCTCGTTGTAGAGCGTGAGGTACCAGAAGCGGTCCTCGGCATCCGGCCCGGTCATCCTGCGGATGCCGTCTTCGACCACGACGGCCACCTCGTAGGCGAAGGCCGGATCGTAGGCCACCACACTCGGGATGACCGACGCCAGGACGGGGGAGTGACCGTCCTGGTGCTGGAGGCCCTCGCCGTTCAAGGTGGTGCGACCGGCTGTGCACCCGAGCAGGAAGCCCCGGCCCCGGGCGTCGCCGAGCGCCCAGAGGAGGTCGCCGACCCGCTGGAAGCCGAACATCGAGTAGAAGAGGTAGCAGGGGATGAGCGGCTCACCCCAGGTTGCGTAGGCCGTCGCCGCGGCCGTGAAGGTGGCCGTCGCCCCGGCCTCGGTGATCCCCTCCTGGAGGATCTGCCCCGACGGGCTCTCCGCGTAGCGGAGGGGCAGGTCGGCGTCGACCGACGTGTAGCGCTGGCCCTCGGGCGCGTAGATGTGCGCCTCGCTGATGAGCGGCTCGAGGCCGAAGGTGCGGGCCTCGTCGGAGACGATGGGCACGATTCGCCGCCCGATCTCCGGGTCGCGGGTCAGGTTCCGGAGCAGGCGGGCGAAGGCCATGGTGGTCGACACCTCCTGCCTTCCGGAGCCGGCCAGCAGGTCGGTGAAGGCCTCTGGTGCCGGCGGAGGCAACGGAGCGGCCCGCACCACACGGCGGGGGAGCGGGCCGCCGAGGGCACGGCGACGCTCGGCCAGGTACTGGGCGGCCGGGCTGTCCGGTGGCGGCCGGAAGTACGGTGGGTACTCGGTGTCGAGGTCCGCCTCGGCGATCTCCTCGTGGAGGAAGAGCCGGTCGCGAAGGGCTCGGAGCTGGCTCTTGGTGAGCTTCTTGATCTGGTGGGTGGCATTGCGGGCCTCGAGCTCGGGCCCGAGGGTCCATCCCTTCACGGTCTTGGCCAGGATGGCCGTCGGCGCCCCGGTGTGTTCGACGGCCGCCCGGTAGGCGGCGTAGAGCTTGCGGTAGTCGTGCCCCCCCCGAGGAAGGCTCTGGAGCTCCTCGTCGCTCAGGTGAGCGACGAGTTCCAGGAGCCGGGGGTCGGTGCCGAAGAAGTGCTCGCGGATGTAGGCGCCGGACTCGGTGGCGTACTTCTGGTAGTCCCCGTCGACGGCCTCGTTCATGCGGGCCAGGAGCACCCCGTCCACGTCGCGGGCCAGCAGGGCGTCCCACCGGCGCCCCCACACCACCTTGAGCACGTTCCACCCCGCCCCGCGGAGGAGGGACTCGAGCTCCTGGATGATCTTGCCGTTGCCCCGCACCGGTCCGTCGAGGCGCTGCAGGTTGCAGTTGACCACCATGGTCAGGTTGTCGAGGTGCTCGCGACCGGCCATGCCGAGGAGGTCCATCGTCTCGGGCTCGTCGAACTCGCCGTCGCCCACGAACACCCAGATCCGGCTGTCGGCCGTGTCGGCCAGCCCGCGGGCGCCCAGGTAGCGGGCGAGGCGGGCCTGGGCGATGGCGTTGATGGGCCCGATGCCCATCGAGACGGTGGGGTACTCCCAGAACTCGGGCATGAGCCTCGGGTGGGGGTAGGACGAGAGCCCGCCCCCGGCCACCTCGAAGCGGAAGTTGTCGAGCTCCGTCTCGGTCAGACGGCCCTCGACGAAAGCCCGGGCGTAGATGCCGGGCGAGGCGTGGCCCTGGAAGTAGACCTGATCGCCGGGGCCGTCGTCCTTGCCCCGGAAGAAGTGGTGGAACCCGACCTCGTAGAGGGCGGCGGAACTGGCGTAGGTCGAGAGGTGGCCGCCGATGCCCTCGGACCGGATGTTGGCTCGGACGACCATCACCGCCGCGTTCCACCGGATGTAGGCCCGGATCCTCCGTTCGAGGTGCTCGTCCCCGGGGAACGGGGGCTCCTGGTCGGTGGCGATCGAGTTGACGTAGGGGGTCTGGACCGTCACCGGGAAGTCGACGTGGCGCCGCTGGGCCTGCTCGAGCAGGCGGGTGAGCAGGTACCGGGCCCGGTTGCGGCCGTGGACGGCCACGATGTCATCGAAGGCGGCGGTCCATTCGTCGGTCTCGCCGGGATCGAGGTCGGGCAGTTGGTGGCTCACGCCGTCGAAGAGCACTTCCTCATGCTCGCGCGGGTTGACCCACCGGGTAAGGCACCCGTCGGACATGGCCGCGACCGGTCTCCCCAGCGGGCATGCTGTCGGGATGCCGCCACCGACCGACGCCGTCACCGTCGTCTACACCGACGGCTCCTGTCTCGGGAACCCCGGGCCCGGCGGATGGGCCTGGGCCGTCGCCGGGGGACCGTCGGATGCCGGCGCCGAGCCGGGCACCACCAACCAGCGCATGGAGCTGACCGCCGTGCTGCGCGCCCTCGAGACGCTGCCCGGTCCCCTCCGGGTGGTGAGTGACTCCACCTACGTGGTCAACTGCTTCCGGCAGCGGTGGTGGGAGGGCTGGCGCCGCCGGGGCTGGCGGAACACGCAGGGACGCCCGGTGGCCAACCGGGACCTCTGGGAGCCGCTTCTCGGCCTCGTCCTCGACGACGGCCGGTCGGTGTCGTTCGACTGGGTGAAGGGGCACTCCGGCGACCCGATGAACGACCTCGTCGACCGATTGGCTACGGAGGCCGCCGCCCGGATCCAGACCGGACGGTCCGGTTTGGGCCTGGGGCGTCCGCTCCCGTAACCTGCGGGCATGGAGATCAACGGAAGTTCAGCCATCATCACCGGCGGGGCCTCGGGCCTGGGCGAGGCCACGGCCCGCAGACTGGCTGCCGAGGGCGTCCGGGTGACCGTGTTCGACCGCAACGGCGAGCGGGCCAAGGAGGTCGTCGAGGAAATCGGCGGCTCGGCAAATTACGTCGCCGGTGACGTCACCGACCCCGACGACTGCCAGAAGGCGGTCGACCAGGCCGCCGAGGGAGGCACCCTGCGCATCGCCGTCAACTGCGCCGGCACGGGCTGGGTCGGCCGGGTCATCAACCGAGACGGCTCCCCCCACGACCTCGGGCCGTTCCAGTTCATCCAGAACCTCAACGTCATCGGCACCTTCAATGTGATGACCAAGGCGGCCTCGGCCATGGCCACCGTGGAGCCCCAGTCCGACGGTGAACGGGGCGTCATCGTCAACACCGCCTCGGTGGCCGCCTTCGACGGCCAGATCGGACAGCTCGCCTACTCGGCCTCCAAGGGCGCCGTGGTCGGCATGACGCTGCCGGCCGCCCGCGATCTGGCCGTGGTCGGCATCCGGGTGTTGGCCATCGCCCCGGGTCTGTTCGACACGCCGCTGCTGGCCATGCTGCCCGACGAGGCCCGCAGCGCCCTGGCCCAGTCGGTCAACTTCCCGAAGCGCCTGGGCATCCCGTCCGAGTACGGCGAGCTGGTGACCCACATCGCCAAGAACAGCTACCTCAACGCCGAGGTCATCCGCCTCGACGGCGGCATCCGGATGCCGCCGAAGTAGGACCGTTCCCACCGGTGCCGCCGCCGGTGGCCGGGGGCCGTCCGGGGCGCTGGCCGGGTCCGCTGCGGCGGTGGTGCGGGCCGGACCGAGCAGGTGGTCCCGGGCGGTCGAGGTGGGCCGGTAGGGTCGGACCCGGTGACCACCGCTGACGCATCCCTCCACGCCGGTCGGGTGACCGGGGCCGGGGAGGCCGTCATCCGGACCGAGGGGCTCACCAAGGTCTACGCCGGATCGGACGTCCGGGCGGTGGACGACCTCGACCTGGTGGTGGGCACCGGCGAGATCTTCGGGCTCCTCGGGCCCAACGGCGCCGGCAAGACCACGACGGCCGGCATGCTCACCACCCGGGTCGTGCCCACCTCGGGCCGCGCCGCCGTCGCCGGCATCGATGTCGTCGCCCATCCCGCCCTGGTCAAGCAGTTCATCGGCATCGTGAGCCAGCAGAACACGCTCGACCGGCAGCTCACGGTGCGGGAGAACCTCTACTTCCACGGCCGCCTCTTCGGCATCCCGGCGGCCGACTCCCGGAGGACGGCCGACGAGCTGCTGGCCCGATTCCAGCTCGACCGGTGGGCGGACGCCTCGGTCTACGCCCTCTCCGGCGGGATGGCCCAGCGGCTCATGGTGGCTCGGGCCATGTTCCACCGCCCGGCGGTGCTCTTTCTCGACGAGCCCACGGCCGGCCTGGACCCCCAGAGCCGACTCGCCCTGTGGGACATCCTTCGCGAGCTGCACGCCGCCGGTCAGACCATCCTCCTCACCACCCACTACATGGAGGAGGCCGACCAGCTCTGCGACCGGGTGGCGATCATGGACCGGGGCCGCATCCTGGCCCTCGACACACCGGCCGCCCTCAAGCAGCAGGTGGACGCCGACACCATCGTGACGGTCACGTCGTCGGGCGATCCCCGGGGCCTCGTGGACGCGCTCGACGCCGGCGTGCACGGGGTCACGCACAGCCGCCCCACCGAGCACGGTGCCGTCCTGCACGTCAAAGGGACGGAGCGCCTGCTGCCGGCGGTCGTGGGCGTGGCCGAGGACGCGGGCTTCCCCGTGCTGGACCTGGCGGTCACCGAGCCGACCCTCGAGACGGTCTTCATCAGCCTCACGGGCAAGGAGCTCCGGGACGCATGACGGCCGTCCACGCCGCGACGCCCGCGTCCCCGACCGCCTTCTCGGGGCCAGCGCCGGGGCGTTCGGCGTTCTCCGCCGGGCGCGCCGCGCTCTGGGCCCTCGTCCTGCGGGACCTCCTCGTGCTTCGCAAGCACCTCTTCGAGTTCGTGGTGCGCACGCTGGTCCAGCCGTTCCTGCTGTGTTTCGTCTTCCTCTACGTCTTCCCCAAGATCGGCCAGGGCATCGGCGGCGGCCACACCGCCGACGCGCAGTCGGCCTTCGCCACCGTCCTCGTCCCGGGCGTCGTCGGGATCTCCATCCTCTTCCAGGGCGTCCAGTCGGTGGCTCTCACCATGTCCCAGGAGTTCGGCTACACGCGGGAGATCGAGGACCGGGTCCAGGCGCCGTGCCCCATCTGGCTGGTGGCCGTGGCCAAAGTGCTCTCCGGCGCGGCCCAGGGGCTCATCTCGGCCGTCATCGTGCTGCCCATCGCCTCGGTGGTCCACGCCGAGGGCGTCGAGGCCCGGCTCAGCCTCCACTGGTGGATCATCGTGACCGTCGTGCCCCTGGCCTGCGTGACCATGGCCTCGCTCGGCCTCCTCCTCGGCACGAGCTTCGAGCCCCGCAACATCGGCCTCATGTTCGGGTTCATCATCCTTCCCGTGACCTTCCTCGGCGGCACCTACTACCAGTGGACCCGCCTGGCCCCGGTCGAGGCCGGCGGATGGCACTGGCTCCAGATCCTGGTGCTGGTCAATCCCCTCATCTACGTCAACGAGGGCATGCGGGCCGCCTTCACCGACGCCGCCCACATGCACCTCTACGTCGTCTACCCGGTGCTGGTGGGCTTCCTCACCGCCTTCCTCGGTCTGGGCCTCCGCAACTTCCGCCGGCGGGTCCTCTCCTGAGCCCGGACGGCCGGTCCGGGGGTGGCCCGGGCGGGGCCACCTCGACGTGACGTCCGGGCCGACGCGGGCCGCCGGGTCTTTCGACCTGCCCACGGCCGGCCGGCGCCGGTGCGCGCCGCGCCCCGCGTCGTGAGAGCGCCGTTCGTCACCCGGTAGGGTGGGGGTGGTCCGCCACGAGGCGGCGGCTTCCCTCTGGAGGTGGTTCCCACGGCACCCGCAGCGCAGGACACGGCACGGGGGGGGACAAGTACCGGCCCGGGGGGGCAGCAGCACTTCGACATCGTGGTCGTCGGCGGTGGGCCGGGCGGGTATGCCACCGCCCTGTACGCCTCGGCGGCCGGGTTGTCGGTGGCCGTGGTCGAGCTCGACAAGGTGGGGGGCACCTGCCTCCACCGTGGCTGCGTGCCGGCCAAGGAGTTCCTGGAGACGGCGGCTGTCGCCCGCACGGTGCGGGGTTCGGCCGAGTTCGGCGTGTCCGCCGGGCCCGATCCGACCGATCCGACCGTCGACTTCTCGGTGAGCCAGAAGCGCAAGCAGCAGGTCGTGGACCAGCTCTTTGCCGGGCTCAGCGGGCTGTTGAAGGGCCGGGGGGTCACGGTGTTCGCCGGGTCCGGCACCTTCCTCGGAGACCACCGGGTCCGGATCGCCGGCAACGACGGGGCCACGGCCGAGATCACCGGGACGGACGTCGTGCTGGCGTCGGGGTCGGTGCCCCGCACGGTCCCCGGGTTCGACGTCGACGGCACCGTGGTCCTGACCTCCGACGAGTTCCTGGCCCTCGACCGGTTGCCGACCTCGGCCGCCGTGGTCGGTGGGGGGGCCATCGGGTGCGAATTCGCCTCGCTCCTCGCCGATCTGGGGACCTCGGTCACGGTGCTCGAGGCCCTGCCGTCGATCCTCAACGAGTGCGACGAGGACATCGTCCGGGTCGTGGGGCGTTCCTTCCGTAAGCGGGGGATCGACGTGAAGTCCGGAGTGGCCCTCCACGGCCATTCGCCCGACCCGTCCGGTCGGGGCACCGTGGTCTCCTACGGCGACGGCGCGCGGCTGACGGTGGAGGCAGTGGTGGTCTCGGTGGGCCGCCGGCCCCGCACCGAAGGGCTCCTGGCCGAGGGAACCGGCGTGGTCGTCGACGAGCGCGGCTACGTGGTGACGGATCGGTTCCTGCGCACCGCGGCGGAGGGGGTGTGGGCCGTGGGGGACCTCGTGGCCGCGACCCCGCAGCTGGCCCACGTGGCCTTCGCCGAGGCCATCGTGGTGGTCAAGTCCATCCTCGGTGAGCCGGTCGCCCCGGTCGACTACACCCGGGTGCCCTGGGCCATCTACTGCCACCCGGAGGTGGCCTTCACCGGGTTGACCGAAGCTGCGGCCCGGGCGGCAGGTCTCGACGTGGTCGTGAAGAAGGACCCGTTCGGGGGCAACAGCCGGGCCCGCATCCTCGGCGAGACCGACGGCATGGTGAAGGTCGTGGCCGAACGCCGCCCGGACGGTTCGACCGGCCGGCTCCTCGGCGTCCACATGGTCGGGCCGTGGGTCACCGAGCAGCTCGGCGCCGGCTACCTGGCCGTCAATTGGGAGGCCACCGCCGACGAAGTGGCACAGTTCGTCCAGCCGCACCCTTCGCTGTCCGAGACGTTCGGCGAGACGGTGCTGGCCCTGACCGGAAGGGGACTGCACGTTGCCTGACGTGACCATGCCGCAGCTCGGGGAGACGGTCACGGAGGGGACCGTGACCCGATGGTTCAAGGCCGTGGGTGACCACGTCGACCGCGACGAGCTGCTGTTCGAGGTCTCCACCGACAAGGTCGACTCCGAGGTCCCCTCCCCGGCGGAGGGGGTCCTCACCGCCATCCTCGTGGAGGAGGGGGACACCGTCGACGTCGGGGTCACCCTGGCCGTCATCGACGGCCCCGGCACGCCGTCCGGCAACGGGGCGGCACCGGCGGCCGAGGCCCCGCCCCCCGTCCCACCGCCGGCCCCCACCCCACCGCCGGCCGCCGCCGCTCCGCCCACCGCGCCGTCGGGCACCACCCTCCCCGACGAGCCGACGACCGCCCCGGCACCGGCCGCCCCGGCGCGGCCGCCGGGCGCGGCGACCCCCGGGATCGTGCTCTCGCCGGTCGTCCGAAGGCTCCTCACGGACTACGACATCGACCCGGCCGCCATCCGGGGCACCGGTCTGGGGGGGCGGATCACCCGCAGCGACGTCGAGGCCGTGATCGCCCGCGGGGGTGGCAACCCGTCGCCTGTCCCGAGCATCGCCGGCGGCGGTGCGCCGCCCGAGCCCGCGTCCGCGGCCCGCCCGGAACCTCCCGAGCCGGCGCGAGCCCAGGCCGGAGCGGCTCCTGTGGCCCCAACGGCGGAGACCCCGGCGCCGGCCGGCGGGGCGGCCGGTGCCGGCGGCCGCGACCAGGTCGTGCCCTTCACCAATATCCGGCGTCGCACGGCCGAGCACATGGTGCGGTCGAAGGCGACCTCGGCCCACACCCTCATGGTGAAGGAGATCGACTACGAGGGCGTCGAGCGGGTGCGACGTGCCTACGGGGCCCGCTTCCGCGAGGAGGAGGGCTTCAGCCTCACCTACCTCCCCTTTGCCGCCCGCGCCACCGTCGAGGCCCTGGCCGAGTTCCCGCACCTCAACTCCTCGGTCGGCGACGACGCCCTCGTGGTGCACCACGACATCAACCTCGGCATCGCCGTCGATCTCGACAACGAGGGCCTCATCGTGCCGGTCGTGCACCGGGCCGAGGAGCTCAATCTGCGGGGGATGGCGCGACGCATCCACGACGTGGCCGACCGGGCCCGCTCCAAGCGGCTGAGCCTCGACGACATCAGCGGAGGGACCTTCTCGATCACCAACGCCGGCCCGTTCGGGACGCTCATCACCGGGGCCATCATCAACCAGCCCCAGGTGGCGATCCTCTCGACGGACGGTGTGTCCCGGCGGCCCGTGGTGGTGGAGGGTCCGGACGGCAGCGAGTCCATCGGGATCCACTCGGTCGGCCTGGTGGCCATGAACTTCGACCACCGCGCCGTCGACGGCGCCTACGTGGGACGCTTCCTCGCCCGCATGTCGGACATCCTGAACGACCGCGACTGGGCCGGCGAGCTCTAGTCGGGTGGAGCCGCCCGTCGCCCCTGTGAGCTGGCGCCGGAGCGCCCGGTGAGGGTCCGCTGGTTGGGGCGCGTCCCCTACGTGGAAGCATGGGACCTCCAGCGGGCGCTCGCCTCCCGGTCGACCGAGGACTACCTCCTCCTGCTGGAGCACCCGGCCGTCGTGACGCTCGGCGTCCACGGTGACCCGGCCCATGTCTTGGTCGACCCCGCGACGGTCGGCGCTGACCTCGTACGGGTCGACCGGGGTGGCGACGTCACGTACCACGGCCCCGGCCAGCTGGTCGGCTACCCGGTCCGGACCGTCGGGGACGGCCCCCATCGGGGTCCGTCCCACGTGCACCAGGTCGAGCAGGTGGTCATCGACGCCCTCGTGATGCTGGGGTTGCCGGCGGACACCGTCGGTCGGCTGGACGGGTTCCCGGGCATCTGGGTCACCACCGGGCGGCCCCACGACCCCGGTCCGGACGGACCGCGCAAGATCGCCGCCGTCGGCGTGCGTACGGCCCGTGGCCGAACCACCCACGGGTTCGCCCTGAACATCGACCCCGATCTGGCCATGTTCTCCCACATCGTCCCGTGCGGGATCCCCGACCGGCCGGTGACGTCGCTCCGAGCCGAGGGCGTCGACGCCACCATGGCCGAGGCCGTCGACGCGGTCACCGCCGCCGCGGCCGTCGTCTGGGGCCCGGTGACGGACGTCCAGCGGGTGGTCGACGGGTCCTGGCCCGCGCCCTCACCGGGCGGCTCCCGCGACGGGTCGCCGGCGGACGGCTCCAGGCCAGTGGCCGTGGCCCTGCGGCGGGGAAACGCCCTCGAACGGCGTCTCGAGCGGGCCGGAGTGGCTCCCGGTTCGGGCCTCGCCCTCTCGACCCGCAAGCCGCCGTGGCTCCGGGTGGAGGCGGCGATGGCCGACGGGTACCTGGGGCTCCGGCACGACCTGCGGGCCCTCGAGCTGGTGACCGTCTGCGAGGAGGCCGGCTGTCCCAACATCTACGAATGCTGGGCGGACGGCACGGCGACGTTCATGATCAACGGGGACCGGTGCACCCGTGCCTGCGCGTTCTGCCAGGTGGACACCCGTCACCCCCTGCCCCTCGACCCGGACGAGCCCACCCGGGTGGCCGAGGCCGTCGTGCGCATGGGGCTCGGCCACGCCGTGGTCACGTGCGTCGCCCGGGACGACCTCCCCGACGGTGGGGCCGGCGCATTCGCCGCCACCATCGACGCCGTTCGGCGGAGGAGCCCGTCCACGTCGGTCGAGGTGCTCATCTCCGACCTGAAGGGCGATGCCGGCAGCCTCGCCGTGGTGACCGATGCCCGCCCCGACGTGCTCAACCACAACATCGAGACGGTGGCCCGCCTCCAGCGGGCCGTGCGGCCGTCCGCCGGCTACGCCCGCAGCCTCACCGTGCTGGCCCGAGCGGCCGACGCCGGCCTCACGACGAAGTCGGGGGTCATCCTGGGCATGGGAGAGCGCGAGGACGAGGTGCTGGCCACGTTGGCCGATCTGGCCGCTGTGGGGGTGGCCGTCGTCACCCTCGGGCAGTACCTCCGCCCCAGCGCCCGTCACCTGCCGGTGGCCCGCTGGTGGACACCCGAGGAGTTCGACCGGCTGCGCGCCGGGGCGCTCGCGCTCGGCTTTGCCCACGTCCAGGCGTCGCCGCTCACCCGGTCCAGCTACCACGCCCGCGAGGCCGCCGGTGCCGCTGCGCCGCTCCGGGCCCGGTGAGACCTCGGTGAACGCCCTCCCTCCGGCGGCCGTGGCCGTGCGTCACGACCGGATGGCCCGGGTGCGCCTCCGCATGGAGGAACTCGGGGTCGACGCCCTCCTCCTCTCGCACGGGGCCGACCTTCCCTGGCTGACCGGCTACCGGGCCATGCCGCTCGAACGGCTCACCCTGCTCGTGCTGCCGGCCGAGGGGGAACCGGCGCTGGTGGTGCCCGGTCTCGAGGCCCCCCGGGTACCCGACGCCGGCGACCTCGTCGCCGTGGTGCCGTGGGGCGACGCGGAGGACCCCCTCGACTTGGTCGTCGCCCGGCTGGCCGCGGCCGGGACCCCCCGTCTGGCCCTCTCCGACCGGGCGTGGGCGGCGACCGTCCTCGCCCTCCAGCGCCGCCTCCCCGACGCCGAATGGCTCGAAGCCTCCCGTGTGACCGCACCCCTCCGGGCGGTGAAGGACGCCACCGAGGTCGCAGCCCTGCGCGCTGCTGCGGCGGCCGCCGACCGCGTCGCCGCCTCCCTCCAGGCCGGCGCGGTCCCCCTGGTGGGCCGTTCCGAGGCCGACGTGTCCGCCGACCTCGCCAGGCTGCTCCTCGCCGAGGGCCATCACGAGGTCAACTTCGCCATCGTGGCCAGCGGTCCCAACGCCGCCAGCCCCCATCACGAGCCGGGCCGGCGGAGGATCGGTCGCGGCGAAACGGTCGTGTGCGACTTCGGCGGGGCGCTCTCGCTCGAGGGGGAGGTCGGTTACTGCTCGGACATCACCCGAACGGTGGTGACGGGTGAGCCCACGACCGAGGTGCGGGAGTGCTACGAGGTCCTGGGCGCGGCGCAGAAGGCCGCGGTGGAGGCCGCCCGGGCCGGCGTACCGGCGGCGTCCGTCGACCGGGCGGCCCGTCGGGTCATCGAGGCGGCCGGCCTCGGGTCGCGTTTCATCCACCGGACCGGGCACGGCATCGGGATCGAGGAGCACGAGGACCCCTACGTGGTCGCCGGCAACGAGGAGGTGCTGCGACCGGGGCACGCCTTCTCCGTGGAGCCCGGGATCTACGTCCCGGCCCGGTTCGGCATGCGGCTCGAGGACATCGTGGTCGTCGGTGCCGACGGCTCACCCGACGCGCTCAACACCGTCGACCGCGGCCTGGTGGTCGTCGAGGCCTGAGGAGGGCGGCATGGACCTGGGGATCGCCGGGAAGGTGGCGCTGGTCACGGCCGGTTCGCGGGGGCTCGGTCGGGCCACCGTCCTGGCCCTGGCCGCCGAGGGGGCACGGGTGCTGGTCTCCGGCCGTCAGGAGGGGTCGCTGGCCGCCGTCCGGGAGGACGTGGCCGTCCTCGGCGGTGAGGTGGAGGTCCTGGCCGGGGACGTGACCGACCCCGAGGAGCCGGCCCGCCTGGTGGATCGGGCCGTCGAGCGGTTCGGCGGACTGGACATCCTGGTGGCCAACGCCGGTGGTCCACCGCCGGGGCGGGCCCTCGATCTCACCGACGACGCGCTGGCCGCCGCCCTCAACGCCAACTTCGTGACCTCGGTGCGCCTGGTGCGCGAGGCCGTGCCCCACATGCGCGCCGCCGGTTGGGGCCGGATCGCCTGCATCACGTCGTACACGATCGTCCAGGCCGCCCCCCTGCTCTCGCTGTCGAACGCCGCACGCGTCGGGCTCTGGGGATGGGCGAAGACGGCGGCCCACGACCTCGCCGCCGAACGGAGCGGCATCACCCTCAACCTGGTCTGCCCCGGCCCCCATGCCACCGAGCGAATGCAGCAGCTCGGTGGGGCCGACGTCCTGGGCGAGCCGGCCGACTTCGGCGCGGTGACCACCTTCCTCTGCTCGCAACAGGCCGCCTTCGTCAACGGGGCGGCCGTCGTCGTCGACGGCGGGGCGAGCCTGGCCCTGTAATGCAGTGACCGGCAGCGCCGGCCCCGTCCCACTACCCTCGACGTGTCCGGCGGGGTCCGGCGGCCGTTCCGTCGGACCCGGTGCCGGGGAGGACGCCTGGTGCGCAGTGTGACCTCTTCGACGGGCGTCTCGCTCGACGGGTGCATCGTCGGGCCGGACGGCGGCTCTACGAGAGGACGCGCTACCTCCCGTCCGATGGCCGCCCTGTCTCGACCGGGTCGCCCGTCGCCGCGTCGGCCGGTGGAGGCGCCGGAGCGAGCGAGGCCACGTCGACCTCGACCCCGAGGTTGGGGACGGCCCGGTCCAGCCACGAGGGCATCCACCAGTTGGCCTTGCCCAGGAGCTCCATGATGGACGGCACCAGCACCATGCGCACCAGGGTGGCGTCGATGAAGATGGCGGCGGCCAGGCCCAGGCCGAAGACCTTGAGGACGTGGAGCGGATCGCCGATCACGAACGAGCCGAACACGCAGACCATGATGGCGGCGGCGGCGGTGATGACCCGGGCCGTCTTGGCCAGCCCGTCGGCCACGGCACTCGAGTTGTCCCCGGTCCGTCGCCACTCCTCGCGGATCCGGGACAGCAGGAACACCTCGTAGTCCATGGAGAGCCCGAAGAGGATGGTGAACATCATGAGCGGGATCCACGGGTCGATGGGTCCGGTGGCTCCGATCCCGATCACGCTGCCGAGCCAACCCCACTGGAATACGGCCACGATGACCCCGTAGGCGGCCCCCACCGACAGCATGTTGACGATCACCGCCTTCGCGGGAATGGCCAGGGACCGGAACACGGCCATCAGGAGCAGGAAGGCCAGCAGGAGGACCACGGCGATGACCCACACCAGCCGGGACGAGAGGTAGGCGGAGGCGTCGACCGAGCCGGCCGTCTCACCGCCCACGTAGGCGGCCACCCCGGTCCCGGCCGTGGCCGCCGGGATGGCGTCGTTGCGGAGGGCGTGGACGATGGCCTCGGTCTGGGCCGACTGGGGTGACGCGGCCGGGTAGGCGATGACGACCGCGTCATGGCCCGACGCCGAGAACTGGACCGGGGTGGCGAAGACCACGCCCGGGGTGGCGGCCACCTTGGCCCGCAGACCCTCGACGGCGGCCCTCTGGCCGTCGGGCACCGAGGCGGCCACGATCAGCGGCCCGTTGAACCCAGGGCCGAAGCCGCTGGCCAGGGCGTCGAAGGCCTGGCGGGTGGTGGACGACGTGGGGTCGTTACCGGCGTCGGTGAAGGCCAGACGCATGGAGAAGAAGGGAATGATCAGGATCAGCAGGCAGAGGAGGCCGGCACCGCCGGCGACGATCGGGTGGCGCTGCACGGTCCGGCTCCACCGATACCAGAAACTCCGGTGCGAGGGCTCGGCGGCGTTCTGGAGGAGGCCGGGGACGTGGAGCTTGTCGACCGCCAGGCCGGAGAAGCCCAGCATGGCCGGCAGCAGGGTCACGGCGGCCGCCATGACCAGGACCACGGCGGCGATGGCGCCCACGGCCAGGCCGCGCATGAACGGCAGCTGGAGGATGAACAGGCCGAGCAGGGAGAGGATGACCGTGGTGCCGGCGAACACCACCGACCGGCCCGAGGTGGCCAACGACACCGCGGTGGCCTGACGGGGGTTCCGGCCCTCGGCCAGACCCTGGCGGTATCGGGTGACGATGATCAGGGCGTAGTCGATGCCCACACCGAGCCCGATCATGGCCATCATCTCCGGGGCGAAGGTCGGGGTGGTGATCACATGCGAGAGCAGGTCGAGCACAGCGAAGGCGATGGCGATCCCGAACAGCGCGGTGATGATGGGCAAGCCCATGGCCACGACCGAACCGAAGGCCAGCAGCATGATGACGATGGCGGCCAGGATGCCGATGCCTTCACTGGGCCCGGGCTTCCCCGCGGCCACCAGGCTGATGGCCTGGCCCCCGAGCGCCACGTGATAGCCGGGTGCGGCGAAGGACTGGGCCGTGGCGATCACCTTGTTGACAGCGGCCTGGGGGAGGTTCCCGGCGATCTCGTCGAACTGCACCTGCACGTAGGCGATGTGCCCGTCGGCGGACACCTGGTGGGCCCCGGCGGCGGTGAACGGGCTGACCACCTCGGAGACGTGGGCCAGCCGGGACAGGGCCGCCACCATCATCGTGGTCCGGTCCTGCACCGATGCCGCGCTGATCGGCCCGGAGGAGGTGATCACCACCTGGGCCGGGCTGCCCTTCTGGTCGGGGAAGGCCCGGTTCAGGATCTGCTGGACCGGTTGCGCGCCACCGGTGAGGTTGTTGGAGAAGTTGCTCCCCGCGGCCTGGGCCAACACGTTGGTGCCCACCAGGGCCACCAGCCAGAGGATCAGCACCCACCAGCGGTGGTCGTGGCACCAACCTGCGATCCGGGCCAGCCCGCTCTCCTCGGCCGGACGGGAGGGCCGGCTCGCTGGGACTACCCGGTCCTCGATCCTGGCGGAGGTCGTGGTCACTTGGGGGTCAGTGTAGGACGACCTCTGCGTTCAGAGCGGATGAGGGTGACTCCGTACCAGCTGAGTCGGACGCGTCGGTGGCGGCCCGCCGACGGTGCAAGTGCCGTCGGACGTGGTTCCCGGTAGTCGTTCAGGTCCCCACGGAGGACCAGGTGAGTCAATGTGCAGCGGCCGGGTGGCCTGACGGTCTTGCCGACCTCTTCCGATCAATTCGCGCGACCAGCGCGTTGGTGCTCGCGGAACACCCTCGAGCTCGGCGCGCATCCGTTCGACTGGTGCACGTGGCAGAGCGCGACCGGAAGCAAGTTGCCAACGCAGGCGGCGAGCAGGTCGTTCGACTCGAGGTGGAGAACGCCGAGCTGCGCAAGACGATCGCTGAGCTTCCGAAGACGGTCGCCGATCTCGAGGGGCGTCTCGGGCGTCGTCCGCGCAACTCCACGATGCCCCGGGCCGAAGGGCTGCCAAGGCCGCCAGCGCCCGACCGGGCCGAGCGCCGCAAGGCCGAGCGCCGACCGGGCAAGCAGCCAGGGGACCCCGGCCACCACCGGGCCCAGGTGCCCGATCCCGACGAGGTCGTCCCCCACCGGCCGCAGCGCCCGAGGCCGCCGCCCCGGCCCCCGTGCCACCGAGCGCATGCAGCAGCTCGGTGGGGCCGACGTCCTGGGCGAGCCGGCCGACTTCGGCGCGGTGACCACCTTCCTCTGCTCGCAACAGGCCGCCTTCGTCGACGGGGCGGCCGTCGTCGACGGCGGGGCGAGCCTGGCCCTGTAATGCTGTGACCGGCAACGTTGGCCCCGTCCCACAACCCTCGACGCGTCCCGCGTGGTCCGGCGGCCGTTCGGTCGAACCCGTTGCCGGGGAGGACGCCTGATGCGCAGTGTGACCTATTCGATGGGCGTCTCGCTCGACGGGTACATCGTCGGGCCGGACGGCGGCTTCGATTGGACGGTGCCCGATGAGGAGGTCTTCCGCCTCGTCACCGACGAGCTGCGAGAGGTCGCCGTCCACCTGTTGGGACGACGGCTCTACGAGACGATGCGCTACTGGGAGACCGTCGACGAGGATCCGTCGCTTGAATTCTCGACGCATGAGTGGGCGGCGATGTGGAAGGCGCTTCCGAAGGTGGTGTTCTCCACCACGCTGTCGGCGGTGCAGGGCAAGGCCCGTTTGGCCTCCGGCGACCTGGCCGAGGAGATCGAGCGGTTGCGAGCAGCGCCGGGTCAGGGCGCCATCGCGATCGGCGGCGCGACGCTTGCCGCCGAGGCGGCGGGGTTGGGTCTGATCGACGAGTATCGGATGAGGATCTATCCGGTGCTGGTCGGCGGTGGCACTCCGTTCCTTCCCCGGCGCGAGCACCGGGTCGATCTCGAACTCGTCGAGACCCGTACCTCGCACTCGGGGGTCGTTCGCCTTCGCTACCGCGTGGTGCGCTAGCCGGCTCGCCGACCAGCAGCGGGAGGGCGCACGTCGCCGGCCACGGCGCTAGCCAGGCGCCCGGTCGTCGGGCGGTGGTGGAACGAGCGGCGGCAGGCCTGCCGGCGGCGGCGGGACGAGGGGGGCCACCGGAGCCACCGAACCCGCCTCGGGGGCGGTGAACGGTCGGACCCCGACCCCGTCGGACGATCGGACCGGGGCGAAGGCGCCAGTGGCCGCCTGCGCTCCGGCCGGGTCGGCACCGGTGCGGCGGGGTGCGGTGAACGACGGGGCGAGGGGCTGCGGCCCGGCGCCGGCGGTCTGCTCGACGAGCGAGTCCGCAGAGCCCTGCAGGTAGCGGGCGGCATCGTGGTCGACGTAGACCAAGGGCACCGACTTGCGCCTCCGACGCTCGAGCGCCTGGAAGACCCGAACGGCGAGGAGCACCGCGGTGAGGACGGCGATGGCCACGAGCGCCGGCACCTCGAGACCGGCCAGCCCGCTGGAGGTCCCGACGAGCGACACGAGGGTGGCGAAGGAAACGACCATCGTCGACCATCGTACCGAAGGGTTGCCGAATTGGGCGGGGCTCGCTCAGCTGACGCGGGAACGGTGTGGGCGCAGGGAGCCCAGGGGCGCGGGCACGCGATCCGGCTGCGTCTGCAGCTCCGGTACCGGTCGCGCCGGGACCGGTACCGGGAGCTCGGGCACGGGCCGGGCCGCCGGCCCGGCCCGTGCCGGGGCCGGGGCCCCCCCGGGCAGCGTCCCGAAGGCGTCGAACGGGCTGCCCGGCCCGAAGGGGTCGGCCACCGCGGGGACCCGCCTCCGCCGGCGGGCCAGCACGGTGACGGCCAGCCCGCACAGGAGCACCACGAGGGTGGCCCCCGGCCATCCGGTGGGGGCAGACGACGCCCCGGTCGCGCCCGGCGCCGCCCGGGACGTCCTCGGGGCCGCCGGGATCGACCGCGCCGCGGCGGGCACCGTCGTCGGTGCGCCGGAAGGCACCGGCGTCGGGAGGGTGGCCACCGGTGCCGCCTGGCGGATGGCCGCGGCCTGAAGGTAGGCCACCTCGATGACCTGGGTGGCGGTGAGCGGGGCGGTGTTCGAGGTTGCCGCCGACGAGGCGGCTTGGACGACGACCACGTAGGGCGCCTGCGTGAAGACGACCACCTGTTCGGTGGCGGCCGCCGGGGAGGTCACCGAAACGGTGTAGCCCTCGGCCCCGGGGATGCTCGGCACCTCGAAGGCCGTCGCCGCCCCGGGGACCTGGTAGGGGCTCACCAGGCCGGCGGCGAACGCCACGGCGGCCGCCGGGTCCTCGATGCGGAAGAGGAGGACGGCCACGTCATTCTGCACCTGGCCCGCCTGGGACGTCGCGCTCCACAGCCGGATGCCGGCCCCGAACCCGGGACGGGCGGCCAGGCCGGCGAACTCGGCCTGGGCCTGGGCCGGGTCCGAGGACTGGGCGGCGAAGGTCGCCGCCGTCAGCGGGCCGTTGGTCGGTCCGGGTGGCGCCGGGGTGAAGCCGGGCAGCCCCGGATCGCCCAGGAGCGCGACGAGCGTGGACTCCCCGGGGTCCACCGTCGTCGTCGGGACGGCCGGCGCGGTGGCGCCGGTGGGCGCCGCCCCCACCGGGACGGACGCCAGAGCGCCGGCCGCGACCGTGAGGCCGGCGAGCAGACCGGCACCGAGGACCCGCCCCACGATGCCCGACGGATCGGCCCGACGACGAGGCCGCGCCCCGCCCGGCGCCGGGCGGCGGGGTGCGACCGTCAACGGACGCACCGGCCGGGTGGACCGGTCGTGGAGCACGCCCCCAGCGTGGCCGCTGCCGGGTGGCGGAGGTGGGATGCCGGGCGACGCGTCAGGCGACGAAGTACTTGGCCTGGGGGTGGTGGCAGATGATGGCCGTCGTCGACTGCTCGGGGCGGAGCTGGAAGCCCTCGCTCACCGAGACGCCGATGCGCTCGGCGCCGAGGAGCTCGACGACCTTGGCGTTGTCCTCGAGCCTCGGGCAGGCCGGGTAGCCCCAGGAGTAGCGGCCGCCCCGGTACTTCTGACGGAAGAGCCCGCTGAGCGTGGGGCCGTCCTCGTCGGCGAATCCCAGCTCCTCACGGATGCGACGGTGCCAGTGCTCGGCCAGGGCCTCGGCCATTTCCACCCCCAGGCCGTGGAGGAGGAGGTAGCGCTGGTACTCGTCGGCGGCGAACAGGCGTGCTGTCTCCTCCGATACTCGGTGCCCCATGGTGACCACCTGGAAGGTGGCCCAGTCCGCCTCTCCGGAGTCGACGCTCCGGAAGAAGTCGCTGATGCAGAGGAACGGTGCCTCGGTCTGGCGCGGGAAGGCGAAGCGCATCCACTCCGAGGAACGGCTGTCGTCCTTGTAGACGACGAGGGCGTCGCCGTCTGCGTTGGCGGCGAAGTGTCCCCAGGCCACCTGGGGCACGAGGAGCTGCCCGGCCGTGGCCACGGCCAGCTGCTCGCGCAGGATGGCCCGCACCCGGTCCTTGAACGTCGGGTCGTCCTCGCCCGCTTGGGGACGGTAGCCCCACTGGTTGCGGAAGAGCGCCGTCTCGTTCAGGAAGGCCGCGATCTCGTCCACGGCGATCCCCTTGGCCACCCGGCTGCCCACGAACGGCGGCGGGAAGAGCGAATTGTCGGCGGCCACCTCGGGGGAGCGGAGCGGGAGGGACTCGCCCCGTGACCGGGCCTCCTCGGCGGCCTGGCGGCGCAGCTCGCTCCGGCGGGGGCCGAGCTCGCGGCCTCCGACGGTCGTGCCGAACTCGGGATCGTCCTCGCCGGAGCGGGCCAGCTCGGCCAGGCGGTCCATGGTCCGCAGTCCTTCGAAGGCGTCCTTCCCGTAGAAGAGCCGTCCCTGGTAGACCTGGCGGAGGTCCCGCTCCACGTAGGTCCGGGTGAGGGCGGCGCCGCCCAGGACGACCGGGATGTGCGAGAGGCCGCGCCGGTTGAGCTCCTCGAGGTTCTCCCGCATGATGAGCGTGGACTTGACGAGGAGGCCGCTCATGCCCAGGGCGTCGGCCCCGTGCTCCTCGACGGCGGCCACCATCTCGGCGATGCCGACCTTGATGCCCAGGTTCTTCACCGTGTAGCCGTTGTTGGTGAGGATGATGTCGACGAGGTTCTTCCCGATGTCGTGGACGTCACCCTTCACCGTCGCCAGCACCATCGTGCCCTTGCCGCCCTGGTCGGCCTGTTCCATGTGGGGTTCGAGGTGGGCGACGGCCGACTTCATGGTCTCGGCCGAGCCGAGGACGAAGGGGAGCTGCATCTCGCCGGAGGCGAAGAGGTCGCCCACCGTCTTCATGCCGGGGAGCAGGACGTCGTTGATGACCGTGAGCGGCGCCAGGCCGGCGGCCAGGGCCTCGTCGAGGTCCTCCTCGAGGCCGTTGCGGTCCCCATCGACGATGCGGTGCTCAAGGCGGCGCTCGACCGGCCACCCCGAGTGGTCCTCCTGGGTGGCGCCGGCGAAGGTCGAGGCCCCCTCGAAGAGGGCGAGCAGCTCGGTCAGGGGGTCGTAGCCGTCACGACGACGGTCGTAGATGAGATCGAGGCAGACCTCCCGGGCCCGGTCGTCGATCCTGGCCAAGGGCAGGATCTTGGAGGCGTGGACGATCGCCGCGTCGAGGCCCGCCAGCACGCACTCGTGGAGGAACACCGAATTCAGCACCTGGCGGGCCGCGGGGTTGAGGCCGAAGGAGACGTTCGAGAGCCCGAGCACCGTGAACACGCCGGGCAGTTCGGCCTTGATGCGCCGGATGCCCTCGATGGTCTCGATGCCGTCGCGCCGACCCTCCTCCATGCCCGTCGACAGGGGGAGGGCGAGCGGGTCGAAGAGAAGGTCCTCGGAGCGCAGGCCGTACCGTTCGACAGCCAGGTCGTGGATGGCGCGGGCGGCCCGGAGCTTCCACTCCGCCGTGCGCGCCTGCCCCTCGGTGTCGATGCAGGTGCACACCACGGCCGCACCGAACTCCTTGGCCAGGGTGAGGACCGAGTCGAGGCGTGTGCCCTCCCCGTCGCCCTCCTCGAGGTTGACGGAGTTGATGACGGCCCGCCCGCCGATCCAGGCGAGGGCCGTCTCGACCACGGCGGCCTCGGTCGAGTCGACCATCAGCGGCGCCGTGGACTGGGTGGCGAAGCGCGAGGCGATCTCCTCCATGTCGGCCACGCCGTCGGCGCCCGTGTAGTCGACGCAGACGTCGATGACGTGCGCACCCTCGCGCACCTGTTCGCGGGCCATGGCCACGCAGGTGTCCCAATCGCCCTCCAGCATGGCGTCCCGGAACTTCTTCGAGCCGTTGGCGTTGGTCCGCTCGCCGATGACGAGGAACGAGGCGTCCTGCTCGAACGGGACCTGCGTGTAGATCGACGCGGCTCCGTGGTCGGGCACCGGGGAGCGCGTCGCCGGTGTGAGGTCGGCGCAGGCGTCCACCACGGCGGCCAGGTGGGCGGGGGTGGTCCCGCAGCAGCCGCCGACGACACCGACGCCGAGCTCGGAGACGAACTGGCGGTGGTACTCGGCGAGCTGGTGGGGCTCGAGGTCGTAGTGCATGGCCCCGTCCACCACCGAGGGCAACCCGGCGTTGGGAAGGCAGGAGACGGGCAGGGCGGTGTGGCCGGTGAGGTGCCGGAGCGGCTCGAACATCTCGGCCGGCCCCGTGGCGCAGTTGAGGCCGACGACGTCCACCCCCATGGCCTCGAGGGAGCAGAGCGCGGCGCCGATCTCGGTGCCCGGCAGCATCGTCCCGGTGAGCTCGATGGTGACCTGGGCCTGGATGGGGAGGTCGACCCCGGCGTGGCGCAGTGCCCGGCGGGCACCGTTGACGGCCGCCTTGGCCTGGAGCAGGTCGAAGACGGTCTCGATCAGGATGAGGTCGACGCCTCCCTCGACCAGGGCGGCGGCCTGCTCCTCGTAGGCGTCGCGCAGGTCTGCGTAGCGGATCTGGCCCAGGGTGGGGAACTTGGTGCCCGGGCCGATGCTCCCGGCCACCCACCGCGGTCGGTCGGGTGTCGAGAACTCGTCGACCGCCTGCCGGGCGACGGCCGCCGCGGCCAGGTTGAGCTCGCGCACCCGGTGGGCCTGGCCGTACTCGGCCAGGACAGGGGCGAAGGCGCCGAAGGTGTCGGTCTCCACCGCGTCGCATCCGACCTCGAGGAACGACCGGTGGACCTGCCCGACCACCTCGGGGCGGGTGACGACCAGGAGCTCGTTGCATCCTTCGAGGTCGGGGCCGCCGAAGTCCTCGGCGGTGAGCCCGGCCAGCTGGAGGTTGGTGCCCATGGCACCGTCGAAGACGACGACCCGCTCGCGGGCGGCGGCCAGGTAGTCGGCAGGGGTTCGTCGGACGGCCACGATGTCCCCAGGCTACCGGGGGTGCGGGGCCGGCCCGGTCCGGTGGGTCCGGCCGGGCGGTCGTTTAGCATCGGGCCCGTGGAGGCGACGTGGTGAGGATCTACACCAAGACGGGCGACGACGGGACCACGGGGCTCCTCTACGGGGGCCGGGTCGGCAAGGACGCGGCCGTCATGCACCTGAACGGCACCGTGGACGAGGCGCAGGCGGCCATGGGCCTGGCCCGGGCCGAGGCGGCTCCCGGGTCCGAGCTCGACCGGCGCCTCACCGCCCTCGAGCGCGAGCTCTACGTGCTGATGGCCGAAGTGGCCACCGACCCGTCCCACCGGGACAAGCTGGTCGCCGGCCGGACCCTCGTCACCGAGGAGATGGTCGACGGGCTCGAGCACCAGATCGACGAGCTGATCGCCCTGGTGGACATGCCCACCGAGTTCGTCGTGCCCGGGACCAACCGGGCCTCGGCCGCCCTCGACCTGGCCCGCACCGTCGTGCGGCGGGCCGAACGACTGCTGGTGGGCCACCCGATCGAGGGTTCCCTGGTCGGACGGTACCTGAACCGCCTCTCCGATCTGCTCTGGGCCCTGGCCCGCTGGGCCGAGGGACACGAGCACCTCCTCGCCCGCGGCGCCCCCCGGCGCCCGGCGTCCGACCCGTCGGCCGCACGGCCCGGCCCGGACCGCACCCGAACGGAGGCCCCGTGATCCGGGTGACCGCCCTGTCGGGCACCACGGCACCCGCCGGCACCGTCGCCGTCGGCGTGCCCGTCCACTCCGGGGCCGACGGGCCCGCGCCGGCCTTCGGGGCGGGCCGGCTCGCCGGTGCGGACCTCCCGGCCGCCCTCGACCCGGCCTGGTGCGAGCGTCAGGGCTTTGCCGCGAAGGTGGGCCAGACCGTGGTCCTGCGGACGCTCGGCGGCGCCCGGCCCGACCTGGTCCTCGTCGGCATCGGCGACCGTGGCCACTACCGGGCCCAACGCGGTCTGGAGTCCGTCCGCCGTGCGGCCGCCGCCTTCGTCCGTGCCGTCGGACGCGGTGAGGCGGCCGTGCTCCAGTTGGCCCCCGTGGCCGACGTGCCCGCGCCCGAGACGGCCGCGGCCGCGGCCGAGGGGGGCGTCCTGGCCGGCTACCGCTTCGACGCCTACCGGTCGACCGATCCGCCGGCCGGCCTCGGCGAGCTGGTACTGGCCACGCCCGGCGACGGATCGGCCCTCTCCGAGGGGGCGGGCCGCGGGGCGCGGGTGGCCGAGTCGGTCGTCTGGGCCCGGGACCTCGTCAACGAGCCGGCGGCCAGCCTCACGCCCGAGCGCTTCTCCGAGCGGGTCACGGAGCGCTTCGCCGGGGTCGACGGGGTGACGGTCGAGGTGTGGGACGAGGAGCGCATCGCCGCGGAGCGCCTCGGCGGCCTCCTCGGCGTGGCCGCCGGGTCGGTGCGGCCGCCCCGCCTGGTCCGCATCGACTACCGACCCGCCGACCCGTGGACCTTCGACGGCCGGGTGCCCCATCTGGCGCTCGTGGGCAAGGGGATCACCTTCGACTCCGGCGGGCTGTCCCTCAAGTCGGCCGGGGGGATGGAGGCCATGAAGACCGACATGGGCGGGGCCGCCGCGGTCGTGGGCGCCCTCGACGCTGCCGGCGCCCTCGGGTGCCGCATGGCCCTCACCGCCTGGACCCCCCTCACCGAGAATCTCCCGAGCGGTACGGCCACCAAGCCCGGCGACGTCCTCACGACCCGGAGCGGCAAGACCATCGAGGTGCTCAACACCGACGCCGAGGGCCGCCTGGTGCTGGCCGACGGCCTCACCCTCGCCGCCGAGGAGGGACCCGACGCCATCGTCGACCTGGCCACCCTGACCGGGGCGGTGGTGGTGGCCCTGGGTCGGGAGATCGCCGGCCTCCTGGCCAACGATGACGAACTGCGCGACGCCGTCCAGGACGCCGGCGCACGCGCCGGCGAGCCGTCGTGGCCGCTGCCCCTTCCCGAGGAGTACGCATCCCACATCGAGTCCGAGGTGGCCGACATGCGCAATATGGGACGGGCCGGCCAGGCGGGCACCATCGCCGCCGCCCTCCTGCTCCAGGAGTTCGTGGCCGGCCGGCCGTGGGTCCACCTCGACATCGCCGGCACGGCGCGGGCGGACGACAGCCGCCACTACACGACCAAGGGCGGCACCGGGTTCGGGGTGCGCACGCTGGTCGCTCTGGTCACCTCCGAGGCGGTCGCCCGCCTGCTGGCCGCCCGGGCGCCGGCCTGAGGGTCGGACCTCGCCCTCGAAACGGGCATCGGCTACCTTCCGGAGCGTGAAGATCGCCGTGCTCGGGGGAGGGTCGTGGGGCACGACGGTGGCCTCCCTGGTGGCGCCCAGGCACGACACGGTGCTCTGGGCCCGTGACCCCGACGTGGCCCGGTCCGTGCGCGAGGAGCACGTGAACCCCGGCTACCTGCCCGGGTTCACCCTGCCCTCGGAGCTGTCGGCCACCGCCGACCTGGACGGGGCGGTCTCGGGCGCCGACCTCCTGGTGATGGGCGTGCCCACGTCAGGGTTCCGCAAGGTGCTCGAAGCCGCCGCCCCCACCATGCGCCCGTGGATCCCGGTGGTGAGCCTGTCGAAGGGGCTCGAAGCGGGCACCCTGCTGCGGATGACCGAGATCATCAAGGAGGTCGTCCCCGGCCACCCGGTGGCCGCGCTCACGGGCCCCAACATCGCCGCCGAGATCATGGCCGGCAAGGCCGCCGCCGCCGTCGTGGCCACCGAGGACCTCGAAGTGGCCAGCGCCATCCAGAAGGTGGTGACCCGCGGGGTGTTCCGCGTCTACCTGAACGACGACGTCGTCGGGTGCGAGATGGGCGGTGCGTTGAAGAACGTCATCGCCATCGCGGCCGGCATCGGCGAAGGGCTGGGCGTCGGCGACAACACCCGGGCGGCCGTGATGTCGAGGGGCCTGGCCGAGCTCACCCGGCTGGGCGAGGCCATGGGGGCCAAGCCGACCACCTTCGCCGGGTTGGCCGGGATGGGTGACCTCATCGCCACCTGCATGAGCCCCCACAGCCGGAACCGGGCTGTCGGTGAGCAGCTCGGTCGCGGCCGGGCCCTCGAGGACATCCTGGGCGACATGCACATGGTGGCCGAGGGCGTCCGCACGGCCACCGTCGCCCTGGAACTGGCCGAGCGCTTCGGCCTCGAGCTGCCCATCTGCCGGGTGATCGACAAGGTCGTGAAGGGAGAGATGCGACCGGTGGACGCCTACTGGGGCCTCACTCCCGCCGGCCACGAGGACGAACCGGGCTGAGCCCTCCGGTCGCTGACGTCCTCGGCGACCCGGAAGGCCACCGCCGGGTGGAAGTGCCAGGCGTGCAGCTGCCGCTCGATCTCCTCGCGGCCGCGCCCGGCGGCAGCCAGCCCCGCGGCCAGCCGGCGGGCCCGGCGGCGCGTCTGCTCCGGTTCGGAGAGGCGCTGCTCGGCCAACCACCGGCGGTGGCTGGCCTGGAGCGACGCCGGGAGCCGGCTCAGGTGGCGGAGGGGCAGCGGCGGGATGCGGTGCCGGACGGCCAGTCCGCCCGGCCCGTGGGGCCGGGCCACGTCGAAGGTGCAGAGCCGTTGGAGGGCCCGCCGGAACGGTGAGTTCTTCCCCATCCGCTCGCCGAGGCCGAGGGACCGGGCCGTGTCGGGGAGGTGGAGGTCGAAGCCGTCCCCCCGGACCTCGAGCCCGTAGGCCAGGCGGCGCAGCAGCCAGGTCGTGCTGTGACCTTTCACGCTGACACCACGGGATTATTTCGCCGCTGTCAGCCGGGAACTCGGAGTTTGTCAGTGGAACTTTCACCGAACTGTCAGCAGGCCGAACTTTTCATCGCTGGCACGTTCCGCTCCGTTGGACCACCGGCGCGCGCCACTCCCACGTGATTGAGGGGAGGTAAACCCGACCCCGATCCACGCCCATAGCCGGCGTTTATGGGCAAGGCACGCTCGCGTCAGAGTCGCTGACCTACGATCAGGACCCGATGGCGGTCATCGAGATCTTCCGGACGATTCCCGGTCCACCATTCGGCGTTTGGTGGACTTCTGAGTTGGTATAGGCCCAATCTGGCCTGATACTCCCCATTTTGCCGGCCGCTCCCGGCGGCATCAGCCCTGCCGGTGCGGCGCACGCCCTCGGCGCTACCCGACCTCGCAGCCCGTTGCATCAGTGGGCGCCTGCGGGTCTCGTCACCATCTGATCGCGTCGGTCGGCGCGACTGGTGGATGGTCCGCCGTGAGGCAACCCGGTCGAGCGCTGCCGCAGGCTCTCGGCAGCCCGCCCGCGAGTGGGTGGCGAGGAGCAGTCGCGCACCGTGTCCCCGCAGGCCGCACTCTCGCCGTTGGCGGCCCGAGGATGTGGGACTTCGTGGTGCTCACCCATGAGGCGGCACTCGTGCTGGCCACATGCTCCTCACCCAGACCCAGATCCATCCGTTCGTGTAGATGATGGAGCGGGTGGATGTGGAGAACGCTGCGAACGGCACCGACTGGCTGTAGCCCTCACACCGCCTCCGCCTCCCGGCCGACCCTGCCTCCGAGCAGTGGTACGAGCTATACAATCGCCCCTGCCATCGCTCCTCCAGGCGTGCACGTGGTCACTTCGCCGGCAGCAGCCCAGCGCGACTCAAGGCGACGCGTCGAGCGGTCACAGGATACGCACGAGGCCAGGATGTCCCGCTGTGTCACTCTTGCGGGCCAGACTGAGGACATGCGCACAGCCATCGGAGGCGGTCGATGACGCCCGAGCACGAAGAGCCCGTTGAGGTCCCACCGAAGGTCCCCGGTGCGGTGGCTGCTGCTGTCGCCCAGGCCGTGTCGGTGCTCGGTGCTGACGTTGCTCCGAAGCTCGCCGGCGGGGAAGGCGAGCCCGAGGACCAGATGCGTGGCCCGCTCGAGACCTTCATGCAGTCGATGGCCACCGCACTCGGGGTGACCATCACTGCGGTGGGCGAGACCTCCCTGTCAGACCTGAGAGTCCGTCCCGACTACGCCGTGAAGGTGAACGGTGCCATCACGGGCTACATCGAGGTCAAGGCCCCGGGCAAGGGCGCCAACCCGGTCAAGTGGAAGAAGAAGACCCACGACACCTTGCAGTGGGAGAAGCTGCGAGCCCTCCCGAACGTCCTCTACACCGATGGACAGGAGTGGGGGCTCTACCGGACCGGCGAGCGGGTCGGTGAGGTGGCCCGCCTCGTCGGCGACGTCACCACGGCCGGGGCGGCGCTCACGACCGCCGACGACGGACTGGCGCAACTCCTCACCTCGTTCGTGCACTGGCAGCCGGTCGCTCCTCGCCACATCCGTCAGCTGGTCCGCTCGGTAGCGCCACTCACCCGCCTGCTCCGCGATGAGGTGGTGGACACGCAGACGCGGGAGAAGCAGGAAGGTGGCGGGCCATTCTCGGACCTGGCGGACGACTGGCGGGCCCTCCTGTTCCCCGAGGCCGGTGACGCCGAGTTCGCGGACGGCTACGCACAGTCGGTCACGTTCGCCCTCTTGCTGGCGCGCACAGAAACCATCGACTTCGTCGGCAAGTCGGTGGACGCCATCGCGAAGCAGCTCGGCAAGAGCCACTCGTTGCTCGGGAAGGCCCTCTCCATCCTCACCGACGAGACCATCGGGGCGATGGCCGTCTCTCTCAGCACCTTGGTCCGGGTCATCTCCGTCGTGGACTTCGCCAAGTTCGCCAAGCACCTGGCCGACCCCTACCTCGCCCTCTACGAGACGTTCTTGGAGGAGTACGACCCCAAGCTCCGGAAGAAGACCGGCAGCTACTACACGCCCGCAGCAGTTGTGGCGGCCATGACGCGCCTCACGGACGAGGTCTTGCGCACCCGGCTGGACCGCAATCAGGGGTTCGCCGCCGCCAACGTCACCATCGTGGACCCGGCAATGGGGACCGGCACCTACGTGCTGTCGGTCCTCGAGACCGTGGCCGCGACAGTCGCGGCGTCCGAGGGTCCCGGAGCGGTGCCGACCCGGCTGCGGGAGGCCGCCACCCGTCTGGTGGGCATCGAGATCCAGACGGGTCCCTACGCAGTAGCTGAACTGCGGGTGGCTGAGGCACTCCACCGGTACCACGCCGACCTCCCCACCGACGGCTTGCGGTTGTACGTCGCGGACACGTTGGATGACCCCTTTGCTGAGCAGGCCCACCTGGCTGCGACGATGGCACCCATCGCAGCGTCCCGCAAGAACGCCAACAAGATGAAGGCGACCGAGCCGGTCGTAGTCGTCATCGGCAACCCGCCGTACCGAGAGAACGCCGGGGGTCACGGTGGCTTCGTCGAGCACGGAGCTCCCAACACCGAGTGGAGTGAGCCGCTCATCGCCGCGTTCAAGGAGCCGGGGACCGGCAAGTACCAGAAGGACCTGGCGAACCTCTACATCTACTTCTGGCGCTGGGCTACGTGGAAGGTCTTCGAGGCCCACCCCGCCAACAGCGACGGCGTCATCTGCTTCATCACTACCAGTGGCTACCTGAAGGGCCCCGGCATGGCCGGGATGCGGCACTACCTTCGGGAGCACGCGTCCGAAGGTTGGATCATCGACTGCACACCCGAAGGGCATCAGCCCGACGTGGCCACCCGTATCTTCGGTGGCGTCCAACAGCCCGTCTGCATCGGCATCTTCGCTCGCCGGTCGAACACTGACCCAACCACCCCGGCCACCATCCACTACCGCGCTGTCCATGGGAAGCAGGCCGACAAGTTCGCCGCCCTCGGAGCCATGCAGCTCGACGGCCCCGAGTGGGAGGCGGTGCCGAGCGAGTGGACCGCCCCGTTGCTGCCAGCAGGAAGCGACGCGTGGGACTCGAGCCCGCTGCTCGGCGACCTCTTCCCGTGGCACCAGTCGGGGCTGACGCCCAACCGCACGTGGGTTTACGCACCACTGGCGGAGCCGCTGAAAGAGCGCTGGGACAAGCTGCTCGCATCCTCGGGGGACGAGCAGAAGAAGCTGTTCCGAGAGACCAACGCGTCAGCAGCGGACAAGAAGAAGCCGGGCATCCACGGTCACCCGCACGAAGACCTGGCCGTCAAGGACGAGACGGGGACATGCCTCACCCCGGTGCCTATCGCCTACCGGTCCTTCGACGTCCAGTACGTCATCCCCGACGATCGCCTGATGCACCGTCCTCGTCACGACCTCTGGCGTGTGCGCGGTGACCACCAGACGTACATCAGCGAGCTCCATTCAGAAGCCGTGCGTTCGGGGCCGGCCATCACCTTCGCCGCCTGGACCCCGGACCTCCACGGCTACAAGGGCAGCGGGGGTGGCCGGGTCCTTCCGCTCTTCGCCAGCGCCGATACCTCCACCCCCAACCTCCCGCCCGGACTGCTCGACCTGCTCACGGCGCGCCTGGGTGTCCCAGTCGCGGCCGACGACCTCCTTGCCTACGTGGCTGCCGTCACTGCACACCCGGCCTTCACCGAGCGATTCGTGGAGGACCTGCGCACACCGGGCATCCGTGTACCGCTCACGGAGGATGCGGCTGTCTGGGCCGAGGCCGTGGAGCTCGGACGACGGGTGCTGTGGCTGCACACCCGGGGACAGCGCTTCGTCGACGCGAGCCAGGGTCGCCCGAAGGGGCCACCCGACGTCACCGACCCTGCGCTCCGACCGATGAACACGGTCGGCATCCCGGCCACCGCTTCTGCCTACCCGGACGAGATGACGTACGACCCCGCGACCGAGACACTCTCTGTCGGTGATGGTGAGTTCGCTCCTGTGTCCCCGGCCGTCATCGCTTACGAAGTCTCCGGGATGAACGTCGTCCGCAAGTGGTTCGGCTACCGCAAGGCCACCCGACCGCAATCACGAGGGGAGCAGTCGGAGCTCGACGACATCAGGCCCACCTCTTGGCCGTCGGCGTACACCACCGACCTGGTGCAGTTGCTTCGGGCTCTCACCTTGGTGACGGACCTCGAGCCCGCACAGGCCGCGCTGCTGGGCAAGGTCATGGACACCAAGCACATCACCGTCGCGGACCTCACGACAGCAGGTGTGCTGCCCGTACCTGACGAGGCGCTGTCGCCGCTGCCCAAGCTGCCCAAGTCCAAGACCGCCGGCGGTCAGATGAACCTCGACGTGCACTGAACCGCCGATGCCATCCGGCCACCAGGATGAGCCATGTCACCATGACCACGAAGCAAACGATCTCCGAGCTCGACCTCGCCCGTGTCGCCCAGTACTGCGACGCGAAGGTCTCGCCCCATGCCCGGGACAAGATTCGCATCGACTACAGCGTTCGGGGGCGATCAGGCACCATCGTCGAATGTCGACCGCCCTGGCGGGAAGACTTCGGGACCGAGTGGACCCGACACCGAGTCGCCCAGTTGCGCCTTGATCCGTCAGGGACGCTCTGGAGCCTCTTCTGGAGGGACCGCAACGACCACTGGCATCC